>NZ_JASHIV010000040.1:0-9218 GCF_030733525.1 Bacillus sp. MMSF_3328 | reverse complement strand
ATATTATGAATAAAAAAGAGGATAAAACGTTATATATTAAACATTCCATCCTGTAATTATTATAGTATAGTTAAACCATCATAGATGGAGAATTGGTTGCTTTAAATGAGATGGGAGTACCGGATTTTGAACTCCTAATGGAGAAGTATAGAAGCAAAAACAGCGAGGGCGTACAATTCGTTGCCTTTGATGTGATAAGGTACCAGGGGGAAGACACAACATCTTTACCTTTACTGGAGAGAAAGAGAATTTTGAATGAAATTATTCCTGAAGATAATACTTTGATAGCAAAGACACAATTTATTGAAGGCCACGCCAAAGAGTACTTTCAGGCAATTAAAGACCGGGGGCTAGAGGGGATCTGCTTAAAAAGAACGGATGCTAATCGAAACTCCTTTTACCAAGTCGGTAAAAGATCCGACACATGGTTAAAGCTGATAAACTATAGTTATGAAACAGTACAAATCACTGGAATTAGGGACGGTGAATTTGGAGCGTATCTTTCCTTTATGGACGGAAGAGCAGCTGGAGTAATGGAGTTTGCTCCTAAAAAGGATCGGATAAAAATTTATGATTGGGCAAGAAAAACCGGCAATACAGACAAGCAGAATAATATTTGGTTTAATGAAGCAATGAAATGTGAAGTCAAGTATAGAAACCTAACATCAAAGGGACTATTACGGATACCATCTTTTGATAAGTGGGTTTAAAGGCAGTAATGAAAGTACTCATTGCTGTCTTTTTTATTGAAAAAATAGGGGGTGGGACAGTTGGGCCATTTCCTTCAGCTACTAACATAATTGCGTTCCTGGTAGCATCGATCACCGCAGAATGACTGTTATCTTTGAAGTGCTCATGGGGCAACTGGGGGCGGTCTGCCCGCACCTACAGGACCTATCCGAGCTCCAAGTGCACCTGGAATCTGTCAGGAGCGTCCAGTCGCCTGCGCGGGAACCTCGCTATGGACAAATATTCAGGAAGAGGCATAAGTACAGCCTGGAGTCTCCAGCAACTGCTGAACAAGCCGTACTCCGAGAACGCCCGACGTCGGCACGGTATCCTCGGGCTGACTGTTATCCTGGAAGGGTAGGGCAAACAAGCAGCATCGGAAGCCTTCCCATAGCAACACTACCTGGCCGTTGCCAGAAGTGTAAGGTCGCCGGCGTGGTATCATCAGCTGCCGGTTATCTTCTACCAGGATGAAAAAAAATCGTATTGTTTTACCTAAGTATTAGATTGGGAGGAGGATTGCAGTATAATAGAGTTCAAAGGCAGTTTGTGAACTATTTAGAGATACCTGAATTGAATCAAAAAAGGTATTTTGAGGATATGATTAATGTAGATTACCATCTATGTTATAATTTTCTATGAACCGCCTATAATAATATGAGAGAAAGGAGTGGTATTAATAGATTACGAAAGAAAGGTGGTGAATTAGTGAACGATTGGATGAAATATCTAGAAGCAATAGCTATTATTGCAAATATTTTCTTTAGCTTTTCAGACTTTATAGATCGAAAAGCAAATAAAAAGAAACCTTTTCAAAAACGCAGCAAGCGTAAGTTGAAAAAGGTTTCAGGTAAAAAGAGTTACCATAGATAGTAACATTTTAATGGCCGGAGCATTGGGAGTGCTTCCGGTCATTTTTCATTTAAGCAAACTCCATTAATTGGTAATTAATGATAATTGCTTAAACTTTGTTAAACATATTATAACAATTATTCCGTGCAAGGTATACATGTATACTCAATTCAATTATGTTAAATAGTATGGTCATCAATATACAACTTTATTCGTTTATAAAAATGTACTTTTAAAATCGTGGTGTTGATACGAGTCCAAAAAACTATGAGAATTATCTAACAAACGTTTAGCATTTATGGATTAATTCCTGGTCAAATGATGTAGGGAATCACTTAAACCAAAAGGAGATACAAAAGCCTCCATTATCGGAAGTTTTTCAAATGAAAGCTCAACTTATAATGGTTATCTTTATTAATAGCTAACTTTTGCTCCAACAAATTTTTCATCTTTTGTTCATTCTTCTTATTTTGCCTCTTGTTCTCTCTGTTAATGTATCGAGACAAAGTTGTATGAGCTATTCCAATTTCATCAGCTGCTTGTCTAATACTCATATTTAACCTAGCCAAAATTTTTTTAATATTTTCAGGGGTTAGTTCAGTTTCCCATTGAAGAAAAACTGAATGATTGCTGCTCAAATATTTCCGGTTCGTTATCAAAAGATACCTCGACAACCTGGTCCGGAGAATCCAGGATCTTTTTCTCTTTTTTCGGAGTTTGCTCGTTAATGTTTCTCAAATTCCAGTTTCTGCACTGAAGTGGCCGGTGAAGAAATGATCTTTTTATTTTCTTTAACTACATATTCAGCTGGCCGGATATGAACATTCAATTTTGACCAATAGCTTTTTATCCAATTTATTTTTCTTATCCGATCTTCATCAATACCATCGACATATCTCCATTGTTTAATTACACCTTCTGCTTGCAGATCATCTATAGTATTGTCAAATTTATCTCGGATTACAGTACCATTGTACCGGTCAGAGAAGTCCATTTCCTTCAGTAAAGTACTCACTTTAAAAGGTTGGTTAAAATTGTTTTTTACAATTCTCACATCTTACTTAGAAAAACCAAAACTTATATATTCGTCTTTATTTAATTTTTATACTTACTAATTTCACTCCAGCTTTCTCTGCCTTTTTTGTAGCTTTCTGGATCTTCTTAATCAAATCTTTTTCCTTCTTATTCTTACTGAACATAAACAACACTCCTTACAATTTCTCGTTAAATCAATTATGGTCAACCTCCCAAAAAAATATACAGCTATAAGGAATAAACTCGTCCTCTCTTCTCTATATATCTATTAAGGGTGGAAAAGTGGAAAAGTGACCATGGAGTAAGGTAAAAAAATCGGAAGGGGGAGAAGAAGGGTGGAGTATATCAATCCTATCTTCAGCAATTCTAAGATAGTAAAAGAAGTGAAGCCGACAGAGATAAAAAGGAACCAGAAACCCAAACAACCGCGGGCCGTCCGAAGTGATCGGCAGCACAATATAAAGTTCCCAATCACATCGATTGTTCAAATGAAGCTCAGAAGTCATTGTAAACAAGGGAATAGACATCTGAAATTTCAAGGGAAGGCGGAAATTACACAAACCAAATTTAATACACTCTTACTTAGATACGGACTGCAGCATCCACATCTGCTGCAGTGGACACATGAATACACTGACACCAAAACCTATATGCACACTAACCTTCTGGAAAACGAGTATATCCATTCAATTGGCGGGCCACATGGAATAGCTATACAAAAAAATCTTTCAGATAGAAAAGTCGTTTTTCAAATCATTTTTTCTGTCTTGAAATGGATGGAAGGAGAAGGGTCACTTGAAAAAATCTTATAGCACGTTGGATCTTCTTCAAAAGCAGCTTTCTGGGATTACGGAACCAAAAGGTTTTTTCTCCTTTTTTTCTGATAAGCGCTACTTAAAAATAGCCATACCTCATTATTACTTGATCAGAGCCAAAGTGTTTATCCAGGATCTAAGAGACAACTTTAATGACCAGGTACCATTTAATTTTGATGTCGCTATTCTGATTTGGCTGCTTTACGATGACTTTTTGACACAAGTAAAGAGAGGGAAGGCTAACCACGAACATGTAACAAACTTTCTGGTGTCCGGCAAAAAAAGATATTTCCAGAAAAGTTCAAAACAGACTACTAATATGAAGCCTCTCACAACCCGTGTATTTAGTTTTGAGCATAATGAGGAAGAATTGACTGAAGAGAGTCTAAAAGAAGCCAAAACAGCGTATATAACGCTAAGAATGCGCGAATCGGAGATACTAAGAGGAGAAGTCTTATTGGATGATTTATTCAACATGGTTAATACCGACATATCGGTGGAAGAGATGGTTTCAATTATATTTATGGACTTCATGCAAACAGTTAAAACAGAAGGAAGTTCAATGAAACTTCAACGGACAATTATATCTCACATAAGCAAATAAATTATTTTGGAAACGGGTAAGATGCCTGTTTCCTTCATTTATTTATTGATTCTAATTATCTCTATATACAACCATCCCTCCCTCATGGGAGCGGTATCGGCTAACCTACCAGCAGGGAAAGCGGCTAGACGGATACTTCCTCTATATCGGTTCCTGGAGGCACTGGACCAGCAGCCGGAGAGGCCGGTGCCTGCGATTTCCCTGTGGGGGAGCTGAAGGTCAATACACCATTTCCTGACCCAGGACGGTCCGTTGGTGGATGGTTTGCTGGGTAAGTACTTCAGCACTTTCAGATCTGGGTTCTATCCGGCCGGCAGGGGGAGGCGCCGGTACTCACCCCGGCGGGGGACCAGAGGCCATTTGCTTCAGCCTTTTGTTCGGAAATCCACTGAATCGTAACTTAACAACTAAAAAGAGAGCCTGCAGAAGCTCTCTTTTCATAAGTTTAATTAGTTCAGTTCCCGCTTAATTATTTTGTTCTCCGTCGTCCCAGCTGTTTGGCAGCTTGCTTCGCTTTTTCTTGGTACGGGTTAGAATAAAGTGCTGCAGTGGAGGCGTTAGAATGACCGATTTGCCTCATCAGGAGGTGATTACCCTGAAAGTTCGATACACGAAACAATCGTCTTGAACCCTTGAAAGAATTGGGTTTAGGGCGTTATTTAATTGGAGCAGGTTCTTAAATGAAAGTTATCTTAACATGGTGAATACCCATGATAAAGAAAAGAAAGGTATGTAAGCTATTCCTATTTAACCAACAGCGGAGAAGTAAGGATTGATGGAGTTTTGACTTGTTTCATCTAATAATTAAAGATAAATTTGTACCAATATTGACCATCTAATCCGAATTCATAGATACTAAAACTTAAAATAAAGCTATTATTACCGATATATTTATTTGTTAGTTCATAAGTAGCAGTAAGGAAGTGTAATCGTATGGGTCAAGAGGCGAAAAAGTACTATGGTTAGAAGAGGTTATGAAAATTTAAAATGCTTGATTGTAGATAAAGAAAGTCGTATAGATGGGCTCTACCTATTTATAACCATTTCAATGCTTTTATTCTTAGCAGTAAATATTTTTGCTATTACATACAGGCATGGGATAATTGGCTTTTTGGTAATAACAAGTTTATGTGTTTTTTTTGTTCTAGTTGAATTCCTGATATTAAGTGTCACAAGAAACAAGAAACTAGTGGCAGCACTGTTATTTTTATCAGTATTACCTCAGGTAAACTTTTTAACTCTATCTACAGATACAGTATCATATTGTATGGAGCCATCGCATCCTTATTGGGATACAGATATTGGGGGGACACCGCCGAGAAAATATAATGGGGTTCCCATAACTTTAGTGCTATTTTATATGAAAGGTTATAACCCCTGTAATATTCCGGACGAGTATCTCTATCAAGATCATCGCCTTAGAAAAAAATATGATGAAAGTGGCTTTTTATTAGACTGGTTTAAATAATAATTGTGTTTTAGTACAAATATGTATAAGAAACAACAAGGCAAGCGTTCCAAGAAAGGATAAATGAGAGAGAGAACTTTGTATAAAAGCCATCCCTATAAAGGGGATGGCTTTTATATACCAGCTTAATCTTCACATAAAAATTTAGAAAGTAATCTTTGGAGCTAGGCTTTTGTCGGCAACTAATTATTTGTACATATTATCCTAGTTCTATAATAGGATGATAGGAGTAACCTCTAGAAAAAAATTGAATGAAATTATATTAATATACAACTTTGTTGTTTTATATTATTTTAATTGTTTTTAACTTTATATTGTTTTAAATGTTTTAGACATAGGATAAAGCCTTTCATAGAGAGGTTTAATAGATTCTATTATCACAAATTTAACGGGAAAACTCACATATTTAACTTAAACTATCACAAATATAACGGTTAATCTCATTATATTTACGCTTATTATCACAGATATAACGCCTTATTATCACAAATATAACGCCTCTATCACTTTTTTAACGCTCTATTATCACAAATTTAACGATGGTAGAGGTAGCCTTATTTGATTCATGTAAGTGCTATATTTTTGAAAAATATGGGTATTGTGGAGTTCGGTGTTCAAAATAATTATCGAATTTTATCGAACCCCTTTTTAAACAATGGTTCCGAGCTCTTTATTGCAGCCAACTATCACAAAATTAACGCCTAATTATCACAAATTTAACGGATGAAGGGATTGCTCATTGTTTTAACTATCACAAATATAACGTGTACTTTTTATTGCTCCCCACTATCACTTCATGTATATTTGTGATAAGTAGATGGAAGTGGGAAGGATCCTATCATGACTGATAAATTAAATGCACAAATTTATGAGATTGATTCAAAAGATTGGATAACCAAGTCAAATACCATCATCGAGTCCCAATATAAACTTACCCTCCAGGAGCAGCGGATCCTCTTGATTACCGCGAGTAAGGTTCAGCCAAGTGACGAGGATTTCAAACCCTATAAATTCAGAGTTACCGATCTGGTAGACAAGATTGGAATTAGTAGTCAAACCAGTATGTATTCATACATAAAAAGCGTTGTTAAAGGTCTTCAGGGAAAGACGGTTGAATTTAAAAAAGATAACAAGACTATAGTTGCTAACTGGCTAGTAACCTCTATTTATGCTGAACAAGAGGGCACAGTGATACTCAAATTCAATCCGGATCTTAAAGAATTTTTCCTTCAATTGAAGGAGCGATTTACATCTTATCAGTTGGAAAATGTCATTCAATTAAATTCCGTGTATTCTATTCGAATTTATGAATTGCTAAAGCAATATGAAAGTTTAAGAAAAAGGACATTTACGATTGATGAATTAAGAGAGAAATTGGGTATTGAAAAGTCAAAATACAAACAATATGGTCATTTGAAAGACCGCGTGATAAATGCAGCTAAACAGGAGCTAGCGGAAAAAACGGATATTAGTTTTACCTTTCAAGAAGTGAAAAAAGGCAGAAAGGTAACGGGGATTATATTTCAAATAAACAGCAGAAAGAACAATTCGTCACCCATCAAGGAAATCCCTCATGTCGTTGTCGTTCCAGAGGACCAAGAAAAAGAACAAAGTCTACGGGATCGCTTAACTAAATTGAAGGTGAAAAAGGAGTTATTTGATTACCTTTTCAATACATACTCATTGGAACAAATCAAAAGAAATATTGAATATGCTGAAAAGAGGGCATCAACCATTTCTTCTATCGGAGGATATACTTATAAAGCCATCTGTTCAGATTATGCCAAATCCCTGTTAAATAATAATCCTCAGCTGGAAGAAAATGCTGATTCAGCTGCAATACTCAAATACCTTACAGACTATTGGAACAGAACAAATGAGCCGTTACAAAGCTGGTTTGTAGAAGAAAAATCTGTTGAAGAGTTGCAGGTTAAGTTGGAATTAAATCCAGCGGAGGCTGACACTAAATTTGAGATAATAAAAGACCGTCTATACCAGGCTCTTAATATTACTGTTACAGAAACACAGCAGCTTTCTTTTGATGAACTCGATATGAAAAGAGAAGATGTTAAGAAGCGGCTGGAGAAGTATAAAAAGAGTACTATTTAATCATGCATACCAAAGCTGTCAGCGCTTGCTGACAGTTTTTTTGTTCCATCTAAAAGGTTGAGTTGGGAAAATAAAATAAAGATTCTGGGGCAGCGCTTAGGATATATGGTCATTACTGGGGATTCAAAAGGCCAGCATCTACACTTTGAATTACATGATGGCTATGGAACGATCAAAAGAGCAATGCAGGAGCTCCATCTCTATAATTTCTAACTGATAAATACTGCTTTTAGTTAAACTTAATGAAGCCGTTTCCTTGTTTATTTACCAAAATATCAAATGTTGATATACACCAATTTCTCTTTTTGATAAACTTTTAGCAACAATTAACCCATCAATTAAAAGAGAACCTTAAACAAAAAGAAAGGGGTGGGGGAATAATAATTGGGATGCTAAGGGTCCAACAGAAATCAATTGCATAAAGGCTCAGCTTCATGTACTCGAAGCCGGCTGCTAAAAAATATACATTGATGATGTTATGGTACAGAATGGTCAGAATTAAAGACAATGGTAGTGCAGCTGCAAACAGTGGATAAAGTCGTAACTACAAATAATGGTGTTTACAAAACTTTTCAATTCAGTTCGGTTTGATAGACGATAAAATTAATACCTCCTCGACTGAAGAGAGTAATTTCTTTGGCATAAAGACAAATCTTTGAAAATTAGACCGGGATATCGCTAGCGAACGAACAAGAAAAGAGCTAGAGCTGCCATGGCGAAAGGGAGGCCAGCCACAAGTGGATCCCAATAGGGTTGAACGAAGTAAGGTATTAGTCAGGCTACGCTTTACAGTTATATAGATAAGCTATTCGCGCACGCAAAGAAAAGCCCAGAAAATACAACAATCTAATGATTAATCAATCCAAATAACGGGAGCATTTATATATGAAAACAATATTTAATTGGCTTGAGACAAATTATTTGTCAATAAGAGCTGTTCTAGAAATCATTTATTTTATTTCAGCATCTTTTGTCCCTATAATACTGGGCTACATAACCATTAAATATACAAAAGAAGTGAATAAACGGGAAGAATATAATAAAAGGATATTAGAAAGCTCACATAAGCTTCATCCAAGAATTATAGTCAGTGCTCAGGAAAGTACATTACAAACAGAACTCTCACATGAGGTATTAAATATTTATAAGGAGCAAAATATATCTTTAAAAAAGGTTAACCTGGAGTATGAATCTTATATTGAATTGTTTGTTAATTCCTCTGAATACAAAAAGGTATTTATTCCTGTGCTTGGATATTATGGCGTTAGGTCTGGAAACTTATTGCAAGGAAACCAGGTAATTTTATATCCTTATAAACCGAATCGAAAATTCTTTGTCGAGCTATATAGATCGTTTAATAGTGTTAGCCAGAAAGAACAGCCTTCTCTTTATGTTAATCCAGAAATAAAAACCTATCTTAAAATTAGCTATACGAATAGCCTAGATGATGACTACATAGACCATTATGTAGCAGACCAAGCTGGTTATTTTATGTTAACAGAGCAGGAAAATATAAAATTACAAGAGAATTTAAATCTAATGCATGCAATAGATTTTTATAAATTGGATGCTGAATTTTTATGGAGTAAGTTTAAGGAGATAAATC
>NZ_JASHIV010000003.1:0-447954 GCF_030733525.1 Bacillus sp. MMSF_3328 | reverse complement strand
GTGGCGATAGCGAGAAGGTCACACCCGTTCCCATACCGAACACGGAAGTTAAGCTTCTCAGCGCCGATGGTAGTTGGAGGTTCTCCTCCTGTGAGAGTAGGACGCTGCCGGGCGAAAGTATTCTAATATACTATCATTCCGCAGTAGCTCAGTGGTAGAGCATTCGGCTGTTAACCGAACGGTCGTAGGTTCGAATCCTACCTGCGGAGCCAATTATGGAGAGCTGTCCGAGTGGCCGAAGGAGCACGATTGGAAATCGTGTAGGCGGTTTATAGCTGTCTCAAGGGTTCAAATCCCTTGCTCTCCGCCATTTAAATTATATAATGGCCCCTTGGTCAAGCGGTTAAGACACCGCCCTTTCACGGCGGTAACACGGGTTCGAATCCCGTAGGGGTCACCATTTCGGAGGATTAGCTCAGCTGGGAGAGCATCTGCCTTACAAGCAGAGGGTCGGCGGTTCGATCCCGTCATCCTCCACCATTATAACTTTTTATTGTCGCGGGGTGGAGCAGTCCGGTAGCTCGTCGGGCTCATAACCCGAAGGTCGCAGGTTCAAATCCTGCCCCCGCAATCTGGTCCTGTGGTGTAGCGACGAGCGACACTGCAATGAATATGCTGCGAGTTGCCTCAACGGATTTGCTTCCTTGAGTCATCTGGAAGAGGAAGAGTCAGTCCTGCAGGCTTCTCGGGCATAATCAAGACCCAAATTTATAAAATGGTCCCGTGGTGTAGCGGTTAACATGCCTGCCTGTCACGCAGGAGATCGCGGGTTCGATTCCCGTCGGGACCGCCATTTAAATTTAATTAGGCTCAGTAGCTCAGTCGGTAGAGCAGATTGCTACCTTCATTGAACAGCTCCTGCGGCAATCTGTGAGGAAGTTCGTAAGAACTGACGAACAAAGGACTTAAAGTATAAAAGGTTTTGGATGAAAATTTTATTATGGCTCAGTAGCTCAGTCGGTAGAGCAAAGGACTGAAAATCCTTGTGTCGGCGGTTCGATTCCGTCCTGAGCCACCATTGTTTGTAAGCCGGTTTAGCTCAATTGGTAGAGCAACTGACTTGTAATCAGTAGGTTGGGGGTTCAAGTCCTCTAGCCGGCACCACCTTAACGTGGAGGGGTAGCGAAGTGGCTAAACGCGGCGGACTGTAAATCCGCTCCCTCAGGGTTCGGCGGTTCGAATCCGTCCCCCTCCACCATTCATACAGGGGTATAGTTTAAAGGTAGAACAGAGGTCTCCAAAACCTCCAGTGTGGGTTCGATTCCTACTACCCCTGCCAATTTTATTATGGCGATTGTGGCGAAGTGGTTAACGCATCGGATTGTGGTTCCGACATTCGTGGGTTCGATTCCCATCAGTCGCCCCATTTTTTAATCACAATATTGCATTCTATGCATATCATATTATTGGGCTATAGCCAAGCGGTAAGGCAACGGACTTTGACTCCGTCATGCGTTGGTTCGAATCCAGCTAGCCCAGCCATTTGCGGAAGTAGTTCAGTGGTAGAACATCACCTTGCCAAGGTGGGGGTCGCGGGTTCGAATCCCGTCTTCCGCTCCAAACGTTCTGGCGGCATAGCCAAGAGGTAAGGCAGAGGTCTGCAAAACCTTTATCACCGGTTCGATTCCGGTTGCCGCCTCCATTCCAATTACAGGAAATGGAGAATGAACGATAAATTAAATGATATGCCGGTGTGGCGGAATTGGCAGACGCGCACGACTCAAAATCGTGTTCCTTCTGGAGTGCCGGTTCGACCCCGGCCACCGGTATCATTTTCTTTTTATACAGGGTTTCCTGTTTTTATTTTTGAAAAGGCATCGACAAATTTCAGCAATTTTCGATGCGGGTGTAGTTTAATGGTAAAACCTCAGCCTTCCAAGCTGATGTCGTGGGTTCGATTCCCATCACCCGCTCCATACATAATTTCATCAACGCAGTGTTTCGTTTCCAGAAAACGAAGCATTGCGTTTTTTCTTTGTCTTGATCCCGATAAGGCATGACCCGTGGGTTACGGTAAGATGTCAGCCAGTCTTTCTTCTCTATGAAGAAGTCAAAATTTTCCCCCTCTTTTGGTCAATTATGTTGCCCCTTTTTATTTGATAGCCTCCTATAATAAAAGAAAGCGATTACAAAAGGCGGTGAGAGTAAAATTGGATGCAAAAACAGAGTTGGCTCCCATAAAGGCGGACGCTGTAACAAAGAGAACAAGCAAAAGAAAAGCACGTCTTCGAAGTATATTAATTTATGCGGCTTTTACCGGACCGGCCATTATATTCTTTGTCCTTATTCAGGTGATACCATTCCTTATGGGTTTATATTATTCCTTTACCTCATGGAATGGTGTAAGCTCAGCTGTCGAATGGGTCGGGCTGCAAAACTATATCAAAATTTTCAAGGATGATCCGAACTTTTTCCAATCTTTCTTGTTTACAACCAAGTTCATGCTGGCCTCAGTGGTTATCAGCAATTTAATTGGATTTGGACTTGCCCTGCTACTTAACGCGGCCTTGAAGACACGGAATATTCTCAGAACCGTCTTCTTTATACCGAATGTAATTGGAGGACTGCTGCTTGGGTTCATCTGGCAGTTTATCTTTGTCAAAGCGTTTGCTTCCATCGGAAATTTGACTGGCCTGGCGTTTTTCAAGCTTGCCTGGCTGGGGGATGAGACTACAGCATTTTGGGGAATTGTCATTGTGTTTGCATGGCAGGTGAGCGGCTATATGATGGTGATTTATATCGCAGCCCTGCAGGGAGTGGACCATTCCCTTCTTGAGGCGGCAAGGATTGACGGGGCTTCAAACTGGACGCTTCTTACCCGCATCATTATGCCGCTGATCATTCCGGCTTTCACTATTTGTTTCTTTTTGACTATATCAATGGCGTTTAAGATCTTTGATTTAAATCTTTCTCTTACAAATGGGGGACCGTTCAATTCAACACAGTCTGTAGCCATCAACATTTATCAGGAGGCTTTCCAAAATAACCGCTATGGTCTCGGGACGGCCAAATCGATTCTTTTCTTCCTGATTGTCGCCGTGTTTACATCGGTTCAGGTAATTATGACGAAAAGGAAGGAGGTTGAAGCCTGATGAATCGCAAGTATACAGGAAGGACGTTTCTGCTGGAGATAATCGGCATCATTCTTGGGCTGATTTTTCTGATCCCCTTCTATTTTGTGGCGGTTAATTCAGTCAAAAGCTTTGCGGAAATCTTATTGGATGCAGCTGCTTTTCCAAAGGAAGTGTTATTTGCTAATTATTCGAAGGTCTGGGAAATCATTAATTTTCCGAGGGCATTCTGGAATTCACTGATCATCACTGTGCTCAGCAATATTGGCCTGGTAATCATCAGTTCAATGGCTGCATGGAAAATGGTGAGGACTCCCGGGCGCTTCAGCAAGATTCTGTTTATCCTTTTTGTCTCAGCAATGGTCATTCCCTTTCAGACGGTTATGATCCCGCTTATGAAGCTCGGAGGCGCCCTGAATATGACGAACAGCATTCCCGGACTGATTATGATGTATTTCGGGTTTGGCGTTCCTCTTTCCCTGTTCCTTTACCATGGATTTGTCAAAACGGTTCCAAGGGAGATAGAAGAGTCGGCGCTGATTGATGGGTGCAGCCAGTTCGGGGTTTTTTGGAGGATCGTTTTCCCGCTTTTAAAGCCGATTACAGTGACGGTTGTCATCCTTAATACCTTATGGATCTGGAATGATTTCCTTCTTCCGCTCCTGGTGCTGCAGGATGCCGAGCTGAGAACAATCCCGCTCGCCACCAGCTCCTTCTTTGCCCAATATACAAAACAGTGGGATATGGGCCTGGCAGCGCTTGTACTTGGCATTACGCCGGTCATCATCTTCTTCCTGTTCCTGCAAAAGCATATTATTAAAGGCATAGCATCAGGCTCCATCAAATAGATATCAAATTTTAGCGGCGGCTAGAATGTGCCGCTAAAATGATATATAAATAGAATTCAAGGAGGTCAATGACAATGAAACGCTTATTGCTTATTTGCCTGTCCCTGCTTTTCACATTCGGGATTTTGGCCGGCTGTTCGTCAGGAAGCACTTCTGGAACTGATGATAAAGAGGGGACAAAGGATACCGGGGAAGAGACGGTTACTCTCAACCTGTTCCAATTTAAAGTTGAAATTGCCGACCAGCTTCAGGAGATGATCACTGAGTTCGAAGCCGAGCATCCCAATATCAAAGTAAAGCTGGAAACTGTTGGCGGCGGTGCCGATTACGGTGCTGCGCTGAAAGCGAAATTTGCTTCTGGCGAACAGCCGGATATTTTCAACAATGGCGGCTTTAAAGAACTGGAACTGTGGAAGGAGCATCTGGCCGACCTATCCAATGAGCCATGGGTTGAGCATCTTCTCCCGATCGGCAAAGTGCCGATGACAGATACAGACGGCAAGCTTTATGGCATGCCGGTCAACCTTGAAGGATACGGATTTGTCTATAATAAAGATTTGTTTGAGAAAGCAGGCATTAAGGAGCCTCCGGCCAATATTACAGAGCTCAAGGATGCTGCTGAGAAACTGAAGGACAGCGGCACTACACCTTTCTCAGCTGGATATGGGGAATGGTGGGTCATCGGGCAGCACTTGCTGAATATCCCTTTTGCTCAGCAGGAAGATCCTATTGCCTTTATTGAAGGACTTTATGATGGTACAGAGAAGTTTACAGATAATGAGCAATTCAAGCAGTTTAAAGAAGTGCTTGATACAGAAATCAATTTTGGAAATGATAATCCATTGACCACTGACTATAACACGCAGGTCACCCAATTTGCCGCAGGCCAGACTGCCATGCTGCAGCAGGGGAACTGGACTGAAAATATGATCTATGAGGTTAATCCTGATATGAATATGGGCTTTTTGCCGATTCCGATCTCAGATGACGAAAATGCTGACCGCCTCCCTGTTGGGGTCCCGAATAACTGGGTTCTGAATAAGAATTCCGAGCACCTGGATGAAGCTAAATTGTTCCTGGAATGGATGGTATCTTCTGATACAGGAAAACGCTATTTAACCGAGGAATTTGCTTTCATCCCTGCTTTTGACAATATTGAGGCATCAGGTCTTGGCGATCTTGGCCAGTCAATCCTTGAGTACTCCAAAGAAGAGAAAACAATTCCGTGGACATGGTTCAGATGGCCGGATGGAGCGAACAAGGAATTCGCCGCTAGCATCCAGGAATATGCTGCAGGTAAAATTGATTATGATACTCTGCTAGAGAGGTTCCAGAAAAACTGGGATAACTTAAAGTAAAGCAGAGATCACTGCCAGGATAAAAAGCGTGTCTGCAACAGGGCATGCTTTTTATTTTCCATAAATGAAAAAATCTTCAGCATGTCTCACCCTGTCCCATATATACTTACATTATCAGGGCCTGGGGAGGACTATTTATGATTAAGAACAGTATCCGCAATAAACTGATCGTCCTGCTGCTGCTGATCACAATCATTCCTTTCGGCACATCGATTATCATTACCTACTTCCATACGAAGGAGTTTTTGAAAAATCAGGCTGTAGAGGAAAACAGCAAGCTTCTTTATCAGGGCAAAATCAACCTGGAGAGCTATATGAATGAGCTGAATGGATTGACATTGTCTCTGTACAATAATCCCGGCTTCTTAAATTTCCTGAGGTCTTCTAAAGATGAGGACAATTATTTAACAATCGGGATCATGAAAAATGTGGTCCAAACCATCCTTTATGCCGGGGATACCATTAACAGGGTCCAAATAGCCTTTGCAGACGAAGACAGGGTCATCTCCGCTTCCAGGAGGTCTACAGTCGTCTTCATGAAAGGAAGGAGCGCCAAAAGCGCAGAGGCCTTCAATAGAGCCAGGGACAGCTCCTCGCATATGTATATTGAACCGCTGATGGAACAGACGAATTCCCGGAATATCATGGCAGTGCATCGTGCGTTTACAAATATTCCATCAGACAATGTGCTGGCCTACATTACTCTTGAGATCGCTCCGGATGACATCGTGAATCTCAGCAGGAATCTTTATACTCCGGGAAGCGAGGAATTTTATATTGTATCTCAGGATGGCCTTCTCATTTATAGCTCTGACAAGGATGCTGCAAGCGGACAGGTGCCCGAAAAATGGGTGGATGCCATTGTGAGTTCAGGAAATAAGGCGGGGACACTTGAATGGAAGAAAGATGATTTCAGCGGCATGATGATTTACGAGCAGATGGAAGAAAGTGCGGGCGGCTGGTTCCTCGTGAAGCGGGTCCCGGATACAACTTTGTATGAAAGCGCTTTTAGCGTTGCGAAAATCAACATCCTTTTCGGCATTATCGGGTTAACGCTGGTTATCCTTGCCACCTTATTCGTTTCTTTTAGAATCACCTCCCCGATCCGGGTGCTGCTAAGGAGCATCAGCCAGGTAGAGCGGGGGGACATGAATGTTGAATATGATTCATTCGGGAAGGATGAAATCGGCATCCTTGGAATGAGGTTCAATGAGATGATCGAGAAAATAAACCATCTCATCAACAGGGAATATAAGCTGGAGATTGAGAATAAAACCAATCAGCTGAAGGTGCTCCAGTCGCAGATCAACCCGCATTTCCTGTACAATGCCCTCCAGTCGATCGGAACGGTTGCCTTGAAAAACAAAGTTCCCCAGATTTATACCCTGATTACCCATCTTTCAAAAATCATGAGGTACGGGATGGACATGGAGGAGGACCGGGTGCCGCTGATAAAAGAGATTAATTATACAAAGGCCTTCCTGCTCCTGCAGAAAGAGCGGTTTGGCGAAAAGTTTATCTACAGGATTGATGCAGGTGAAGAGGTCTCATCTGTCAAAGTTCCTAAAATGCTGCTGCAGCCGGTCATTGAGAATTATTTTAAGCATGGATTTACTCCGGGTGAAGGGACAGGCGAGCTGAATATCGAATGTTATAAAGACAGCGGATTTCTATGCATAGATATAAGTGATAATGGCGGAGGCGCAGATGATGGCAGGCTGGGGGATATATGGCGCTGTATTAAAGGCGGGCCGCTTGAGGCCAAAGGGGACAGCACGAGCATCGGGCTTAGGAATGTGTATGGACGGCTGATGCTTTATTACGGAGAAGAAGCAATCCTGCAGCTTGGAAATCGTGGAGGCAAAGGCTTTATCGTTTCCATGAAGCTTCCGCTGCACCCGGGGGGCGAAGTGGATGAAGGCAATCATCATCGATGATGAAAAGCATGTCAGGGAAGGGCTTCTTATGCTTGCAGAATGGGAAAAGCATGGAATCAGCTCCATCTTTGAGGCAGAGGACGGGGAAGAGGCTATCAGACTGATCGGCGAAGTGCAGCCTGATATTATTTTTACCGATATGAATATGCCGAGGTGTGACGGCATCAGCCTTTTGAAGTGGATCCATGGTTCCCAATGCCAGGTGAAAACGATCGTTGTCAGCGGCTATGATGACTACGAGTATATGAGGAACGCCATCTATTATAAAAGCTTTGATTATATCTTAAAGCCGATTGATCCGGAACTGCTGAATGAAACGCTCAAAAGGGCAGTCAATGACCTTGCAGCTTCACGTTTGACAGGGGCCTTTAGAGAGCCCAGGGAAAGCAAAGCAGCCCAGAAAGAGAACAATAACATCAAGCAAATCGAAGAGTTTCTGGTGCAGAATTATCATCTTGATATCACACTGCAGGATATCGCTGACCGTTTTTATTTGAGCAGAGAGTATATATCCAGGAAATTCAAACAGGACTTCCACGCAACCATTACAGATTATTTGACCAATATCCGGATGGAAAAGGCAAAGGAGCTGCTTGGCAGCCCATCTTTGAAAATTTACGAGATTGCCTATCAGGTTGGATACCAGAATGAAAAATATTTCAGCAAGGTTTTTAAAAAGCTGACCGGCTATACACCGAATGAATATCGGAATCTGCCGCCGGGCAGCAGATAGGAGGAAGAACAATGGCAAAAGTGACGGTATGGAATGAAAATCAGCATGAGCAAAAAAACGCGGAAGTGAGGGCCGTTTATCCTGATGGGATACACGGAGCGATTGCCTCCTTTTTGGAAGGTGAGTCCTTTGAAGTAAGGACAGCGACGCTTGATGACGATGAATGCGGATTAACCCGGGAGGTTCTGGAAGATACAGATGTACTGATCTGGTGGGGGCATATCGCCCACGATGCGGTCCCGGATGAAATTGTTGACAGGGTGAAACAGCGGGTGCTGGACGGCATGGGGCTGATCGTCCTTCATTCAGGCCATTTTTCAAAAATATTTAAATCATTGATGGGAACTTCCTGTGATTTGAAATGGCGGGAAGCAGACGAAAAGGAACGGATCTGGGTCGTGGATCCGAGCCATCCGATTGCGGAAGGGCTGGGGGAGTATATCGAATTGGAGCGGGAGGAAATGTACGGTGAGCATTTTGATATCCCTGCTCCGGACCAGCTCGTGATGGTCAGCTGGTTCGAGGGCGGAGAAGTGTTCCGGAGCGGCTGCACCTATCAGCGCGGGAAAGGAAAAGTATTCTATTTCCGGCCTGGGCATGAAACCTATCCGACTTATTTTAACAAAGATGTTCAAAAGGTCATCATTAATGCTGTCAGGTGGGCAGAAGGATCCCGTCAGCCTGAGGTGAAGTATGGGAATGCCAAGCCGCTGGAGCATATAAAAGGGAAGAACGGGGAGGGGTAAGGATGGAACAGATTAAGATTGGGGTCATCGGGTGCGGCAGCATCGCCAAGCACAGGCATCTGCCGGAATATCACCTGAACGGCAGGGCTGAAATCATGGCTGTCTGTGATATTGTGGAGGAAAGGGCGATGGATATGGCTGCCCTGTATCATGCTGAAGCATATACCAGCTATGAGGATCTGCTGGAAAATCCGGAAATCGATGCAGTGAGCGTGTGCACACCGAATTATCTGCATGCACCCATCTCCATAGCTGCCCTGAAGGCCGGGAAGCATGTTCTTTGCGAAAAGCCGATGGCTGTGTCGGTGGAGGAAGCGGAGAGCATGATAGAAGCGGCAAGGAAATATGGGAAAAAGCTTATGATCGGCCATAATCAGCGGTTTGTGCCTTCCCATCAGAAAGCCCGTGCGTTTATAGCGAGCGGGGAAGCGGGCAAGGTATACAGCTTCAGGACCGCTTTTGGGCATGGCGGACCAGAGGGCTGGAGTGCGGATGGGAAGGACAGCTGGTTTTTCCGGAAAAGCGAGGCGTTTATTGGAGCGATGGGAGACCTTGGAGTACATAAAACCGACCTGATCCGCTATTTGCTGGGAGAGGAGATCACACAGGCCGGCGCTTTTGTGGAAGCAAGCTCAAAGGAAAACAGCGATGTGGACGATACAGCTGTCTGCATTTTAAAAACGGAAAGCGGTGTGATCGGAACCCTGGCAGCCAGCTGGTCCTACGTATCAAAAGAAGATAATTCAACTATCATCTATGCTGAGAATGCGATCCTCAGGCTTGAGGACGACCCTGTCAATTCCCTCGTCATCCAGTACAAGAACGGAGAAACACTGAAATATGAGCTTGGCGGCATTCAGACGAATGAAGAAGGAAAGCAGACGCAGTCCCATGTTATCAGTACATTCATTGACAGTATTGCGGAAGACAAAGAGCCTCCAGTGAGCGGGGAAGAGGGACTGAAATCCTTAAGGGTTGTCCTTGCTGCGCTGGAGTCGGGCCAGTCCGGGAAAATAGTGAGATTGCCTTAAGGGGGGATTGTATGGAAAAGCTGCGTGTTGGAATTATCGGAGCCGGCGGGATTGCGCAGAGCCGCCATATCCCCGCACTGCTGACATTATCAGAGCTGGCCTCTGTTGAAGCAATCTGTGATATCCATGAAGAGACTGCCAGGCTTACAGCAGAGAAATTCGGGGTGCCTCACGCCTTTGGGGATTATCAGGATATGCTGGAGATTGTGGACGCTGTTGTGATTTGCACACCCAACCGATATCATGCCGAAATCTCTGTGGCAGCATTGAAAGCAGGAAAGCATGTTCTCTGTGAAAAGCCCATGGCAATGACTGCAGAAGAATGCGAAGAAATGATTAAGGCCTCTAAGAAATCAGGCAAACAGCTGGCGATTGCCTATCATTATCGGTTTATGAAAGAAGCAAGGGCTGCTAAAAAGGTCATAGAGGAAAACGAAATCGGCCAGCCGATCGTTGCCCGGGCAAAGGCACTGAGAAGAAGGAAGGTTCCGGGCTGGGGCGTTTTTACCAATAAAGAGCTGCAGGGAGGAGGCGCCATGATTGACTATGGCTGCCATTTCCTTGATCTTGCTTTATGGCTGCTCGGCAGCCCGGAACCTGTTGAGGTAACGGGCACAGCCTACAATCAACTCAGCAGGATGGAAAACCAGGTGAATCTTTGGGGAGATTATGATCATCAAACCATTGAAGTCGAGGACCATGTGACAGCCTATATCCGCTTTGCGAATGGCGCCTCCCTCCTGTTCGAGACTTCCTGGATGGCCAATATCAAAAATGATGAAGAAAGCCTTGGCATTTCCGGGCTTACCGGAGGAATTGATGTATTTCCATTCCAGCTGAACCAGCTGAAAAATGGGATGCTCCTGAATAGTGAGGCAGAGTGGCTTCCCGGGGAGGAGGATCCCGGCATACCGCAGGCAAGGAATTTTCTCAATAGCTGTCTGGGAAAAGAACAGCTTATTGTTAAGCCGGAAGAGGCCCTGCGTGTATCGAAGATCATTGATGCCATCTATAAAAGCAGTGAAACAGGCAAAAGCATTGTCCTGGAATGAGGAGGATGCGGCATCATATTCTGGACATGACTGCCAGCTGATGGATGCCAAATGAGAAAAAAGCAGATGCATGTTAATGCCTCTGCTTTTTTCTTATCCAACAATACAGAATTCCCCTTCTCCTCCATGAACCTGCAAAAACATCCCCATAAGGGATTCCGCCAATCTGGCACAGCTGTCTTTTTCAAGAGATGGCCTGAAATAGATGATCTGTACAGCTTCAGTTGTTTCCTCTGTAACAGGCGCTCGATTGGAGTCGACAAACGGGCTGCCGAATGGACCGTTATGATCTTCGGTGATAATGAGGTTCTCAAGTGAATTCGGCCTGCCGTTCAAGCCCGTATATTCTTCTCCTTCATGCCCCAGACGAAAACGGACATTTCCTTCCAGCTTGCTTTTATCATAGATGCCGATAGGAGACTGATATTCCAGCGAGAAAAAATTATTCAGATCCGCGGCACTGTTCACGGTGGAAAGGTAATTCTGCTTCTTGATCCTCCTGAATAGGGCCTCTGCTGAGTGGCGGTAGCGGTTCGGATCTTTTCCCGCCTGCTTGAACACCTGCCTCCATTCCTGGATTCCTTCGAATTCTGTCACATTCTTATGCTCGAGCTCAAAGAAAATTGACTCCTGGAACAGCTGCAGCCGCCCTTTCAGCATCTGCGGGGAATCTCCGACGACAATATTCTCATACTCAATGATGCCGGCCTTGAAACCCGGCACCTTCTGCCTTAAATCAGACGATATACTGATTTCCAAACCTTTCACCTCCAAAAATCCTTTAAAATAGTTTATCATAGAAAGGATGCGAATAAATATCTTGGCGATTTGCCTTTTTATATACAAAACACAATGGTGAAAGGAGCGGGAGGATATGAACTACTCAGAGCTTAAACAGGATATCATCGATTACAGCAAAACGATCGGCATTGATAAGATCGGATTCGCCTCTGCCAGCACTTTCGGGGAGATGAAGAGCAGGCTCATCAGACAGCAGGAGCTTGATTACCAATCTGGCTTTGAAGAGCCTGATATTGATAAAAGGACAGAACCGGCCCTATTGCTAGATGAGCCGATGTCCATCATCTCCATTGCCCTTGCTTATCCTTCAAAGATGAAGACCCGCGTTGTCAGCAAAAGGGGTGAGCGGCGCGGCATTTTCTGCCGGGCCTCCTGGGGGACGGACTATCATACTGTTTTGCGGGACCGGCTCGGGAAGCTTGAGGCATATATACGTGAAAGGCTGCCTGAGGCGAGGCTCAAATCAATGGTCGATACAGGCGAGCTTGTGGACCGGGCGGTCGCTGAAAGGGCCGGTATTGGGTGGAGCGGCAAAAATTGTTCCATCATTACGCCAGAATTCGGCTCTTACGTATATTTGGGAGAAATGATCACAAATCTTCCGCTCGAGCCGGATGAACCAATCGAAGACGGGTGCGGTTCGTGCAATCTTTGCGTCGATGTCTGCCCGACAGGCGCGCTTGTCGGCGGCGGCCAGCTGGATTCCAAGCGCTGCATCGCCTTCCTGACACAGACAAAGGGCTTTCTTGAGGAAGAATTCAGGGTGAAAATCGGCAACAGGCTTTATGGCTGTGATACATGCCAGACAGTCTGCCCGAAAAATAAGGGCATGGATTTTCATTTCCATGAAGAAATGGAGCCGGATCCTGAAATTGCCAAACCGCTGTTAAAGCCTCTTCTTCATATGAGCAACAGGGAGTTTAAGGATAAGTTCGGCCATGTATCGGGGTCATGGAGAGGCAAGAAGCCGATCCAGCGGAATGCCATCATTGCCCTGGCCCATTACAAGGATGAATCAGCTGTGGATGATCTGATCCAAGTGATGGTATCGGATCCAAGGCCGGTTATAAAGGGAACGGCTGCCTGGGCACTCGGGAAGATCGGCGGGCTGAAGGCAAGGGAAGCGGTCGAGGCTGCCCTTGTAAAGGAGACGGACGAAGAAGTGCGCAGGGAAATGGAAAACAGCTTATATATGTTCAGCTAAAGAGAGGGGAGCCTCTCTTTTTTTCATATAAGAAAATAGATATCCTCCGGCATATAGGCTGTGATCTATTTTAAGAAATGATTCGGCATTTTCTTTCATATGAATGAATGATGGGAGGAATGCATATATGAAAAAACAGCTTCAGGAGCTGCTGGAGCAGAGGGTTCAGCAGTGTGTGTCCCATTCCCGCAATGACTTTCGCACTTGCCCGAAAATTGAAAGGAAAAAGGATATTCTCTCAAGAAGAGCCGGGGAAATTGTTAAAGCGAAAGCTTCAGGGAAGATTATTGAAAAAGCAGGACAGGATGCAGATGAACTCAGCACTGTCCATTATCATGTCCACTTTCAATATTTGATAAAGGATAAGGACGGATTGTATCTGGAGGAGGAAGTCGAGCAGCGTGAGGCTGAATTTTATAAAGGGGTGCTGGTCGGCGATGGTGAAAAGAATCCGTTCCTTCATTTGGAAGAGCCGGCAGCACTTCCGGCGGAGCCTGCTGCTGATGGGGAAAGGGCGGGATTCAGATATGACCGCCTGAAGGCTGTCCAGTATGCGGAAAGATGGTGGAATGACTATAACCCTGCCTATAAGAAGTTCGAGGTTGACTGCACGAATTATATTTCGCAGTGCCTCCATGCTGGTGAAGCGCCTATGAGGGGCTATCCGAACCGTTCAAAGGGCTGGTGGATGAGGAGCGATAATTGGAGCTACAGCTGGACGGTCGCCAACTCGCTGCGCTGGTATCTGCCGGGCTCCCGGACAGGGCTGAAGGGAAAGGAGGTAGGCAGTGCAGAGCTATTGCAGCCGGGCGATGTGATCTGCTATGACTTCCAGGGCGATGGCCGCTTTGACCATACGACAATCGTGACAGCCAAGCAGAGCGATGGGACACCGCTTGTCAACGCCCATACCTTTAACAGCCGGATGCGCAACTGGGCATACGAAGATTCAACCGCCTATACACCAAATATTAAATACAAGTTCATCAGCATCGATGATGAATCCTGACCTGGTTGTATGAGAGATAAAGAGTGGTATAATAGCTGGTAGAGTTTTTTTGAGTATGGGGGATAATATACTCCGCAGATAAAGTTTCACTTGATGAGGTGATGGACGTGGCAATACATGTAGTACTATACCAGCCGGAAATCCCGGCCAATACGGGCAATATCGCCCGTACCTGTGCAGCGACAGATACAACCCTGCACCTGATCAGGCCCCTTGGATTTTCCACTGATGACAAAATGCTCAAACGGGCAGGGCTTGACTATTGGCAGCATGTAACAATCCTTTATTATGATTCATTGGATGAGTTTTATGAAAAAAATGCCGGCGGCGAATTCTTCTATTTAACCAAATTCGGGCAGAAGCCGTATACAAGCTTTGAATACAGCGACAAGGAAAAAGATTATTATTTCATTTTCGGCAAAGAAACGACAGGTCTTCCGGCAGAGGTCAAGGAAAATAACAAGGACCGCGCCCTCCGCATTCCGATGACTGGCAATGTGCGGTCATTGAATCTGTCCAACACGGCTGCCATTCTTATTTACGAAGCACTGAGGCAGCAGGATTACCGGCATTTAACATAAAGGATCGAGGCCATATCCAGGGGGATGTGGCCTTCTTTTTTTGCAGCTTAAGTTGGGAAGGCGCCGAGCAGTCATTTATGATATTGTACCGGGATTAGGTTAAAATGAAGATATTCACTTGAGGAGGTACATACCATGAACGAAACGGTAGAAACAATACTGGCCCACCGGTCAATCAGAAAATTTGAGGAAAGGGAGCTTACGAGGGAACAGGTGGAAACGATTGTATCCTGTGCCCAGGCCGCTTCCAGCTCAAGCTTCATTCAGGCATACACCATCATCGGCATAACTGATCCAGAAAAGAAACAGAAGCTGTCTGAATTGGCGGGAAACCAGTCCTATGTAGCGCATAACGGGCACTTCTTCGTTTTCTGTGCGGACCTGAACCGCCATCATGTCCTTTCTGAAATGGAAGGGAAGGATTTAAGCGAGTCCCTTGAAAGCAAGGAAAAATTCATGGTTGCGATGATTGACGCTGCACTCGCGGCCCAGAATGCAACAGTCGCCGCAGAATCAATGGGCCTTGGCGTCTGCTATATCGGCGGCATCCGCAATCAGCTTGAGGAAGCTGCCAAGGTGCTGGGTACACCAGAAAGGGTCATCCCCCTCTTTGGCCTGAGCGTAGGGTATCCGGCCCAGGATCCCGACAAAAAGCCAAGGCTTCCTTTAGAGCATGTCTATCACGAAAATGGCTACCAGCAGGATCATGAAAAGTATAAACAGCAGCTCGAGGATTATAATCAAACGGTGTCAGCTTATTATGCCGAACGCACGCAAAACATGAGGAAAGACACCTGGACCGGCCAGATGGCAGCTATGCTCGAAAAGCCGGTGAGGATGTATATGAAGGATTTTGTGAATAAGAATAAGCTGGATTTGAAGTGATTGCAGGGAGTGGCTGCAGGATTGGCTGCAGGATTGGCTTATGGATACATGTGTGTGCTCAGGAAGGGCAGTCATATATTCGGAGAGCGTTCCGGGATACATGAGTTGTGCTCGGGAAGGGCAGTCATGTATTCGGGGAGCGTTCCGGGATACATGAGCTGTGCTCGGGAAGGGCAGTCATGTATTCGGGGAGCGTTCCGGGATACATGAGTTGTGCTCGGGAAGGGCAGTCGTGTATGGAAAGAGTTCCAATCGCTGCATGACCCAGCACTAAAAAGGCAAGTCATGCATAGAAAGAGCCCTCATCAATGCATGACACACAACCAGAAAAGAAAAGCCTCGTCCAAATAGGGCCGCACTCCATCAGGCACATCTAGTTCTGCTGACAAAAAAAAAAGGACCGGAATCCCAAGATTCCGGTCCTTTTTTGTATAACGTTCTTCTTACTTATTCATCCCTGGTTTGTCGTTGTAGCCGGCAGTGAAGATGGCTGACAGGAACGCGATAGTTACGCCGATGATCAAAATCAAGCCCATGATGTTGGCCTCCTTTTTATGTAGGGATTCCTTTTTGCATACCTATGTAATCTTATTATAGCCCAATTCCGGCATGGTGTGAATGAAAAACTGTGGATATTTTATGGAGAATATCCGGGGAAATGCGGCACGGCTGGCAGTTTGAGGGACCCTGAAGGCGAGGGGAATTCTGCTTTTCTTCCGGGTTATAGAATGTTTAATTGCCCAAGCGCATAGATTATATTAATCGTCTCTGATAATGCGACAGGGGGAGGTCCTTATGGATATTTTAAAAAAAATCGAGATGTACAGACACGAAGAGGAAAAGCTTAAATGGGAAGGGACATTCAGGGAGTATTTAGACATTGTCAAAGAGAAGCCATGGGTAGCCCAGTCAGCACATTCCAGGGTATACAGTATGATAAAGGATGCCGGTGTCGAAGACGATAAAGGGAAAAAGCGTTATAAATTTTTCAGCAATCAGCTGTTCGGGCTTGAAGAATCGCTTGAACGGCTTGTGGAGGAATATTTCCATCCTTCTGCTAAAAGGCTTGATGTCAGGAAAAGGATCCTGCTTCTGATGGGTCCTGTGAGCGGAGGGAAATCAACGCTCGTCACGATGCTAAAACGCGGGCTTGAAGCGTATTCCCTGACCGACAGGGGTGCAGTATTTGCAATCAAAGGCTGCCCGATGCATGAAGATCCGCTCCATTTGATTCCGCATCATCTGCGCAAGGACTTTTTCGATGAGTATGGAATCAGAATTGAAGGGAATCTGTCTCCGCTGAATATGATGCGGCTTGAGCAGGAGTATGGGGGACGGATTGAAGACGTTGTGGTTGAGAGGATCTTTTTCTCAGAGGATAAACGGACCGGGATCGGAACATTCAGCCCGTCTGATCCGAAATCCCAGGATATTGCCGATCTTACCGGCAGCATAGATTTCTCCACGATTGCCGAATATGGTTCAGAGTCTGACCCGCGGGCCTACCGGTTTGACGGGGAGCTGAATAAGGCGAACAGGGGGATGATGGAGTTCCAGGAGATGCTGAAATGCGATGAGAAATTCCTCTGGCATCTGCTCTCTCTCACACAGGAAGGCAATTTCAAGGCAGGGCGGTTTGCGCTCATTTCTGCGGATGAACTGATTGTGGCGCATACAAATGAAACAGAGTACCGTTCCTTCATTTCCAATAAGAAAAACGAGGCGCTTCATTCCCGGATCATTGTCATGCCTGTCCCTTATAATCTAAAGGTGACAGAAGAAGAAAAAATCTATGAAAAAATGATCAGTGAGAGCGATGTTTCTGATGTCCATATTGCACCGCACACGCTTAAGGTGGCAGCGATGTTTACGACCTTGACGAGGCTGAAGGAACCTAAAAAGGGTGATATTGACCTGGTGAAGAAAATGAGGCTCTATGACGGAGAAAGCGTGGAAGGCTACAACCGCGCAGACGTGGAGGAGCTGCAAAAGGAATATCCTGATGAAGGTATGAGCGGAATTGATCCGCGTTATGTCATCAACCGGATCTCATCCACAATCATCCGGAAAGAGATTACCTCAATCAATGCGCTGGATGTTTTGAGATCCCTGAAAGAAGGGCTTGATCAGCATCCGTCGATCACCGCTGAGCTGAAGGAACGCTATTTGAACTTCATTTCACTGGCCCGCAAAGAGTATGATGATATTGCCAAGAAGGAAGTCCAGAAAGCATTTGTCTACTCATATGAAGAATCCGCCAAAACACTCATGGACAATTATCTGGACAATGTGGAGGCATATTGCAATAAAGCGAAGCTCCGCGATCCTCTGACAGGAGAGGAAATCAATCCGGATGAAAAGCTGATGAGGTCGATTGAAGAGCAGATCGGCATCTCGGAAAATGCGAAAAAGGCATTCAGGGAGGAAATCCTGATCCGCATCTCTGCCTATGCAAGGAAAGGCAAGCGGTTTGACTACAATTCGCATGACCGTCTCCGCGAAGCGATCCAGAAGAAGCTGTTTGCAGACCTGAAGGATGTTGTGAAGATTACAACTTCTTCCAAGACTCCTGACGAGCAGCAGCTGAAAAAGGTGAATGAAGTTGTTGCAAGACTCATTGATGAGCACGGCTATAATTCTACTTCTGCAAATGAGCTGCTGCGGTATGTTGGAAGTTTGCTGAACAGATAATGAGCAAAGGCCGGCATAGAATTGCCGGCCTTTTTGGCTGGTTAAGAATTTATAAATTGTAAGTCTTATGGATATTTATCAATTCTTGATCAAGGCGCCTGCTCTTTTGTTCCTATGCACTCCCAGGATCAAGAATTAGTTTCAATTGAGGCGGACAGGGGAAAAGGGTGTATAGAGGTGATTGAGATGAAGAAAAAGGAACTGGACAAGGACTTTGTGCCAAGAAACAGCTCCATGGCTGAGAATGTAGAAGAGATGCATAATCTAGGAAAGCAGATGGAGCATCTCAGGACTGGGGAAGAGCTTGAAGAGGATGGAAAGCAGCCTGACCCTATCCAGTATAAAGATAACGAAAAATGACTCCTGCGCTGAAGCTGCAGGAGTTTTTTTGACCGCATTTTTCCGGGGTTCTATTTCAACCTGACCCTTAATAGATATAGCAATTAAAAGCTATTAGTCAGGGGAGAAGCAGGGATGAGAAAATGGGTGGCTGCTATTTTAATAGCGATTGTGCTGTTTGTACTGCAGGAAGGACAGGCTTCTGCCGCACAAAGGAATGAGTATATATGTGCAGTCGGCGTGAATGACTCTGTTTTGAATTTGAAGCAGAACCCTCCGTTTGTGCTGGAGCATACAGCCTATATGCCTATTAAAGATTTGGCAGCAGCCATTGGAGCCAGCATCTCTATAGAAAATCCTGATAGCTATACGATCAAAAAGGGCAAATCATGGATCCGCTATTCTGTAAAACAACAGCAGGCCTCAACGTCCATGGGAAAAACGGCCGAATGGAAAGCGGTGGTCCGGGAAAACAGCCTATTCATACCGATCAGGTCAGCCGGCGAGTTTTTTGGCTATAGAGTTGAATACCTCTCAGCCGGCCCTGTCGTCCGTCTGGTGAACAAAGGAGCGAAAATGGCAAACGAACAATTCATGGGCGCCAATAGAGCGGCTCTAAAAGATTTTTATGTGAAAAAAAAGGCGGTGTACTTAACCTTTGATGATGGACCTGCAAGGGGAATGGAACCCATCCTTGATATTTTGAAGAATAAGAAGGCAAAAGCGACATTCTTTATGATTGAGCCGCAGGCAAGAGCCAACCCGGCTTCTGTTAAGCGGCTGGTGGAGGAAGGGCATTATCCGGCCCTGCACAGTGTTACCCATGATAAAAACAAGCTTTATGCCGGAAACCCGCAAAATCCCGCCCTGGAAATGGATAAGACCAGGAAAACAATATTGAGCCTGACAGGCATTGACTCCAGGCTGGTGAGAATGCCTTATGGAAGCAAGCCTTATATGACAGGGCCGTTCAGGGACGCCCTTGTGCAGAAGGGATATAAAATGTGGGACTGGAATATTGATACATTAGACTGGAAATATGCAAGGAGCAGTCCGAAGACTATCTTTGAAAATGTGAAAAAAGGGCTTCAGCCGGCGGCTGCAGGCGGGAAGCCCCCAGTCATCCTGATGCATGTGAACAGCGGGACGGTTTCCATGCTGCCGCAGATCATCGATTACCTATACTCACAAGGATATGAATGCCAGGCTTATAACCCCAATGCCCACTTTTCAATGAATTTCTGGAAGGATGAGAGGCTCTAAAAAAGGCTTGTCCGACAGCATAGGCATTTGTCTTATTGTCAAAATTATTTGTAAATTATTTCGATGTCTCGCATAGTATAGAGTAATTAATATTTCACGTTCCTTTTGACACTCGGGATATTGTATGTTGCTAAAGGCAAATGTGTGCAATGAATCCATGAAATTTTTTCAAGGAGGGGTTATAATGACCGACATCAACAACCGCCAGTTTGTGATTTCCGAAGAAGATTGGTCCCTCCATCGCAAAGGCCACGATGATCAGCAGCGCCACCAGGAAAAGGTACAGGATGCGATCCGGAACAATCTACCAGATCTGATAACAGAAGAAAGCATCATTATGTCCAATGGCCGTGAAGTCGTGAAAATTCCGATTCGCTCTCTTGACGAATATAAAATTCGTTATAACTATGATAAAAACAAACATGTAGGCCAGGGAGACGGAGACAGCCAGGTAGGCGATGTGGTCGCCAGAGACGGCTCCAGCGGCCAGAAAGGCCCCGGGAAAGGCCAGGGTGCAGGCGACCAGCCGGGTGAGGATTATTTTGAAGCTGAAGTGTCCATGATGGAGCTTGAGGAAGCACTGTTCAAGCAGCTGGAGCTGCCGAACCTGAAGAGGAAGGAACAGGAAGAGCATCTGGTTGAGAATATTGAATTCAATGATATCCGCAAAACAGGATTAATGGGCAATATTGATAAAAAGCGGACAATGATGACCGCCTTTAAACGGAATGCGATGACAGGCAAGCCGGCATTCTATCCGATCTATCAGGAGGATCTGAAGTTTAAGACATGGAACGAAATTGTAAAGCCGGATTCAAAGGCAGTCGTGCTCGCAATGATGGATACGAGCGGATCGATGGGATTATGGGAGAAATATATGGCCAGAAGCTTTTTCTTTTGGATGACCCGGTTTTTACGGACAAAGTATGAGACGGTGGAAATAGAGTTCATTGCCCACCATACAGAAGCGAAGGTCGTATCAGAGGAAGATTTCTTTTCAAAAGGGGAAAGCGGGGGAACCATTTGTTCATCAGCCTACCGCAAAGCTCTGGAACTGATCAATGAAAAATATAATCCAAGAAGATTCAATATCTATCCTTTCCACTTTTCCGACGGCGACAATCTTACCTCTGATAATGCCCGCTGTGTGAAGCTTGTTGAAGAGCTGATCGCGGTATCGAGCATGTTCGGGTACGGTGAAGTCAATCAGTACAACCGCCACTCGACCCTCATGTCCGCTTATAAGAATATAAAAAATGAACACTTCCGATACTATATCCTCAAGCAGAAAGCTGATGTTTTCCATGCGATGAAGAGCTTCTTCCAAAACGAAGAAAATAAAATCTATGCATAAACAGAACCGGCGGGCGCAATGCCTGCCGGTTTTACTGTCCATTCGCACAAAAAAAGCCGTTTAATAAAAAGCGGCTTTCGTTGGCTTTCCATGAAGGTGTTCTTTTATTTCTCCAGCGGGATTGCGATAATTTTCCCGCCGATCTGGACGTGGACTGTGTCAGTGAATACAGCTTTCACAATCCCTTTTAAGGAGATCGAAGAATTTAATGCCAATTTGGATTGTGCTGGATTTTCCGCCATGAAGATTCCCCTTTGCTTCGTATTTGAAGAGTAGCACCTAATTAAAGTAAATGAGTTAGTTACTTTCTTTTTGCCACTTTTTTGGAACTCCTAAACCTGATTTGGCGCATTATGAAGGAAATAAAGATTTGGGAAGGGGAAAAGAAAAAAGCAGCTGCTCATGAATAGCAGACTGCTTTCTCTTCTTTCAGCACTGAGCTTTTGCAGACAGGGCAATCGATATCATCACTCTGCTTAAATTGGATTTTTTTGAAATCTTTTTTGATGAATGTGGTAAAGCCTTTGTACTTATAGCCGCATTCACAGAAATTCGAGTCTTTGACCAGATGCCTCTGATTAGTCTCTTTGCATAAAAATGTCGGGTAAAACATTGATATCCCTCTCTTTAATAAATGGATTAGGCAAATTAGAAAGGGTGTATGATTTATAAAAGTTTACAAGAATGATATTCTTGGCGGCCCGGCTGCCATGACAAATAACTTGTTTTAGGCCCGTGGCTTTGCGTCTTTTACTTTCGTAAAATTTGCCCTTAGTAAGATTAGCACTAAATCAGGGGAAAAATAAAGAGTTTGTTTATTGTTAATATTCTTACTTTAGCCACTCTCCGTTGTAGAGGGAAGTGATGACCTATGGGGAATTGCAGAAAAGAAGCAGCCTGGCCGGTTGGCCAGGCTGTGAGATTAAGAAAGGAACTCTGCCGGATTGAGCCCGAGCTCCCGGCAGATGTCACTGACTGCCTGCTGCTCATTCGGATCAAAATGTCCGTCTGCAAAGCCGATTGCGATACAATAGCGGGCCACTAGCCTGGCGATTTCCGGTTTCGTCCGTATCCTGCCAAGCGCTCTGAATGCCTCTGCCCTGCCGATCGAAGGATCGCGTTCAATCTTCTGGACGTACAGGTTAAACTGCTGAATGACCTTCTGCGTATCAAATACCCGAAGTTCATCACTCTGGTTGACGAATTCAACCATTTTCTGGCGTTCTGCCGGATCCAGCCTTCCATCAGCCATAGCTACAAGTGCACATGCTGCTACAATGGCCTCAAGGACGTCCTGGCTCTTGAATCGGTTAAAGAGGTCCTGGGCTTTTCTTTTTTGCTGGTTGGCCCATTCGGCGTAATCGGTCTGGGATGGAGACCAGGCATTGCCGCAGCTGTTGCAGGTAAACTTCAGCTGTTTTTTCCCAATGAAGCCGCCCAATAATCCGACAGGCCCGAGGATCAGGCCGCCAATTGCCGCTTTACCGAGGCCGAAGCCCTTTTCGCCGGTGCGTACATTTGTGGAATGGCAGCGTGGGCATGCAATTTCTTCTCCCCCATATCCCTGTGAGGAAGAGTAGGAAGGCTGTCCATAGGAAGGGGACGAATAGGAAGCTTGCGGCTGTGTCTGCTGATAGCTTCCTGAGCTATAGTTCTGCTGGGAGCTGCCTGTGTTATAGCCCTGCTGGTAATTTTGCCCTGCAGGAGCCTGCTGTGAAAAGCTCTGCTGGTAAGTCTGGTTCTGCCCGAAAGGCTGATTGCCATGTGAAGGCTGGGGAGCCGGTTCATCATCCACCGTCACGCCGAAATTACGGCAGAGGGCAGCCAGGCCGCCCTGAAAGCCGCTGGCGATGGCATTAAATTTCCATTCGCCATTATGCCTGTATAGCTCTGCTGCGACGATGGCCGTTTCAACGGTAAAATCCCTGCCAAGGTTAAAGCGGATAAGCTCTTCATTATTTTGTTCATTAAAAATCCGTACATAAGCATTTTCAATATGGCCGAAGTTCTGCTGTTTTGCCTGAGCATCGTGGATGGTAATTGTAAAGGCAATCCGGTGGATCGAGTCCGGCACCCTCCGCAGGTCAATTCTGATTTGTTCATCATCTTGATTGCCCGCACCTGTACGGTTATCGCCGCTGTACAGGATAGAGCCATTCCCGCCGTTAGGGTTATTATAGAATACGAAATCGAGGTCACTATGTACTTTTCCTGATGCGCCTAATAAGAAAGCAGATGCGTCCAGATCATAGTTGGATCCCTGACGGCTGATATCCCAGCCTAATCCAACAACAACATTTTGAAGCCCGGGGCGGTTCTTGGTCAGATCGACCTTCTGCCCTTTGCTGAGCGTCACTCCCATAATTTCACTCCTTCTTTTCCAGGACCGGCGTAAGCCGTCTCTTGATAGAATCATATATTCCCAATATAACACAGTTCTTAAAGCGGTTTACAGCTTTGGCTGTGCGGACATGCCTCTTTTTATCATACGGGTCAAGGAAGGAAAAGTTTCAGGGGGAGGAGGTTCGTTCAATGAAAAAAGCAGCTTCCCTGATTGGGGGAGCTGCCTCATGATTGGGCAATTTATTATCTGTCGACATAAGCCGGGCCTGAATGGTCCTGGCGGGTGTTTCCTTGGTCAGAATTCAAAAATGGAAGCTTTGATTTGACTTTGCTGATATTGTCTTCACCGAATGTAGACTTTACCTTATTCATAACCTTATCCCGAGATTCCTTGTTCCTGAACATATACGCAAGCGCACCCAGTGCCACTACCCCAGTCAGGGAATTTCTTTTGCTCATGGATTAGTCCTCCTTAGGTTTGATATTATTCCTTTCCCTTTGCAGGGGGAGATAAACAGTTATATTTTGCTAACTGGGTGAGCGAAGTTAAAGTTGCGATTATATCGAAAAGGGATTTGTATTAACTGGGTTAGAATGAAAAAAAGTTTGATAAGCCTGTTGATTGGAGTGGAAGGCACGTAGACTCCTGTGGGATTGCAGCGGCAGAGCTGAGACCCCGCAGCGCGTAAGCGTGAGGAGGCTCAGCGCCGCCCCGCGGAAAGCGAAGTGCCTGGAACGGAAATCAACAGCCAACATTCAGAGGCTATTAAGACAAAAAGGGATACAGAATGAACCCATTCCATACCCCTTTTGCATATTATTAGAAATTGAAGTTATCAGGATCGGCACCGACGCGTTCGTTTTTGTTGAGGGCATCGATTTTTTCCATGTCTTCTGAGGAAAGTTCGAAGTCAAAGATGTCTGCATTTTCAATGATGCGGTGTTCTTTGACTGATTTCGGAATGGTGATGACCTCATTTTGAAGGTCCCAGCGCAGGATGATCTGGGCAGGGGACTTTTTGTGCTTTTCGGCAATCTCTGTAATAACAGGCTCATCCAGGAGCTGTCCCTGCTTAAGAGGAGACCAGGCTTCAAGCTGGATCCCTTTTTGTTTGCAGAATTCGCGGAGCTCAAGCTGGGCCAGATGCGGGTGGTATTCAACCTGGTTGACCATCGGCACGACTTCCGCTGTTTCAAGCAGATCCTCCAGATGGTGTACATGGAAGTTGCTGACCCCGATTGCACGGACTCTGCCATCCTTATACAGCTTTTCTAAGGCTCTCCAAGTGTCTTTATACTTGCCTTTGACAGGCCAGTGGATCAGGTACAGATCGACATACTCCAAGCCAAGCTTTGAAAGGCTTTCGTCGAATGCAGCCAGTGTAGAGTCATAGCCCTGCTCAGAGTTCCAGACCTTAGTCGTGATGAATAGCTCTTCGCGCGGGGCACCTGATTCTTTTATAGCCTGTCCCACGCCTTCTTCGTTGCCATAGATGGCTGCTGTGTCAATGCTCTTGTAGCCGTTATTGATGGCTGCTTTGACTGAATCAATGACTTCGGATCCTTCCTGGACCTTGAAAACGCCGAGTCCGAACCAGGGCATTTCCACTCCATTATGCAGCTTTGTTGTGTCCTGCAAGCTTTTTGGCATATTGTTACCTCCCGGAAATTTAATTGCCTTTTTATTTTCTCACAAATGGGGATATTTACTATATTGATATGCTCAGAAATTTAATGATTGATGCCTGCTACCTGATCGACATCAAGGATAAAGGAAATCCCATTGCCAGGAACATTCAGCTCGACAGCATCGCAGATTGCCTGGAATACTTCCTGTGTCCGTCCGCTGTGGATGATGGTCAGCACAATCTCTTTTTCAGGCTCGATCAGCATATTGAATAAAGTGGCTTTTTCGTTGATGCCGATCCCTCTGCCGGAAATGATGGTTGCCCCGTCAGCCCCGGCATCTTTTGAGGCCTTTATAATCTTTTCGGCTTCCGAGCTTTTTACAATGGTCACAATCAAATCGTATTCTTTATCGGCTGGCTTCATATTGGCCGCTCCTTCCTCTGCTTCTGCATCAGCGGGGACTTCCGGGGACTGGACGCCGATGAATCCGTTAATATTGATAAGCAATCCAAGTCCTGTACCGGGCCTTTCAAAATGGAGATGGCTGCTGACTTCCGTAATGACTTCTTCAGCGGATTCTTCCTTGATCAGCATAAGGATGACTTCTTTCTCGTGGTTGATCTCCAATCCGAGAAACGAGGTTTGCTCATTTTTTCCAATTCCCCTTGCATATACAGTTGCCGCAGCAGCAAGCCCGGATCCCCGGGCAAGCCGGACAGCTTTTTTTGCAGTGCCTTTTTTTACGATGGCGATGAAAAGCTTGTAGATCATTTAAGAAGCACCTTCCTTCCTCTTGAACAGGAGCCCCAGGATCAGGACTGCCAGTATCGGTTTAAGGGCGACCAGGGCGATCAGGCCAAAGCCATCTGTCAGGGGATCCCGCCCCTCAGTTACTGCGGCAGCGCCGACAGCCATTGACAGGATAAAAGTAACGGTCATCGGCCCTGTTGCTACACCGCCCGAATCGAAGGCGATGCTTATAAAGCTGGTGTTGGAAAAATAAATCAGGATCAGCACGAGTGCATATCCCGGCGCAAGATAGTACCAGAGAGAGAAGCCGTGATGGATGCGGAGCATGGCAAGGGCAATGGACAGACCGACTCCCCCTGAAAGGGTGATGAGCATGATTTTTTCTGAGATGTATCCCGATGTTACTTTTTCAACCTGTTTGTTTAATATTTTTACAGCTGGTTCTGCCAATGTAGTGACAAATCCGAGTACAAATCCAATTGGAATGATGATCCAGGAATATGGAAGATTACCCAGCTTCTTTCCCATTTCCTCCCCGATTGGCATAAAGCCGAGATGGACCCCGTGAAGGAAGAATGCCAGTCCGGCAAAAGCAGACAGAAAACCGGCAAGGATCTGGATGACCTTCTGTTTCTTTAATTTTAGAAAAAATATCTGAAATATGATGAAGCAAAGAAGAAGGGGAGCAAGGGCCAAAGCAACCTCTGTCAGAGTGCTGCCGAAACCATGAAATAGCTTGTCCATCATTTAAAGATCCCTCCCAGCAGCAGAACGGCCAGGATCGGTCCGATGCTGGCAAGGCCGACAAGGCCAAATGAATCGCCCGAGGATTGTTTGTTCCGGAAAACCTGGGCCACACCTACTCCGAGTGCCAAGATGAAGGGTACGGCGAGGGGCCCTGTCGTTACGCCTCCCGCATCAAATGAAATCGGCACAAATAACGATGGGGAGAAGAGGCTGACAATAAAGACGATGGCATAGCCGGCTATCAAAATGGCGGTGACAGGGATTTTGTAAATGGTCCTGATCATAGCAAGGCCGACAAAAAGACCGACTCCGGCAGCCACGGATAATATGAGGGAAATGGACGATATCTTTCCTCCGGATACCTGGTCAACCTGTGTGGACAGTACCCTGACGTCAGGCTCTGCCAGCGTGACGGCAATTCCAAGGATGAATCCTGTGAGGATGATGACCCACGCTTTATTCGACTTCGGCAGGATTTTCCCAATCATTTCGCCTATTGGAAGAAGGCCGATATTGACGCCGATGAGGAAGAACATCAGTCCCAGGATGACAAAGAAAAGGCCAAAGAGGAATGGAAGAAAGTCCTTGAAAGGCAATTGGATCAGGACAAGCTGCAGAAGGATGACTGCAGCAGAGACGGGAAGGATGGCAAGCAATGTTTCTTTGATGGATTCTTTAATTTCTTTCACATGAAGCGCCGCCTTTATTAACAATTTTTTTGTTTTTTATTTCTGCTTTTTTACCCAGTTTTACAGTTGCAGTAACAGCCTGGGGAAAAAAATATTTTCCAATTAATTGCGGTGGCGGATAAAAAAAGCAGGCACCCCATTGGGGCGCCTGCAGCGGTTATTGAAGGGTATTCATATTAGGCTGGTTCATCATTTGCTGTCCGCCTGCCTGGGTATAGCTTCCAAGCAGCTGTTCTGTATCCTGCGGCGCAAGCTGGGGAACCTGGTAATAATGCTTCTGGTTCTGGTAGAGGAACAGCTCGTAAGCCATTTCTGCATAATTGGGAACACTATCAGCAAGCACACGCCTTACGACTGGGTTTGTGCACTCCAATGCGGCCATTGACAGCTGGGAGGCTGCACCTTTCATTAAAGCAAGCAGGTAGCCTGAATAGCATTGGTCGCCAATCTCGGAAGCTGACTGTTTTGGTGCAGCAGGCTGGGATGGCTGTAGTCCGTAGATGACGTCATGTGTTTCGCCCATCATATAGGTTGTAGTCGATACAGCCGGCTTTTGGCCGGTAGTGAAGCAGTCAACCATGGTGTTGTATTGGGTGATCATAAACTGCCTCTGGCGGTTTGCAATTTCCTTAAGCTGCGGATCCTGGATTTGCCCGCTGAACATAAGGTATTGATCGATTGCTGCTACGGTGCTTGAAAGGACCTCTTTCATGTCCAGCATCTCGTGTCCGCCATGATTCATATGTGCCGGGATCTGTTCATTTGTGTTCATTCCTGACTGTCCTTGCTGGTTAAACTGCTGCATCTGACTACCCCCAGTTTGTAATTTTTCCCCTCATGAAGGGCTGTGATGGTGAAGACCATACATAACTATTGTGGTTATTCCGTAGAGCAATCATGCGGGGCAGTTGCAGCTAAAAGAGGAATAAACATCCATCATGAGGATTCTATCTGATGGCGGGAAACATATGGGCTGCCTTTTACCCAGAAGCGCCACGGATAGTCTTTTGCTTCGCCGGAATTATCAATTCCAATCCTTTTTCCTTTAGCTATCTCAGCAGGGGTATAGCCTTCAGCAAGAATAAGGGGAGGCTCCGAAAAGAGGCGTCCATAATCCTCCATAGTGACGCCAAGGGCTTTCGTAAGCTTCCCTGGCCCGTTGGTCAAATTCTTCAGATTATCCATCTTTCTCCGCTCTTTCATCAGGGAAATTCCTTCAGCAGGTTCTATGGCCCTGATGAGAACAGCCTCCGGTTTGTCCTTTTCAGCGCTGACGACATTTAACAAACAGTGTGTATGCATAAGGTATGTGTAGGCGAACCCCGGACCGGCGTACATGACTTCTGTCCGCTTGGTCCGGCGGTTATTATAGCTATGTGCAGCCCTGTCTGCGGGGCCTTTATAGGCTTCTGTTTCTACAATATATCCAGCGGCTGTACCATCAGGTGTTTCCTTTATCAAAAGACAGCCAAGAAGAGCCTTGGCAAGTTCAAGGGTCGGCTGTGTGTAAAATTCGGCCGGAAGTGGTGTCCTATCCATTATGATTCAACGCTCCTTCAGGTATTGCTGCAGAAAGAATTTTCCGCACAGTTAAGCGCGGAGCATTCCCATTTTACCCTCTAACACCCTGATATAACCGGAAGTTGGAATTGAAGCAGGCGAGGAAGTATAATATAGGGAGCAATTTATGTAGGGAAGTGGAAAAATGGATAAGAAAATCGGTTTTATAGGGTGCGGAAAGATGGCCCAGGCAATCATCGGGGGAATGCTGAAATCAGGGATCGCCCGGCCGGATGATATAGTTGCAAGTGCAAGGACGGAGAGTACTCTTGCCTATGTGAAAAATACATATGATATTGAAGTGACCCTTGATAATAAGAGAGCAGCTGAACAGGCTGATTTTTTATTTCTGGCAGTAAAGCCTGATGTTCATATGGAAGTGATTGAGGAAATCAGCGGGAGCGTTCCTGAAGATGCTATCATCATCACCATAGCAGCAGGGATCAGCCTTGCCTTTCTACAGTCTGCTTTCGGCAGGGAAATAAAAGCGATCCGTTCTATGCCCAATACCCCATCGCTTGTCGGGGAGGGGATGAGCGCCCTGGCTGCCAGCAGGCAGGTGACTGAAAAGGAACGGTTGGAGGCTGCAGAATTATTCGAAAGCTTTGGGAAAGCTGAGTTTATTGAAGAAAAACTGATGGACAGCATCCCTGCCATCAGCGGATCTTCACCTGCTTATGTCTATATGTTCATTGAGGCTCTTGCTGATGGCGGCGTCCTTCAGGGGCTTCCAAGGGAAACCTCGTACCGGCTGGCAGCCCAGGCAGTGCTTGGCGCAGCCAAAATGGTGCTTGAGACAGGCAAGCATCCGGGTGAATTGAAAGATCAGGTATGCACGCCTGGGGGAGCCACTATTGAAGCAGTAGCTGAGCTGGAAAAACAGGGCTTTCGGTCTTCGGTCATTTCGGCCATGCAAAGCTGCACCGACAAATCAAGGCAGCTGGCAAAAAAACAGGCGGAATAGTCATGATTATCAGGACAGAGCAGGAAGCTGATTATAGCAGATCAGAACATGTCCACAGGCTTGCTTTCAGCCGTGAAAACGAAAGTGCCCTTGTCAGAGCCATCCGAAGCTCGGGGGAGTATATTCCCGAACTATCGCTAACAGCGGCAGATGGAAAGGATATCGTGGGCCATATCATGTTCAGCAAGGCAGTGATTGATACAGGGGAAGGGGAAGTGCCTACCTTGGCGCTTGCCCCGGTTGCTGTCATGCCCCAGCGGCAAAATGAAGGGATAGGATCCCTTCTTATAAGAGAAGGTTTGAAACAGGCGGAACTTCAGGGCTTTGCTCATGCCGTTGTATTGGGACATCCCGATTATTATCCGAGGTTTGGGTTCCGGCCTTCCACAGTTTTTGGGATTTTTTCACCTTTTCCTGTACCGGAAGAGGTATTTATGGTTATGGAATTTAAGGAGGGATCATTAACTGGAATCAGCGGGACGGTAAAGTACCCGCCATCATTTGATCATGTGTAAGAACAGCTGCTAATCAGGACATTTTTCAGCAGGAAGCAGGATGGTAAAGGAGGTGCCTTTATTCAGCATGCTTTCTGCTTTTATTTTTCCGCCCATTCCCTCAATGATCCGAAAGACCACCATCATTCCAAGCCCCGTCCCTTTCCCTTCTTTTGTTGAAAAATACGGTTCCCCCAGCCTGCTGAGCTGCCCGGAGGTCATCCCCTTGCCTGTATCAGATATCAGGAGCTCCGCTTTGTCGTCCTGCAGCTTTGCCGATATAGAGAGGATCCCTCCGCCAGGCATGGCTTCAATGGCATTTTTGAACAGATTGAGCAGGCATTGCTGAACCTTTGCATCTTCACCTTTTATATATAATTCTTCGTCTGTATCGCAATAGATCTCCACAGAATGAGCATTCCCGTAGGGTGTGATCAGTTCAACCGCTTTTCTGATTTCTCCTTCTAATGAAAAACACGAATTTGCTTCACAGTGCGGCTTGGCAAATGTAAGATAGTCACTGATAATCACTTCCGCCCTGTTCAGCTCTTCAAGGGCTGTGTCTAAATAATAGGAACGCTTTCCCCCGCCTGGTTCTTCTTCCTCTTCTTTTAATAACTGGAGAAATCCTTTCGTTACGGTCAGGGGATTTCTTACTTCATGGCTGATGCTGGCAGCCAAGTGGGAAACGACCTCCATTTTTTCTGTCTTCATTACCGCCCGGTTCAGCTGCTGGTTCTGTACAATCAGCTCGATGGTGTAGGCTGCCAAAAATGCCCCGACCGTCTGAGTGACCGTATAGATAACAACGAATTCCAGGCATTCCTCCACGCCAGCTCTAAATAGCAAGAGCAGGAAAGCTGCGATAGATAAGAGAAAAGACAGGAATGAAACGGTAAGCAGCTTTCTCCGTGTGTCCATGGCGATGAAGGATGGGTGAAGCTTATATACAATAAAGCCGGCAAACAAACCGGTGAGAATATTATAGGCCGCCCCGATCCCTCCGAGGGGAATGCGGATAAAGATGACAAAAATGAGCAGGGCGAGGATGACTCTGGGACCTCCGTATAATCCTCCCAGCAGGAATGGAATCCATCGCAGATCAAAAATAAAGCTGCTGTTCATCTTGACTGAACAGATCAGGCAAAGGGAAGCAGTTATGATGCTGATGCCGGCAATAATATACTCGCGGTGGCGCAGAAAAAGCGATTGAAGGCGGCTGGCAAAAAGGAGCTGGAAAGAAAGCATGACGATAAGAATGATCAGCAGGTTAAACAGCAGGTCTTTAATATGCTCCATTGCTTAGTCCTCCAATATTTAGTTATATATTCCTAATTTTACAAATACCAGTCCAAATCGACAATATCATCTTATTGACAAAAAACCGCTTTAAGCGACATATTCGGACAGGGAGAATAATGGTAATAATATACCATTTTTTCCAGGCGGCATATTGGCGTCTGCATCTTGTTGGTTTTTTCGGTATACTCAAGGCAAGTGAATAAAATATATATTGACTTAATATGACAGGAATCATATATTTTAATTGGCTTGCAATTGTCTGTTTCGACAGAAAATGCAAGGGTGTTTTAAGAATATAGGACACTGTGATGAGCGGTTTTTATTTGCACTTTAAACCGCTTGGAGTGACTAGTGCAGCCGGCCAATGATCTATGATGGCTGGTTTTTATTTTGGCCGGGGCCTCTGCTTCCTGGCTGATGCTTAGGATGAAAGAGGTGCATATAATGAAGCTTGATAAATACAAAACTTTATTGTTTCAAAAGATTAAGAATCAAATGACTCTTTGGTTTGAACAGGAAGCGGAAACTCCTGTGAACAACGAAGATGTTTACCGTTTTCTTCACTCCATCAAGGGGACAGCAGGAACTCTGCAGCTCGTCGGACTCCATCAGGTGGCAGGCAAACTGATGGACCAGGTGGAAAAGAGCAGCGAAAAAGTCTGGGGAAACCGGGAGCTGCGGGATTTTTTATATGAACTGATGGGCCTGAGCTATGAATATGAACATTTCCAAAGAGAAGAGGAGAAACAGAGTCTTCCAAGGGATGAAAATATGCCATTGATCCAGGTGATTGATGATGATGTATCCATGCTGATCCTCCTTAAAGATGCACTGGAAAGCAAGGGCTGGATGGTTATGGCAAATACCGAGCCTGAAAAAGCTGTCGACCAATTCTTTGATATGAATCCCGACTGCCTTATCATCGATGTTAATCTTCCGGGCAAAAGCGGGTTCCATGTGCTTGAGGATATTCAGAAGCATACGAATAAAAAGTTTATACCAAAGCTGATGATCAGCATAATGAATGACAGAGAAACGAGAATAAAGGCTTACAGGCTGGGGGCGGATGATTTTATTTCCAAACCTATTGACCTGGAAGAATTCCTTATAAAGGTAGAGCGGCATTTGGACAGGAAACAAATATTTGACCAGTCTGTCCTGATCGATGAATTGACGCAGGTATACAACCGCAGGTTCCTGCAGGATTCTCTTAAACGGTATTTAAAAGAGCTGGAACGGAGCAATCAGTATTTTTCTATTGCCGTCCTTGATCTGGATCATTTCAAGCAGGTGAATGATATGTACGGCCATCCGGCCGGAGACCGTATCCTGTCGGAGTTTGCCCAGTATCTGAAGGATCATGTCAGGATTGGAGATATAGTGTTCCGCTATGGAGGAGAGGAGTTCATCCTGCTGCTTCCGCGCACCAATGACCATGACAGCAAGGAGGTCGTCTCAAGGCTACTTTCCGGCTTCTCAAGCCGAACGTTCATAGAGGGCGGGGCGGAATTGAAAATGACCTTCTCGGCCGGTGTATATATGGTCCATGATCCTTCTGCTACTGTGGCAGAAGCAATCAAGACGGCTGATCAGGCTTTATATGAAGCAAAACGGAACGGCCGGGCCAGGGTGGAAAGTGCCAATAAATTGATCGGCGGCCATTCAAGGAAGGTTCTGAATGTATCTGTCATTGATGATGATGCAATCATCAGGACCATGCTGATGAAAATTCTGCAATCCATGGAATTCGAGCATACCAGCCTGGATATCCAGGTGTATGAGGATGGACAGAAGTTCCTTCAATCCGGCCGTATGGAGCAGAAAGGGGAGCATTTCCTTATTCTGGACGGAATCATGCCTGTAATGGATGGGACGGAAGTTCTCCAGAAGGTGAAGGAAAATCGGAATGCAAGCCGCATCCATGTTTTAATGCTGACAGGCAGAAAAACGGAATACGATATTGCCAGGGCACTGAAGCTGGGGGCAGATGATTATGTGACAAAGCCGTTCAGCATCACTGAGCTGCAGGCAAGAATTCATCGCCTGATCCAGAGGATGTCATAATGAGACTAGATCAGGAACTGTTTGTTCTCGCTGCAGCGGCCCTTTCCATTACAGGAATATTGACAGTCATACTGGTGTATCTCGTGATTAGAAAAGCTTTTGAAATAACAGCAAGGCGGAAGGTTGAAGATTGGAAGCAAAAACTGAACCTTCCGCTGTTTTCTTTTTTATATGAAGGGAAGCAGCTGGAGGAAGCTGCCCTGGCTGACCGGGCAAGCCTGCTGGCTGCTGAGGAGCTCCTCGGTCATTATGCGGATATCCTTGAAGGGGAGCAGGAAAAAGAAAATCTTTCTTTTTTTGCAGAGTCCTATCTTAGGGGCCATTATGCCAAAGGACTTCAAAGCAGAAAGTGGAGTACGCGGATAAATTCGCTTTATCATATAGAGGATTTCCATTTGAAAAGTCTGGAGGGAGAAGTACTGCGGATTGCCGAAAGCGGGGGAAGCTCAACTTCTGAAAAAGTCCAGGCCTTCAAGATCCTGGCAGATTTCCAGAGTGAGAATCTATTCATGCTGCTGGATTCCCGGAGTTTGCCGTTCTCGGAATTTGATCTCAGGAATATTCTAATCCGGCTTGATGACAAAGGTTTTGGCCGATTTGTTGAAGGCTTTAGAACTTCTCCGGAAAGACTGCAGTTTGCTGTATTGGATGTGATTGCTGTCAACAAGCAGCTTGGTTATCTTCGTTTTGTGGAAGAGGTGTTCATGTCCGAGGCGGGGGAAATGAGGCTCCGGGCATTGAAGGCATTAGCTTCAATAGGATATACAGAGGATATAACCCCTTATGAGGAACTCGCTGAATCTTCCAGCTGGCAGGAACGGATGCTTGCCGCCAAGCTTTTCGGCAGCTTAAAAGACGAAGGGCTGCTCCCAAGGCTGGCAGAAATGCTGCACGATTCATCCTGGTATGTAAGATCACAGGCAGGCCAGTCTATCTTGGCTTTTTCAAAGGGGAAAGAAATATTGCAGAAAGTAATTGATAGTTCGCATGATCCTTATGCCAGGGATATGGCTTGGGAATGGATGCAAAAAGGGGAGCGGCGCTGATGCTGGCAGTTTTATGGGAGAATGCCGCTTTGTTTTTTGGCTGGTTCATCGCTGTTTATATGGTGATTGTCATCTTTTTTTACACAGTTGTTCTTGCTATTTCGATGGTTCAGCTGCGAAGGGAATACCGTCTTAAGCGCGACCGGATCTATGAGGAATATATGAGTGAGATTTATACAAAGCCTGTTTCCATCATTGTCCCTGCCTATAATGAAGAAGCTGGGATCATCCAGAGTGTCAGGTCTCTTTTGAGCATCAGCTATCCTGAGTATGAGATTCTGGTTGTGAATGACGGATCGAAGGATGGAACACTGGCAAAGATGATAGGGCACTATGAAATGATAAAAGTGGATAAGGCTGTCAGAAAGCAGGTGGAGACAAAGGAGATTAAAGGTATTTACCAGTCCCGCCTGCTGCCTAATTTATACTTGATCGATAAGGAGAATGGAGGAAAAGCCGATGCGCTCAACGCCGGCTTGAATATCTCCCATTATCCTTATATCTGTTCCCTGGACGGGGATTCTGTCCTGGAGCATGATGCGTTCCTTAAGGTGATGAAGCCGATCATTGATTCGAATGAAGAGGTGATTGCATCCGGAGGAAGCATCAGGATTGCGAATGGCTGTGAAATCAAGGATGGAAACCTGCTGAAGGTAGGGCTTGCCAGGGAACCGCTCGTCATCATGCAGATCATTGAATACCTGCGGGCTTTTCTGATGGGCCGCATCGGGCTGAGCCGTCATAATCTGCTGCTGATCATTTCGGGTGCATTTGGCGTTTTTTCAAAACGATGGGTGCTGGAGGCAGGCGGGTACAGAACGGATACTGTCGGCGAGGATATGGAGCTTGTGGTCAGGGTGCACCGGCTTATTAAAGAAAAAGGGCTGAAGAAGCGGATCGTCTATGTCCCCGACCCGGTCTGCTGGACGGAAGTGCCGGAAAGCGCGACTTTCCTGAGGAAGCAGAGGGGCAGGTGGCACAGGGGGCTGTTCGAAAGTTTGTGGACTCACCGGAAGCTGACCTTTAATCCGAAATATGGGGCAATCGGGTTCATCTCCTTCCCGTATTTCTGGGTTGTCGAATTTTTCGGGCCGATTGTCGAGCTGCTTGGCTATGCCTATGTGGTGCTGTCACTGTTCCTTGGGGGGATTTATCTGGAGTTTGCCATTCTGATCTTCCTGCTTTCCTGCCTCTACGGTTCTATTTTTTCAATGGCAGCGGTTTTGCTTGAAGAATGGAGCCTGCGCAAGTATCCGAAGGTGTCTGATTTGCTGAAGCTGTTCTTCTACTCTCTGACAGAAACCTTATGGTATCGCCCTCTAACAGTATTTTGGAGGTGCGAGGGCATCTGGAAGCTGATCAGGGGAGATAAGAGCTGGGGAGAAATGAAACGAAAAGGTGTGTCTGAATGAAAAAAATGTTTACGAAATCACAGGCTGCCGTATTCGGTGTGGTCGTCGGCATTCTTTTGCTCCTGACAAGTCCTTTCTGGCTGTGGCAGCTCGCACCGGACAAGACGCTAGAGGCATTGATCATTGATAAAACCGTGCCTGATGAAACTTACCGGGAGCATAAAGGCCTTGTCTGGATTCTGAACAATGGCAAATGGCAGAGAAGAAATGGCGAACATTATGAGGTAAAGAGCGACTACAGCGGGTTTAAGCCGCTTGGGGAAGATGAATATAAAGTAAAGCCGCTTCCGGAGAATCTTGAAAAATATGATGTCTTTTATCTCGCTGACCAATACGGTGTGTATGAAGAGGAATTTTTCGGCAGCAACAGTCTGGGCGAAAGATCGGACAGCATCTATGGTGGCCTTCAGGCTGAAGAGGCTGACAGGCTAAGGGATGCCCTTATTCATTCAGAAGGAAAGACGCTGATTGCTGAATTCAATACATTTGCAGACCCGACAGATGATGCTGCCCGGGAGAAAATCACCTCGCTCCTGAATATCAGCTGGAGCGGCTGGATAGGCAGATATTTTCCTGACCTGTCATCTGATGAAGTCCCTGTCTGGGTGAAGGAACAGGAAAAGAGCTGGGATTATGAAGGCCCTGGCCTTGTACTGGTCAACAAAGACAATCATATTGTGGTATTCGGCGAAGAGGACCTCGAGGGAGAAGGTGCCCTTTTCAGCTACACCGAAGCAGGGGATGAGAAGCTGGGTGCAGAGGGGGAGTCCCGCTATTCATACTGGTTTGATATTGTTGAAGCGAATAACCAGGAGGAAGTGCTGGCAACCTATCAGCTTCCCCTTAAAAAGGAAGCAGAAAAAGAACTGGAGGGATACGGGATCCCATCCGTCATCCCGGCTGTCATCCAGCATGTGAATGCAAAATATTCTTCCTATTATTCTGCAGGGGACTTTGCGGATGAAGCGGAGGTTCCCGGTATTTATCAGACAAAGGGTCTCGATGTCTGGAAAGGGAAATTCAGCTCGCGGGATTCTTTCTATTGGAATACGTATGTCCCGTTGATGAAAACAATCCTGGAAAGAGGCACCGGCCTGCATCATGAGCAGGAAAAGCCGGAAATTGCCGGGCAGAACGGGATCATAACGAACAGCAGGACCGGAAGCGAGTATATTCAAGTCCGTAAAGGCGGCAAGTGGGAAAATCTCCTGATTAAAGGCGTTAACATGGGCATAGCAAAGCCAGGCTCTTTTCCAGGGGAAACGGCCATTACGAAAGATGAATATCTCCGCTGGTTCAAGGCAATAGGAGCCATGAACAGTAATGCCGTACGTGTTTATACCCTCCATCCGCCAGGTTTCTATGAAGCTTTTTATGAATATAATCAAACTGCTGAACACCCGCTGTATTTATTCCATGGAGCGTGGGTGAACGAAGAGAATCTTGTCAGTGAACAAAATGCCTACAGCAGACTTGTAACAGATGATTTTAAAACTGAATTGAAGCATATGGTGGATATTGTCCACGGAAACGCAAGCCTGCCGGAACGGCCGGGCCATGCTTCAGGGGAATATAAGTATGATATATCGGAGTATGTGCTGGGATTCATGATCGGGATCGAGTGGGATCCTGAAGCAGTCTTACAGACAAATGCAGGCAATGAAGGGAAGGGCTCTTTTTCCGGGAAATATTTTCAGACTGAAAATGCCTCCCCGTTCGAAGGCTGGATCGCCCGGATGATGGATTATACGGCAGAGTACGAATCAGGGCAATATGGATGGCAGCATACAATGAGCTTTACAAACTGGGTGACCACTGATCTTCTGGACCATCCGGCCGAGCCTTCGGAGGATGAAGACAAAGCAGTGGTGGATCCGAATCATATCCTGCCGGCGGAAGGATTTATAGCCGGGATGTTTGCTTCCTACCATATCTATCCTTACTATCCCGATTTCCTTAATTATGAAAAGAAGTATGTGAATTATATAGATTCACAGGGAGAAAAAAATAACTATGCCGGATATCTGAATGATTTAAAAAAGGTCCACTCTATGCCAGTCCTGGTGGCTGAGTTCGGCGTTCCTGCTTCAAGGGGAATGACCCATGAAAATGTAGACGGGATGGACCAGGGGCATCATTCGGAAGAAGAGCAGGGGGAAATAAACAAACGCCTCTTCGAATCTATTATGGATGAAGGCTACGCCGGCGGCCTTGTATTTACTTGGCAGGATGAGTGGTTCAAGCGGACTTGGAATACGATGGATTATGACAATCCTGACAGGCGGCCGTTCTGGTCCAATATGCAGACGAACGAGCAGCACTTTGGGCTGCTGGCGTTTGAGCCCGGCAAATATGAAGCTGGCATCTATCCGGATGGTCTCACAGGCGATTGGGATAAGCTTGGTGCAGAGCCCCTCTTTAAAAGCAGCCAAAAAGAAGATGCAATAAAGGCTTTATATGCGGCATCAAATGAAGAATACCTTTATCTCCGCCTCGACTACAGCAGGCCTCTGGATTGGGGAAGGGACAGCACGCATCTGCTGCTTGATACTATCAAGGATCAGGGGCAGAGCACTGTCCCGCTTGGAAACGAAGCTGAAGCTGCTGCCGATTTCGGGGTCGATTATTCTATTAATCTTACAGGGGAAGATACATCGAATATGATGGTAGACAGCTATTATGACACTTTCTATTATCAGTACGGAGAGCTGCTGAATATGCTCCCGGAAAGACCATATGCAGCTCAAAAGGATAATGGGATTTTCCATCCGATCAGATTGGCTTTGAATAAAGAACTGACGATTCCATCTACCGGAAAAACCCTTCCGTTTTCTTCCTATGAAACAGGAAAACTTATGTTCGGCAATGCCAATCCGGAAAGTGAAGATTTCAACTCCCTGACCGATATAAGTATAAGTGATGACAGGAAAACGCTGGAGCTGAGGATTCCGTGGCTGCTCCTGAATGTAAAGGATCCAAGCAGCCGGGAAATACAGGGAGACCTTTGGCAATCCGGCCTATCCGGAAGCAGCATCATCGAGTCTATCACAATAGGTGCAGCCGTCACAGAAAATGGAAAATTGGCAGGCACCGCTCCGGCAATGACTGATGGAGTAATAAAGGAAGAAGATTCTTTCAAATATTCCTGGAAAAGCTGGGAGGAGCCGCAACACCATGAAAGGCTAAAGCAGTCCTACTGGATCATGAAAGATGCATTCAGTAAAGCAGCTGCTGGAGGAGGAGCGAAATGAACAGAATTTTACTGGCAGAAGATGAAGATATACTGAGAATGCTGATTGTGGATACGCTGGAAGACGGCGATTTCGAAGTGGATGAGGCAGCAGATGGACAGGAGGCGCTGGATTTATTTCAGTCAGGAGATTACAGCCTCCTGATCATTGATTATATGATGCCTGTATACACGGGGCTTGAGGTCATCGAAAAGATAAGGGCCAATAGTGAAAAAAATCATGTCAAGATTCTCATGCTGTCAGCAAAAAGCCAGCAGTTTGAGCAGGACAGGGTGCTGGAAGCAGGGGCCGATTATTTTATGGCCAAGCCGTTCAGCCCGCTGGAGCTCCTTGAAAAGGTAGAGGAAATACTGAATGAAAATCAATGATTATTTTAAAAAGAGCCTATCGAGGCAGTTTGCCGGGTTAATGGGTGTCTTTATTTTCTTTTTCATTGCCGGAACGATTGTGCTGGTCATCCTGCAGCAGAACCTCAGCGATTCTTATAATGAAAAGCGGGCTGAACTCGTTAAAAAGGAAGCGCTCGTCCAGGAAATCGACAGTACCTTCAATCGTGTATTCTTCGATGTAAGAGGCTATTTGGCATTTGACAACGATGATATGAGGATCAGCGCACAGTCAAAGCAGCCGGAGCTGAGAAAGATGGGGAAGCAGCTGGATGAACTTGCTGCCTCCCAGGATGATAAGGCATATGCGAGAGAAGTAAGGGAGTTTATTGATTACTATTTTATTGAAAAACTGCCTGCAACGGTAAACTATTTTGAAACCGGGAGAATAGAAGAGGTCAAGAGATTGGCAAGCACCGGAGCGACTGCGAGGGTAAATACTTTCCAGGATGATTCGCTTAAATATCTGCAGGGAATAAATGACCAGCTTAATGAAGAAGCGGAAGGCCTGATGGAGAAGCAATCTTATATCCAGATAGGCTTTGTCTTATTCAGCTTTGTCATCCTTGTCCTTTTGGCACGGATTACCCGGGTAATGTTCCGTAGAGTCGGACAGCCGCTTGCTGACTTTGCAGCTGCCGCCAATGAGATTGCGGCAGGGCGCGAAGCAGTGATAACCGTCGAATCCAGCAGAGAGGATGAACTCGGCGCATTATCGGTCGCATTCCAGAAAATGGTCTGGAGTGTGCAGGACAAAGAACAGGACCTGACTGCCCAGAATGAGGAGCTGCTCGCCCAGCAGGATGAGCTCCAGGCCCAGCAGACTGAGCTGGAGGAGATGCTCGAAGCTTTGCGCGAGAACGAGCTGAAGCTGAAGCGGAGGAATGACTTGACGAATGGAATTTCCAGCTCCCTGGACCTTCAAAGCATCCTTGACAGCATTGTGGTCAATATGTGCGGAATCATCAGTGCCGATAGAGGGATGATCGGACTCCTGAACACAAAGGCAGCAGCGGCTTACGCCATTTCAGCATCAGGTGTGGAGCAGTTTATGGACCACATTGAAAACGGGCTTCACGAAAGGCTGATCCAGTCAAAAAAATCCTTTGCCATAAAGAGGGAGCTGCTGGCTGGAGAAAAGGGTTATCATGAGGAAGTGTCCTACAGCTATGATTTATATCTTCCAGTCATTTCCTCAAAGGACGAGGTTATAGCAGTGATGCTGTTCAGCCGCTTCGGATCTCCATTCTCGGAGAAGCAGATGGATGAATATGAAGCATTATCCAGGCAGGTAGGAATCAGTCTGGACAATATCAGCTTATACAGCCAGTCAGAGGAAGAACGGAAGCTTAACAAAGATATCCTGAATACAGTCCAGGAGGGCATCCAGATGGTGAGCCGCTCAGGGGCCATCCTGCAGGCGAACCGCCAGCTGGAAGAGATGTTCACCTGCCCGGGTGCTGCCGGAAGGCTGGAAAATCTCCCATGGGAAATTTGGTCGGCCGAAATGGCAAATAAGGTTGAGCAGCCTGATGAATTTTTGGCTTTCCTTCAAAATGCGGTTCATAGTGACAGCTGTGAGATGGAGAGCATCATCTATCAAATGAAGCAAACGGGGCAGGTCATCAAAATGTACTGCGAAGGCCTCGGGCAGGAAGATGAAAGGATCGGCACCGTGCTGGTGCATCGCGACATAACAAAAGAATTTGAAGTCGATCAAATGAAATCTGAGTTTGTGAGCACTGTCAGCCATGAGCTGCGCACACCGCTCGCGAGCATCCTCGGCTTCACCGAACTGATGCTGAACAGAGAGCTGAAGCCTGATAAGCAGAAAAAATATTTGACGACCATTTATAATGAAGCCAGGAGGCTGACTTCCCTCATCAATGATTTCCTTGATGTCCAGCGGATGGAAGCCGGAAAACAGACATATGAGAAGAAATATCTCAGGCTCCTGCCAATCATTGAGCAGGTTATAGAAAAACAGCAGATCAATACAGATATCCACAAGATAAAAATTGATGACCGTTCTATAGGAAATGATGTGATCCTGGGAGATAAGAGCAAGGTGGAGCAGGTATTCACCAATCTGATCTCCAATGCTGTCAAATATTCTCCAGGCGGCGGGGATATAATCATCAGGCTCTATCAGGAAGATAAGTCTGTTCTGGCAGAAGTGGAAGATAAGGGCCTCGGTATACCGGAGGATGCGCTGGATAAACTGTTCACCAAATTCTACCGTGTGGATAATTCCGACAGGAGAAGGATCGGCGGTACAGGGCTCGGGCTCTCGATTGTCCAGGAAATCATGAAGGCGCACAGCGGCAGCATTTCCGTTGCCTCAAGTTATGGAAAAGGAAGCATCTTCACACTCTCATTTCCTCTGATTGAAACTGCTGAGGAACCAGGGGCTATATCAGTGCCGAAAGCCTCTGCAGAAGGCTACCGCGTTATGGTAGTGGAAGATGACCAAAGCCTGGCGGAGCTGATTATCCAGGAGCTGTCTGACAGCGGTTTCCAGGTAGTTCATTATAAAAGGGGACAGGAAGCCCTGGATTTTCTTGCCCGCCATACACCTGATGCGATCGTGCTTGATATCATGCTGGAGGAAGAACAGGTGGATGGCTGGAGGATCATGGAGCAGATAAAGGAAAATGACAGGCTTAAGAACATACCTATCATTGTTTCCACGGCTCTTGATGAAAAAGAAAAAGGCTTTTCGCTTGGTGCGAATGATTATTTGGTCAAGCCTTACAAGCCGAGCCAGCTGTCCAGGGCAATCATGCAGACTCTCCTCAAAATCGGCAAGGTTGGGCAGATTCTCATTCCTGAAAAATAAGAACAGACAAACAAGCACCCCGGCTGCAGGTTCTGCCTGCAGATTGAGGGTGCTTGTTTGCTGTCCCAGCCTCATTATTATATAGTAGTCCTCTTAGATAGAAGCAATCTTAACCAAGCTGCAGTGCGCATATATTTGCGCAAGAGCTCATATATAAGAAGTGCTTTAAAATATATTGCAAGAAAGGAGGATATCCAGGCAATCCCGATTTGACAGATGGGAATATATGAAATAAAGTGTGTTTATAGAAAATATTAGGAGGGATAGTATGTCTGCGGTATATATTATAGTGAATATTGCCATTATGCTTTTATTGATTTATGGGCTATATGTGATGCAGAAAAAACATATATCGTTCTCCAAGCGTGTATTCACTGCACTTGGAGCGGGGATTATATTCGGCTTTGCCCTGCAGTTCATTTACGGATCCGGTTCGGAAGTAATCGCCGAGTCGGCTGAGTGGTTCAATCTTGCCGGGGGAGGATATGTCAGATTTCTGCAAATGATTGTCATGCCGCTCGTCTTTATTTCAATCCTGGCTGCTTTTACGAAACTGAAGCTGACCAATAATATTGGAAAAATCAGCACCCTGATCCTTGGGATCCTGGTTGGGACCACGGCAATTGCGGCTGCTGTCGGCATCACTGCCGCGCTTGGCTTTGATCTGGAGGCAGTGCAGATTACACAGGGAGAAGCGGAATCTGCAAGGGCTGAACAGCTTGAGCAGCGGTACGGGGAAATTCAGGACCGCACTTTCCCGCAGCAAATACTGGATCTTCTGCCTGCCAATCCATTTCTGGATTTCACAGGTGCGCGGCCTACGTCCACCATTTCTGTTGTTATATTTGCCGCCTTCCTGGGGATTGCCTATCTTGGCGTAAAACGGATATCACCTGAGCATGCGGAGCTTTTTGCGAGAATAGTAGATTCTTTTTACAGCATTATCATGAGGGTCGTTACATTGATTCTCCGCCTTACGCCATACGGGGTTCTGGCCATCATGGCAAAGACCGCGGCTACCAGCGATCTTGATAGCATCCTGAATCTTGGCAAATTTGTCGTTGCTTCCTATGCAGCTCTCATTGTTATGTTCCTGATTCACCTGCTGCTGCTGATATTGGCAGGCCTAAATCCTGTCACTTACATGAAAAAAGCTTTCCCTGTCCTGGCTTTTGCCTTCACATCCAGGACGAGTGCTGGAGCACTGCCGCTGAATATTAAAACTCAGCGGTCACTCGGGGTATCTGAAGGGATAGCCAACTTCTCAGGTTCATTCGGCCTTACTATCGGCCAAAACGGATGTGCCGGAATTTATCCGGCGATGCTGGCAGTCATGATTGCGCCTACAGTAGGGATCGACCCTCTTTCACCGTCATTCCTGCTGTCTGTCATCGCCATCGTCGCCATCAGTTCTTTTGGCGTAGCAGGCGTAGGCGGCGGAGCTACCTTTGCGGCACTGCTTGTCCTTTCAGCACTCAATCTGCCGGTAGGGCTTGCAGGCCTGCTCATTTCCATCGAGCCCCTCATTGATATGGGGCGGACAGCGGTCAATGTATCCGGAAGCATGACATCCGGCATTCTCACAAGCCGTTTGACTGGGGACATTGATACTGCAGCTTATAATGATGCTGCTAATAAAATTGAAGCAGAAGCTTGATTGGAAAGGCCGGGGGGCTCCCTCGGCTTTTTCTGTATAAAAACGAAATGAGTGGCAGAAGAACGCATGTCCCATTACAATTAAGGAAAAAAAGGAGTTCGGACGTGAAAATGGATAACTTTGAAGAATATGAAGATCCTGTTTTATATGATATTGAGAACAGCTGGACAGGGGAGCTGCATCTGCTGCTGGAGCTTTTGGAAGGTAAAAGGGGGCCGGTCATCGACCTGGCATGCGGGACAGGGAGGCTCGCTATCCCGCTGGCTGAAAAGGGTTTTGAAGTGACAGGCGTCGATATACATAAAGGCATGCTCGGCAGGGCGGCTGAAAAAGCGAAAGGGCTTCCCATCAAATGGATCTGCGGGGATGTAAGATCGGTGGATCTGGATTTGAAGTCTGGGCTAGTTTACATGTCCGGCAATTCCTTTCAGCATTTTTTGACCAATCAAGACCAGAACAGACTGCTGGAAGCCGTTGTAAACCATCTGGACAAAAGCGGGCTGTTTATCTTCGATACCCGTTTTCCTTCTGCAGAAGAATTGCTTCAGCCTGAAGGAGAGGAATATTGGAAAACCATCACTGGAAAAAGCGGGGAGCAAATAAAGGTTTCTACGATAAGCAAATACGACAAGTTAACACAGATCCAGCATTACCAGACAATCCGAAGGAGCGATCTGGAAGAGACAGTAAAGAATATTTTTCTGAGATATACATATCCGCAGGAAATGGAACGTCTGCTTGAAAGCTGCCGCCTGGAGATAATCCAGGTCTATGGAGGCTGGGACAAAAGGGCTCTGACTGCCCGGTCTGAATCCTTGGTCTATGTATGCAAACTGGCTGAAGAAGCCTGATACAGGCTCCTTCAGCCAGTTTGCCGGGGCTATGCCCCTGCTGCTGAATGCCGGCCCCGATTCATCATGATCGTCAGGATTGCCACACTGATGATGGTCAGGAACGAATAGAAAAAATGCGTCCATCCGACTGCTTTGATTCCTGATGAAATAATCAGCGCATCCATCATAAAGATGATCAGACCCACATTGACAGAAAATGCTTTTGAGAGAAGCTGTGCAAGCAGATCAGAGCCGCATGTGCTTGTGTCATACCGGAGCATGAGTCCGATTCCGCAGCCGACCAGTATTCCTCCAATAACAGCGCTTGGCAGTATCCCCAGCGGCATGGTTCCTTTGATAGGTTCAAAGAGGTCAATAAAAATAGAGGAAGCCAGCAGACCGGACAAACTGTAAAAGAAATACTTGCGGTGATAAAACCAGGCCGCTGTATAAACAGGGATGCTGAGGCATACCAAAGACAGGCCCGGGGGGAAATCATAATAATAGTGCAGAATCAGGCCAAGCCCGATAAAACCGCCATCCAGCAGATGATGAGGAATGATGAAGCCATTGATGCCAATCCCCATTAGAAAGCTTCCCATTATGATAGCAGTCATTTTATGTACCATCTCTCACATCACCTTATCTTGTCCTGTCCTATAAAGAAAAGTATGTGCGAATTGTACATTTAGAACGTCACCTTAAGGGTCATAAATTGAAAGCTGAGACTGGAAGGCTTCTGTTCAATCCTGCTCCTGCAGCTGCTGACAAGGCAGTAATTTTCAGTAGAAGAGGGAGGAAAATAACAGGAAGATACAGCCCGTACTCCTATATTTGTCGGGCGCTGCTGCCCATGTTCCAAAAGTTGGTAATGGGTGATTGGTATCTTTTCGCGAAAATATCAGCTATAATGCCCACTATATAAGAAAATTATAGAAATAGCCCTTATCAGGAGGGCGAAAGGGGACGGATCATGAAGAAGATTAAATGGACGATGCTGGCAGTCTTGACCGCTGCCGTTTTAACTGCTTGCGGCGGGAACGAGGACAATGCTCAATCAGAAGATAAGAATGCAAGCAAGCAGGAAGAGAAGAGCCAGGAGGCCAGCATGAAGGAAATGCAGGAAAAACTGGACAAGCAAAAAGTCGATGAAAAAGAAACCGTTGCTGTTGTCAATGATGATAAAATTCTGGGCAAGGATTTTAACGGTATGCTCCAGAATGCTCAAATGAGCTACCAGATGAGCGGACAGGATCCAACTACCAAGGAAGCCTCAGAACAAATTAAGCAGCAGACAATAGACAGCCTGGTCGGACAAAGCTTAATCATGCAGGAAGCCGCTGAAAAAGGCTACAAGGCCTCAGAAGAAGAGGTGCAGGGCCAGCTGGATGAAATAAAGAAACAATACGAAGGCGATGACAAGAAATTTGCCGCTGCCCTAAAGGATGCGGGATTGACTGAAGAAGAGCTGAAGGGGCAAATCAGCGATTCTATCGTATCAAATAAGTATATCGATAAAGAAATTAAAGCAGATGCCGCTACAGAAGAAGAAGTAAAAGCATATTATGATCAAGTGAAAGCATCAACACCTGAAGGGCAATCAGTTCCGGAATACGAAGAAATAAAAACAAAAATCCAGGAACAGCTTAACGACCAAAAGAAACAGGAAGTACTGGTCAAACAGGTTGAAGATCTGAAAAAGGATGCCAAGGTTGAAGTACTGATATAAAAGAAAGAGCAGCTGCATATGCAGCTGCTCTTTTTGTCATTTCGATTGGTCCAGCTCCAAAGCCTAGCCCCTCGAGTCATAAGCCACGCCAGAATTAAAGGCAAAGAACGCCTTTTATTCTGGCGCGTCTTATGCTTGTCGGGGCTGAGCAAGGCTTTTCCGCATTTCGATTTGTCCAGCTCCGGCTCCTAGGTGCTCGAGTCATAAGCCACTTTGGAACCGAAGGCAAAGAACGCCTTCAATTCCAAAGCGTCTTATGCTTGTCGCACCTGAACAGTGCCTCCGCATTTCTATTGGTCCAGCTCCAAAGCCTAGCCCCTCGAGTCATAAGCCACGCCAGAATTAAAGGCAAAGAACGCCTTTTATTCTGGCGCGTCTTATGCTTGTCGGGGCTGAGCAAGGCTTTTCCGCATTTCTGTCAATGCGGCAAAAACGCCAGCTGATAAAAGAACAATACGGCAAAAAGGTAAACAAGCGGGTGGACGTCGCGCCATTTTCCTTTTACGATTTTCATCAGCGGGTAGGAGATGAAGCCAAGTGCGATGCCTGTTGCGATGCTTGATGTCAGCGGCATGCTCAGGATGATCAGGAAGGCAGGGAATGCTTCATCCAGCTCATTCCATTTAATATGCGAAATGCTCCCCATCATCAGGCTGCCGACAATGATCAGTGCTGGTGCAGTGATGGCCGAAAGTCCGGATACCGCGCTTACGAGCGGACCGAAAAAGGCTGCAAGGACAAACAGACCAGCTACAGTCAGGGAGGTCAGGCCGGTCCGGCCGCCTGCGGCTACTCCTGAAGAAGATTCAATATATGCGGAGGTCGGGCTTGTACCGAACATTGCACCGATTGTGGTAGCGATGCTGTCAGAAAGAAGCGCCTCCCTCGCCCGCGGCATGGTATTGCCTTTCATGAGCCCGGCCTGCTGGGCCACGCCGATCATTGTTCCTGTTGTATCGAAGATCGTAACAAGCAGGAAAGAGAAGACGACTGCATACAGACTATGCTGGAAGACTTCCGCAAATGCTGACAGCGGATTGGCAATGATCAGGCCATCAGGAAGTGACGGCAGTGAAACAAATCCTTGCTCAAAGCTGAGCTGGCCGGTGAAAAAGGCAATCAGTCCGGTAGCGATCATTCCGAAAAACATTGCGCCATTTACATTCAATACCATAAGGACGAGTGTGACGGCCAGGCCGATAAGCGCAAGCACGGCAGATGGCTGATGAAGGTCCCCAAGTGCTACCAGATTGGTCGGATGGCTTGTAATGATGCCCGTAAGCCGCAGTCCGATAAAGGCAATGAACAAGCCGATCCCGGCCGTGATGCCATGCTTCAGATTTTCAGGAATCGCTTCAATCAGCTTCTTCCGGAAAGGGGTCAATGACAGGATGATAAAGATGATCCCGGCAACGAAAACGGCTGCAAATGCCGTCATATAATCAATATTTCCATGAGTGCCCACAACTGAATAGGCGAAATACGCATTCAAGCCCATTCCAGGGGCGATGGCTATCGGGTAATTGGCGAACAGGGCCATCCACAATGTCCCGGCAACAGCAGCAATGATGGTCGCTGTGAATACTTGCTCAAAAGGAACACCTGCATCTGAAAGGATGACAGGATTGACGACTACAATATAAACCATCGTCAAAAACGTTGTGATGCCTGCTAGAACCTCTGTTTTCACATTGGTTTGATAATCTTTAAGTTTAAACATAAAAAACCTCCGGAAATACGAACATTTAAAAAGCACAAATAATATAATATTCGTTTTTATAATGAAATTCAAGTGCTAATCATTATTATTCTGTAAAATGCCTGAATGCATTCGGTTTCACATAAACTTCAGCTTAAAACTGGTACCGGGAAAAAATTTAAATAATTTGAAAATGGGTTGATTATTGTATCCTGCAGACTTTACACTTATTTCAATTACTGAATGGGGGAATTTTGCATGTATGCAGAATTGCAGGGACTGACAATCTTTGAACAGGCGGAAAAGCTGACAGCAGAGCTCATCAAGCGGGATAGCTATACCAATACAGACGGTGAAAGAAAGAAGGCAGAATTTATTAAGGAGATCATCGGCACCTTTCCATATTTCAAAACCCGCCCAAGTTTTTGCTGGGAGCAGAAGATTGAAGCGGACCCTTTTTCCAGGAAAAATGTATTTGCTTTTATTAAAGGAAAGGGAAAGCAGACAATCCTCTATCATGCCCATTTTGATACGGTAGGGATTGAAGACTATGGCACATTAAAGCCCATTGCCCATGATCCGGACGGGCTGCAGGCTTTCTTTGCGCAATATGAAGCAGATATGGAGCTTTGTAGTGATGCAAGATCAGGTGAATGGCTTTTTGGCCGAGGGGCGCTTGATATGCAAAGCGGAATTGCTGTCCACCTGGCAAATCTCCTTTATTTTTCAGAGCATCCAGAGGAGCTTGACGGGAATTTGCTGGTCCTCTTCAATGCGGATGAAGAAGGCCAGCACACAGGCATTCGGGCTGCACTGGGGGAACTGCTCCGGCTCAAAGCAGAGCACGGGCTTCAATACCGGGCCAGCATCAATAATGACTTCATCTCCCCTCTGTTCGACGGAGACAGCAGAAAGTATATCTATGCAGGAACTGCCGGCAAGCTGCTGCCGTGTTTTTATATTGCAGGGAGAGAAGCGCATGCAGGCGAAAGCCTTGCAGGGCTTGACCCGACGATTGTAGCATCAGAGCTCAATCTAAGGATCAGCCAGAACTTCAATCTTGCGGAAAAGGTAGAAGATGAATTAATCCTGCCGCCGAGCTGCTTATATATGAAAGATGACAAAAAAAGCTATGATGTCCAGACAGCCGTAAGCTGCAAGCTGTATTTTAATTATTTTATCTATAATAAATCGCCTGTAGAGCTGATGAAGGAATTGAAGATGATTGCAATGGAAGCGTGCACTGACGCTGAGAGGAGGCTGTCGGAGAGCTATGAGCTTTATCGGCGCACCAATAGCCTTCCCAGGGGAGGTCATGACTGGGGAATGGAGGTCATCACCTTTTCGGAAATGGTCCATTATCTTGATGGACTAGGGCTCGATCCTGTGAAAGCTGTGAGGGATAGCATTAAAGAAGCGGGAGAGTATGAAAATGATGAGCGGATGCTTGCATTCGCAGCTGTCGAGGCACTTCACCGGCTTGATCCCGAGAAAAAGCCGAGAGCAATCCTGTTCTTTGCACCTCCATTCCTTCCTGCGAATCACATTGAGGGTGGAATCATCCTGAGCTGTCTAGAAGAAGTGCTTAGAGAGGAGGAGATGCTGACAGGCGAGGAATTTAAACTGAGAAAGTATTTCCCTTACCTGTCTGATGCCAGCTTTCTTTCATACAGCGGGTCAGATAATGAAATTGGCTTGTTAAAGCAGAATTTCCCGGCAATGGACAAGCTCTTTCCCGTCCCGCTGGGAGAAATGAAAACACTGAATATTCCTTCCCTGAATATCGGAGTCTATGGAAAGGGAGGACATAAATGGACAGAAAGAGTCTACAAGCCATATACCTTTGGCATTCTGCCTGACCTGATCAGAAAGCTGACTGTCAGGCTGCTTCAAAGCGGCTGATCATAAGTCCCGTTCTTTAAAAGGCTGCCTCAGTCAGCAGCCTGATCCAGGAAAAATCTGCGTGTAAGCACAAGCCCTGCTATATAAAGCCCAAAAGCAAAATAGGCAGGGAGGAGATGATAAAAGGTGGTATAGCCGATATAAAAATGGGTAAGAATGCCTGCCGCAAAGGCAGGAATCCCGCCGATGAGGAGCATCCTCCACACCCACTTCTCACCTTGCCGGAAGCCCCATAGGGCGGTCATCAGCACCAGCAGGCCAACACTGAACAAAGCGCTGCCAAAACCGGCACGGTCATGGGCAATCAGCGGGATGAGCTTTTCATTGAGATTGTTCATCTGTTCAGGGGTCATGCAGATATATCCGATATCAGTCTGAACGAAAACACCGGTTGCACCTATGGCGGAAATGGATATCCCCCCAATAACAAAAGAAAAACCAAGGATGACAAAACACAGCTGCCCCCAGAGGCTTTTGCGCCAGGCTGCTGTGTTTTTTTTATTAATAGAACGAGGCCTTTGATTGGGTTCCTTTGAGTTCCGGAGCCCCAATAAAAAGAAGGGAAGCAGAATAAGCCAAAAAAGTCCGTGAAGCCAATCAAAGTAGCCGTATCCGATAAACAGCAGGATTCCGAGAAAACCAGTCACCGCGCCAGCATTGATGGCCTTCCGTGCCCAGTGGAGACCGTTCCTGGCACCGTGGCGGGCAAGCTCCATATAGAGGATTCCGCCGGAGATCATGGTCCCGGCGAGTGTCATCCGGTCGTGCAGCATAAATTTGATGAGCAGCGGGTTCATCAGTATAAGGTCTTCCCGGCTGATGCCAAGGAAATGTTCATCATAGGGAAGAATGACAGATGTCAGGCTGAAAAAAAGGGCGATCAGCCCGCCAATCAGGATGAAAAGACCAAACAGCCAATACAGCATCCAGCCTCCAAAATCCCCCCTTCCTGCATGAACCTCGGGGTCTGCAGCCGCTTCATTGATCCTCTTTGGAAGCCCGGGCCCTGAGGAAACATATCCTCCCGACAGCATAATCAAGTCTGCTCCTGCTGTATATAATGAAATGGCATCCTCCGGCTCAAGGACTCCCCCGGAGATAATTGCAGGAAAGCCAGCTGGATATGCGTTTCTTATAGTCGATAAACAATCCGTGAAAGCTTCTGGAGCGCTCAATGGGAAGGTCTGCCTGCCGCCTGAAAAAGACGCCTCTTCATCTAATACAATCCCCTGAATCAGGTCTTCATCTGCCAAAGCGGCAATAACGGTTTGCTGCTTCCGGAAGGCAGCGGGGGAAGTGCCCAGGAGGACAGGTTTGCCTTTAAGAATACCGGCAATCCTTCTATAGTGATCCTGCTTAAACCTCCAACCGTTTTCAATGATCATTGCCGAAGCATATGGGCAAAGGCGTCCAGCCAGCTCGATAATTTCAGCTGCTGCCAAATCCATGCTGGAAGCAGGTGAATCTATTCTGATGAACAGCGGCTGATGGGCAGCTTTCATTTTTTCAAGCTGGGAGATCGTCCTATCCACTCCAATGGACTCCAGCGGGACAGGATAGGAAATCGATCCATCTTGATGCTTGACAGCGGTCCCGCTGGAAAGCTGCACTTCCATAGAAACAGGGCCGGCTTCCAGAAAACCGAAGCCGAGCCCGGTAAAAGCCTTTGTACCGGAAAGAAGGGGGTCCACTTTCCCGCTTAAGCCGACAGGCGATTGAAAGCTGTATCCAAGCATCGTCTTTTGAAGTTCAGGTGCCGGAGACATATGGCCAAGAAATTCAATGATGTGCCTGCCGCCCGGCAGCGATGAAAGAGTGTTCATCCCTTTATGGATAAATTCCCGTCCCGCTCCGCCCGGGAGCCTTTCCAGAATCGGTTTGAATATCGGATGATATGACCAGTCAGGCATCGTGTGCACCTCCCTGATGATTTTCTAATCCTAGTGTACTGGAAAACTTCCATTCTAACCAGAAGGCAGCGAGGGGGCAGGACGGCATTTTTTTCTGGAAATACAAATGAAAATATTTTCCAAAATCAGTACCCGTTGTAAAATAAAATTATGAAATCAATTTGAATGTGCGAGGTCACTAGAATGATAGAAGGAAAAATCTTGGTTGTCGAGGATGAATTGCCGATCCGGAAGCTTATTCTATTTAATCTTGAAAGATCCAACTTCGAGGTGCTTGAAGCGGGAGATGGGAAAACGGCGTTGCAGCTTGCGGAGGATAAAAACCCTTCACTCGTGGTGCTGGATGTGATGCTTCCTGATATGGATGGTTTTGAAATATGTGCAAGGCTCAGGGAGCGGCACCCGGATCTGCCCATCATTATCCTATCTGCAAGAGGGCAGGATATGGACAAAATCATGGGTCTTGAAATCGGGGCAGATGACTATATTGTCAAGCCCTTCAACCCGCTTGAGCTTGCCGCAAGGATCCGCTCTGTTCTGAGGCGGACATCAAGGAATACTTCCCCGGTCCGTCCTGCAGCCTTAGAGCTGGGCCCTTACCTGCTTGAAGTCAAAACCCAGCGCCTGTATAAGTCGGGCAGGCTTGTAAAATTGACGGCAAGAGAATTCCAGCTGATGAAGTTTTTCCTGCAAAAGCGGAATGAGCCAGTCACTAGGGATGAGCTTCTTGACGAAGTGTGGGGATTGAATTATTTCGGTGATCCGAAAACAGTGGATGTCCATATCAGGAGGCTGCGGGAAAAAATAGAAGATGAACCATCAAGCCCTTTGTTTCTTAAAACGGTTTGGGGGTATGGCTATTGCTTTCAGGAAAGCGGGCATAAGTCATGAAAAATGGGATCGGAAAACGTCTTGCAGGAAGCTACCTTGTGATGATCATCATCACAGTGGCCCTTTTCGAGGCCGTCATCCTGTCAGCCCTGCGGCTTTATTATATGGGGGGTGTCAAGCAGGCGCTCAGGGATCAGGGGAGCATGTTCTCCGTTTATTATGAGCAATATTTCCAGACTAGGCCGCTCAAGGATTCTGCAGATCAGCTCCTGCAGCAGTACAATTTCCTCCTTGATGCTAAGGTGCAGATCGTCGGCAAGGATGGAGCACTGCTGTCAGGGAGCAGCCTGTCGGAAGGAGAAAGCCTGAAGGGTTTTCAGGATATAGAATCTGCCCTTTCCGGTACTACAGGCTATTGGACGGGGACCGAAGCTGGAGAAAAGCTTCTCTCTGTAGCAAGGCCGATCCTCGTTTCCGGAGAGCCGGTAGGTGCCATCAGGCTGACAACTTCACTCGAACAGCTTAATGAAGTTTTCCTGCAAAATGCATCAGCATTAATTATGATCGGACTCGCCGTCATCCTGATTGCCGGGATTATAAGCTATTTTCTGGCGAATACGATTATTAAGCCTGTAAGCCGTATAACAGAGGCTGCAGAACTGATGGCATCCGGAAAGTTTTCAGTGAGGATCAAGAAGGAGCGGGATGATGAAGTTGGCCTGCTTGCCGATACATTGAATTATATGGCCGAGGAAGCCGAAAAGCATGAGAAGCTGAAGAATGAATTTATTGCCTCTGTTTCCCATGAGCTGAGGACACCTTTGACCTCTGTCAAAGGATGGGCCCTTACACTCCGGAGCATGACGGATGATAAGGTGTTCACCGAAGGATTGGATATCATTACAGACGAAAGTGAAAGGCTTAGCCATCTGGTCGGTGAACTGCTTGATCTATCAAGCCTTTCATCAGGGAAGGCGGGCTTTGTTTTTGAGCGTATCCTGCTGCAGAAAATGGTCCAGCAGACAGTCAATCAGCTTAGACCGCGGGCGAATCGCCAGAATATCCTTTTATCCAGTGAAATAACGGAAGAACCCCTTTTTTTAAATGCAGACAGAGATCGGCTGAAGCAGGTGCTGCTGAATGTTCTTGATAACAGCTTGAAGTTCACACCTGCAGAGGGCACCATATCTGTCGCTCTGAAGCGGAAGGAAAAGGAAGCAGTCATTATCGTCAGTGATACAGGGGCAGGGATACCTTCCGATGAGCTGGAAGCAGTAAAGGAAAAGTTTTATAAAGGAAAAATCCATGGAGCAGGAACCGGACTTGGACTTGCAATCTGCCAGGAGATCATAGCGGCACACCAAGGCCAGTTTGAGCTGGCCAGTGAGAGAGGAAAGGGAACTGCCGCATATATCAGGCTGCCTTTGTAAGGATGGAAGAATGTATTTCCTTCTAGCCCTTGAGGGAGAGTGGAGGGGAAAATGAGAAAACTCAAACTTATAGCCATACTGCTGGGCTTTTTGCTGCTTGGAGGGTGCACGTTTCTTCCTGAGCCGGTCAGCCTTATACAGGCGCCAAGGCCCCCGGCAGAAAAGATTCAGGAAAAAGAAAATCTTGAGCCTGTCGCCAAGCGGTTCCTCCCTGCAGATGCAATTTTAGCGGTTCCTGACAGGCCGGTTGGAGGAAGCAGCATACTGGAAGCGGATTTTGATGGAGATGGGTCACCGGAAGCGGCAGTTTTCTACAAGCTCAAAGGAGACCCCGGCAAACCAGGGACTCTTGTTCTCAAAAAAGTGCAAAAAGAATGGACTTTGCAGGAAGATATAAAAGGGATTGGATTTGATGTTGGCTGGGGTGCGGCCGCCGACGTGACAGGGGATGGAGCGGATGAACTATTGCTGGGCTGGAGCATCGGCGCTTCAGCAGGAAGCACGCTCAATATTTTTTCCTTTGCTGAAGGCTCCCTGAAAAAGATTGGCCAGGAAAACTATCACGAGCTGGAAATGGTCCGCCCTGAAGAAGAATCTTTCTATTCATTGGCCGTCTGGGCACGCGATCTTGCTGACGTGTATCAGGTTGATATGCTGTCATGGGACGGCAGCCGCTTTGCTTCTGATAAAGAGCTGTATCCAGCTTACTTCCCTAAAGTTTCACAATATTATAAAGCAAGGACAGCTGAAGTCCCTGATGCAGCAATATACTGGTATTTCCTGGCTGAAGCGCAGGTGAAGGAAGGAAAGCCCGAAGAAGCAATCCAATCAATAGAAAAGGGCATGAACCTAAACATGATTATGCCGGGTTACAGCAAGTTTTCAGAGCTGAAAGACGAAATTATAGCAATGCTTGAAGACAGGGAGGGACAGGATACTGCTTTATATATTCCCGAACCTGACCTGACGCTCGCTATCCCGCTTGATTTGTTTCCTTATTTGGCTGTGGAGGGATCTCCCGGACCAAGCAATGAATACCGTTTATCTGCTAGCATCAAGCCCGAGGGGGAGGAAAAAGGGCAGCTGTTTGATATTGTGATTTATCCTAAAGATGCGGGAGAACCCATTGATGAAAAAGATATGCTGAAGCTTTTTGAGGATGACCGTTTTATATATATGGTCAGGAAAGGTTGGAAAAACCCCTATCCCCCGGGCAGTCCTGCTTTTGATCTTTACAGCTTGGCAGTATCCAAAAAGGATGAAATAATCTCCAGCCTGAAGAGGGGCTCTCCTGTACAGAAGCTCGAAAACCTGGAGGAAGAAATGCTGGCTGCTGCCATCAATGAAGCGGCACAAAAGCGCTGGCATGTTCAAAGCGGAGGCAATATAGAAGAAATGGAATCCATAACGATCAATGAATTGGACTATCGCTTTATGGGCAGGGATCTTGATTCAGAATCAAAGCTGATCCAGTATTTTTCATCTTCTTTTACAAATGAAGCCATTTCAGCTTATATCATTCATTCAGGCATCAAGGTCCACAATGGAAGGCTCGTGCAGCCTAATGCAGACGGCGGGTCCATCATGGGCTATCAGCATGCAGAAATCCTTCAGATGAAGGATGCCGGTGACGTGAAAGAGTTTGATTTAAAGGCCCCGCTCGGTGATACACTTTTATACGAAACCTTTCATATTGAATTTGAAAAAACAAAGGCCGGCTGGAAAATTTCTTCTATGCCGGGAAGCTTTTAGTGCTTGAACCATCCCCTGCGGCCAGGGATGGTTCATTTCTGTTAATGCTGCTCATGTTATTTTTCATGATCCTTGCTGCTGCCTTTTCTCAGGCTTAAGCTATAGGCAGCAGCTGATATTATTGAAGCGCATAGGAACAGCAGGCATAAAATCCCTAGCATCCGGCATCCTCCTTCCTGAATTTCTCAAACCCTAAGAGGAGCATAAAGTATGAAATGCGTTCCAGCGCAAGTGAAAATGCAGCATGCTATAATGCTGATAAGCAAGGAGGTCAGGGGATGGCGAATATCAGAGAAATTGCCAAACTGGCAAACGTGTCTGTGTCAACAGTTTCCAGGGTGCTTAATAAGCATCCTTATGTGGCTGAAGAAAAGCGGCTGGCCGTCATGCAGGCCATTGAAAAACTTGATTATATCCAGAATATCAATGCAGTCCATCTGTCAAGAGGGAAGACCAAGACGGTAGGGGTTATGCTGCCATATGTGAATCATCCTTATTTTTCTTCCCTTCTGGAAGGAATTGGAGAGGAAGCGTTAAAGCATGAATATGGGCTTCATCTTTTTCAGACTGCCTATGATCCTGATAAAGAAATAGAGGCACTCGCAAAGATGAAAATGAGGATGGTTGATGGGATGATCATTCTTTCCCGGAAAAGCAGCTGGAGCAAAATGGAGGAGTACTGCCTCAGCATGCCTGCAGTCATTTGTGAAAAGCTGGACCATCCTTCTGTCAGTGCTGTCTTTATCGACCATTATAAAGCGTTTCGCCAGGGGCTCGATCATCTGCTGTCTAAAGGGTATAGGAGAATCGGCTATTGCATTGCCAGGAGAACCGGCACAAACAGCAACCTCCGTTATCAGGCATTCTCTGAAGGACTGGCAGAACAGAATATCGCCGTTACAGAAGATTGGATTTTTGACAGATGCCTGGGCATTGAGGATGGCGAAAGGGTGGCCAGGCAGCTTTATGGGATGGCAGAGAGGCCGGACGCGCTGCTCGTCAGCAGCGATCAGGTGGCAGCCGGCATCATTGCGGAATGGAGCAAGCTGGGACTCAGGATACCAGGTGATCTTGCTGTTTTAAGCTTTGATAATCATCCGATTTCCAGGGCTTTGCAGATTACAACGATGGATCTGCCTGTAAACGAAATGGGCAAAACAGCTTTCAGGCTGTTCCTCGAAAGGCTCACGAGCGGACAGGTAAAACAGATGGAGGCAGAAGCAGCCCTGATTGAAAGGAAAACTGTCTGAAGGGACATGCTGCCGGGGAGTGAGTGTATGGAATTAAACAATGAAGAAGATATAGTAAAGGCCATTCAGGAGGACGGCTGGATGATGGACATCCTGAAAGCGGCTGAAGCTGCCGGGCTGCCGGACTGGTGGATTTGTGCCGGGTTTGTCCGCTCTAAGATATGGGATGTTTTGCATGATATCCGGGAGAGGACGCCTCTCCCGGATATCGATGTCATATTTTTCGATAAAGAAAATACTGGTGAAGCTTCTGAAAAGGAGGCTGAACAGCTGCTGGGGAGGCTGCTGCCCGGTGTTCCATGGTCCGTGAAAAATCAGGCAAGGATGGCTGTCCGGAACGGGATGCCTCCTTACGCTTCTTCTATTGATGCTGTTTCCAAATTTCCTGAAACAGCAACTGCGCTTGCTGTTACCCTGGATCAGGGCCGCCTTAAATTGGGTGCCCCCTGGGGAGTGGAAGATGCCGTCAGCGGAGTGGTCAGGCCGACCAGTTTTTTCCTGGAGAATGAAGAGAAAAGGGAAATATACCGCCAGAGGATAATAAAGAAAAAATGGCATCTCAGCTGGAGCGGGCTGTGCATTCAGCAGATTTAAAAGGGCTATAAAATAATCCAGCAGAAATAGGGCATGAATAAGGTAATTGGGCAGAGGTTGTAGTGATTGATTTTTGGAGATAAAATGTTATAGTTGAAAAGGATTTTAATCAAAGGCTTATGCTGTACATAGGAGGAAGAAACGTGAAGCTAGGTATAATCGGACTGGGCAAAATGGGATATAATCTTGCCCTTAATATGAGAGACAAAGGCCATGAAGTGGTGGCTAATGATGTAAATACAGAAGCAATGGAAAAGATTTCGGCAGAAGGCGTCGCGACGGCAGCTTCGATAGAAGAGCTTGCAGCAAAGCTCCCTTCTCCTAAGGTCATCTGGATGATGGTGCCTGCTGGCGACATCACAGAAAAGGTTCTGAGCAGTGCAGCAGCCGTGCTGACAGAAGGAGATATCATCATTGACGGCGGAAACTCCAACTACAAGGAAACTCTGCGCCGCGGAGATGAGCTGGCAGAGAAGGGCATCCATTATATCGACTGCGGAACAAGCGGCGGCCAGGAAGGTGCACGCCATGGCGTCTGCACGATGATTGGCGGCGACAAAGAAGCTTTCAGCCAGGTTGAGCAGCTGTTTGCTGATATTTCTGTTCCAAACGGCTATCTTTACTCTGGAAAGCGCGGCAGCGGCCACTTCCTGAAAATGGTCCACAATGGCATTGAGTACGGAATGATGCAAGCTTTTGCCGAAGGCTTTGAAATTCTTGAAAAAAGCAATTTCGACTATGACTACAAAGAAGTATCGCGTGTATGGAATAATGGTTCTGTTATCCGTTCATGGCTGTCTGAGCTTCTGGAGAATGCGTTCAGCAAAGATCCTAAGCTTGAAGGCATCAGAGGCGTCATGAATTCTTCAGGCGAAGGCAAATGGACAGTAGAGGCAGCACTTGACTTCCAGGCGTCTGCCCCGGTTATTGCGATGTCCCAGTTCATGCGCTATCGCTCACTTGAGGATGATACATTCCACGGTAAGGTAGTGGCAGCACTCAGGAATGAATTCGGCGGCCATGCGGTCGTAAAAAGCGGCGAATAATAAAAAATGATCCTGCCTAAGCAGGATCTGAAGACTGCAGATAAATTCAATGAAAATTGAATGTCTGCAGTCTTTTTTTTTTGCTGGTTATGCTGTGAATTTTGATGTTCACAGCCGTACCTGAAATACGCAGCATATAAAGCGTTTTCATTTTCGGGGTTAAATCCGTTTTGAAGAGATGGCATTTCTCATTTTCCGAAGTGCCTGCTTTCCTTCATCTTTGCGGGCGATCATGACGTTTACATATAAGGCGTCAATGATGCTCAGCTGGGCAATGCGGGATGACAGGGCCTCTGAGCGGTAGTCTGTTTCTTCAGCAACCGTGTAAAGGGCGATGTCGGCCTGCTGGGTCAGCGGGGTTTTGGCAAAGTTGGTGATGCTGATCGTCCTGGCGCCGTTTTCCTTGGCCACCTTCAGCACTCCGATCATATCCTTCGTTGCCCCTGAATGGGAAATGAACACGGCCGTATCTTTATCGGAAAGCTGGGAAGCTGACATGAGCTGCAAATGGGAATCACTGTTGGCATGAACGGTAAGTCCGGTCCGGATGAATTTGTGATAGGCATCCTGGGCAATGATTCCTGAGCCCCCGCTTCCGAAAAACTCAACCTTTTCCGCCTGCAGGATTGCTTCCACAGCCATTTCAAAAGCGCCTCCTCTTATCAGCTTCAGGGTATCCTCCAATGTATTGATGTTTGAGCGGAACACTTTTTCCGAGACCGTAAGAATGTCATCCTCCTCCTGGATCGTCTCATGGATATCCTTTATCGGTGCGACAATCTCAGAGGCAAGGGCTATTTTCAGCGCCTGATAGCCTTTGAAGCCAATCCTTTTGCAGAAGCGGAAAACCGTTGAATCTGCAATCCCTAAATCATCTGCCAGCTGATTGATGGAGCTGTGGACTATTTTTTCGGGGTTGTCCAAAATATAGTCAGCAATTCTTTTTTCTTTATCACTGAATTTGGAATAATGGGTTTTAATGCGGGCAAAGCAATAAAGAGTTTCCATTGATGCACTCCCTATCAAATTTTTCTATAGTACTATTATAAAAGAAAAAAATTTCTTTGAAAACGGTTGCAATTAGAAAAATATTTTATATAATAAAAACATAAGGCGAAAGAATTTTTTTTCGTTGGTTAATAGATAAAGAAGAAAATTATTTCGTATTCTGCCAAATTATTTGAAATCAAAATGTAAGCGTTTAATAGGGGAGGAACAAAAATGTCTGGTTCAATGCTTATTTTAGTAGCAATGGCAGGAATCTTCCTGCTTCTGTTTCTTGTAATGAAAACCAAGCTCCATGCTTTCGTCGCATTGCTCCTTGTCAGCCTGCTTGTAGGGATTGCTGCAGGAATGCCGCTTGGAGGCGTCATCGAATCTGTCCAGAATGGCATGGGGGGAACCCTCGGGTTTGTGGCTGTCGTAGTCGGGCTCGGGGCTATGTTCGGCCGGATGCTCGAGGTTTCCGGCGGTGCTGAGCGCCTGGCACAGACGATGATCAAGAAATTCGGGGAAGATAAAGCACAGTGGGCCCTGGGCATCACGGGCTTCATTGTAGCCATACCAGTATTCTTTGATGTCGGCTTCATTATCCTTGTGCCGATTGTCTACGGGCTTGCCAAGAAAACTGGTAAATCCCTTCTATACTACGGGATACCGCTGCTGGCCGGATTGGCTGTCACACACAGCTTCATTCCGCCCACTCCGGGCCCAATCGCGGTAGCTGACCTGATTGGTGCAGACTTGGGCTGGGTGATCCTGTTTGGTATTTTAGCAGGTATCCCTTCCATGATCATCGCTGGTCCGCTGTTCGGTAAATTTATTGCCAAAAGGATTCATGTCACCATTCCGGAATATATGAATATTGAAGAAAAAGAATATGATAGGGAACTTCCAAGCTTTGGAATGATTGCAAGCATCATCTTCATCCCGCTTGTACTGATTTTAATTAATACAGTGTCCGGTGTTGTACTTGATGAAGGGAACGGCTTGCGTGCCGTATTCACTTTCATGGGACATCCATTTGTTGCTCTGACGCTGGCTACACTGCTGGCATTCTATTTCCTTGGGACGAAGCGCGGCTACTCCCGTCAGGAGGTACAGGATATTGCGACAAAATCTCTTGAGCCAGCCGGGATCATCATCCTTGTAACCGGTGCCGGCGGTGTCTTCAAACAGGTTCTGATTGATTCAGGCGTTGGACAGGTTCTTGGGGATATGATGGCTTCTTCATCACTGCCGCCGATCCTGCTCGCATTCCTGATTGCTACATTTGTGCGTGTGGCCCAGGGTTCGGCAACGGTAGCGATGGTAACAGCGGCAGGCCTTATTGCCCCGCTTATTGAAATCATGGGACTGGAAGGGCCGGTCCTTGGATTGATTGTAATCTCTATCGCGGCAGGCGCAACCATTTTCTCGCATGTCAACGACTCAGGGTTCTGGCTTGTTAACCGCTACTTCGGCCTTGATGTTAAGGACACGCTGAAGTCCTGGACTGTCATGGAAAGCTTGATTGCCATTGTCGGATTCCTGGTTGTATTTATAATCGGATTCTTCATTTCTTAAACAGAGGCAGATAAATATAAAGGAAAAAGGGAGCGGGAGCGCTTCCTTCTTCTGCTTTCCGGACCTGCTGCCCCGGGAGGGAATCCATATCGGTGTATGTTATTTTTGATTCGTTGTAAACTTAAAAAGAGAGCTTTAAAAGATTGGAGAGGTTCATATGACAGCTGAAAAATATATGCTAGGAGTGGACATCGGGACGACGAGCACAAAGTCTGTCCTTTTTAATAAAGAAGGCAAGGTGGCTGCCAAGCATTCCATCGGCTATCCTTTACATACGCCAAGCCCCTCGGCTGCAGAGCAGGATCCGGATATCATCCTGGCAGCTGTGGCCGGCACCCTAAAAGCCTGCATGGAAGAAGGGGGCATCAGTTCAGCAGACCTGCTGTGCGTGAGCTTCAGTTCTGCCATGCACAGCCTCATTGCTGTGGATGGGGATGGGATACCCCTGACCAAAAGCATCACATGGGCGGATAACAGGAGCGCCGGATGGGCCGAGAAAATCAAACGCGACCTGAACGGCCATGAAATCTACTTGAGGACAGGTACACCTATCCATCCTATGTCACCATTATCCAAACTGCTCTGGATGAAAAATGAGGAGAAAGAAATCTATAATCAGGCGGCGAAATTTATCTCAATCAAGGAATATGTATTCTTCAAATTCTTTGGCGAGTATATTGTCGATTATTCCATTGCGTCTGCAACAGGCATGTTCAATCTGAAAGATCTGTCGTGGGATGCTGAAGCGCTGGAGGTAGCCGGAATTCAGGGGGATAAGCTTTCAGAGCCGGTCCCGACAACCTATACTCTGAAAGGCCTGAAAGAGGAATATCAGAAGCTGACAGGACTTGATGCCTCGGTGCCTTTTGTAGCGGGAGCGAGCGACGGGGTACTATCAAATCTTGGAGTCAACGCGATCGATCCAGGCGTCGTAGCTGTTACAATCGGAACAAGCGGGGCCATCCGGGCTGTGACCGATAGGCCTGTAACAGATCCGAAAGGAAGGATTTTCTGCTATGCGCTCACTGAAAAGCATTGGGTGATAGGAGGACCGGTCAATAATGGCGGTATGATTTTCCGCTGGGTCCGGGACGAACTTGCTGCCTCCGAGGTGGAGACTGCCAAGAGGCTGGGAATGGATGCCTATGATGTGCTGACAAAGATTGCGGCTGCGGTCCGCCCCGGCGCGGACGGCCTTATCTTCCATCCATATATGACAGGCGAAAGAGCACCGTTATGGAACAGCAATGCAAGAGGTTCGTTTTTCGGACTCAGTCTTCACCATAAAAAAGAGCATATGATCCGCTCTGTTCTTGAGGGGGTTATTTATAATCTGTTCACCGTCCTGCTGGCCCTGGAGGAACTGATCGGGGAGCCGAAGAAAATCCAGGCGACAGGCGGATTTGCAAGATCTGAGCTGTGGAGGCAGATGATGGCTGATATTTTCAATCAGGAGGTCGTCGTGCCTGAGAGCTATGAAAGCTCCTGCCTGGGCGCTGCCATCCTGGGCTTGTATGCCGTCGGTGAAATCGAGGATCTGAGCATTGTGTCAGGCATGGTGGGGGATACCTTCAGCCATAAGCCGAATCCAGAGAATGCAGCTGTTTACCAGGAGCTGCTGCCGGTCTTCATCCGCCTATCCAGAGCACTTGAAGGCGAATATGAGAACATAGCCCGCTTCCAGAAAAAGCATCTGGGATGAAAAAAAAGCTATTGGAGATTGGCTCCAATAGCTTTTTTGCTGTTTGTTTAGAAAATTGCATTCAGCAATAAGTACACAAGACCTGCAATCGTAGCGGAAATCGGCAGGGTGATGACCCAGGTGATCAGCATCCGCTGTGCCGTGCCCCATTTAACGCCTTTTAGGCGGTGGGCTGATCCCACTCCAAGAATGGAAGAAGAAATGACATGGGTTGTACTGACCGGCAGGTGTATTGCCGTTGCACCGAAGATGATGGCTGCGCCGGTCAAATCAGCTGCAACACCGTTGATAGGGCGAATTTTCATGATCTTGCCGCCGACAGTCTTGATGATTTTCCAGCCGCCGACAGAAGTACCAAGCCCCATTGCCAGGGCACAGGAGAACTGGACCCAGAACGGGATATCATCAGTTGTGACATAGTTATTGGCAATGAGCGCCATTGTAATGATCCCCATTGCTTTCTGGGCATCGTTCGTACCATGTGTGTATGACTGCAGGGCAGCAGTGAAAATCTGGAACAGGCGGAAATTCCTGTTTGTTTTTGTCAGGTTATTGTGTTTAAAAACAATTTTAAAAATGCTATATACGATGAATCCAACAACAAATGCGATGAGCGGAGAGAAAATCAGCGCCTGGATGATTTTCATGAAGCCCCCGTAATTAAGGGCCTGGAATCCTGCTGCTGCTATCGCAGCGCCTGCAATGGAGCCGATAATCGCATGAGATGAACTGCTCGGAATTCCGTAATACCAAGTGAGCAAATTCCAAAAGATCGCAGCAATTAATGCTGCCAGGATGACAATTGATCCGTTCTGCAGAGTGAAGGGATCAACAATATCTTTTGTAATGGTCTTGGCTACTCCTGTAAAGGTCATAGCCCCGACAAAGTTCATCGTGGCGGCAAGAATAATGGCATGCCTTGGCTTCAGTGCTTTCGTTGAGACGGCTGTAGCAATGGCGTTGGCTGTATCATGGAAGCCGTTAATAAAGTCGAAGGCCAATGCCCCTATGACAATCAGTATGGTTATGATGAATATGGAATCCATTTATGAAAGCTCCTTACGCATTCTTCATGATGATGGTTTCTAGAGTGTTGGCGACATTCTGGCAGCTGTCAGCGATGTCTTCCAGGTTTTCATAAATTTCTTTATATTGAATGATGCGGATCGGATCTTTTTCAACTGAAAATAAGTGCTTGATGGACTGGCGCAGGACCCCGTCACATTTTGATTCGTAATCCTTGATTTTGATGGCATGCTCTCTGATATCAAGAAGCTTTTTGGTTGAAAGCAGCTCTACGGCCTTTTCGATTTCCAATGAACAGCTGCGGATGGCATCAACAAATTTAAGCATATAATCGTCTGCCTGTGTAATCGAGTACATCTCAAACAAGGCAGCACAATGTTCAATCCCATCAAGGACATCATCCATGCTCATCGCAAGGTGGAGGATATCTTCACGCTCGATCGGAGTGATAAAAGCATTATTAAGTTCTTTGATGACCTCGTGGACAAATGTGTCGCCTTTTGTTTCATACTCTTTCATCGTTTCGGAAAAAATCTTCAGATCACTGACGTTTTTCAATTTGTAATCGGCAAAATAGTGAGCTCCCTCTTTTACGTTGGAAGAGATGCTGCTCAACAAAATTGCAAACTTGTCCTTCTTCTTGAAAACCATATTTAAACCCCCATTTGTTAAATGCCTAGAACCAAAAGCTGCTTAAGCGGATGGCAAATTGCTGTTCCGGTTAGTTACATAGTATACCCGCTATCCCGCTAAAGAAGCTCTTTCATCCAAAATTTGTGGCGATTCCCTGCCTCAGCTCCAGCAAAAACCCCCCAAACGAAAATATTTTATATGAAATTTGTCGAATAAGGTAGCATTTCGCTCAAAATTTACAAAAACTTAATATAAATACTATACTGGCTGAGAATTTATATGGTAATATCCTGAGAATTTACATTTTTTCCAGCTGAAACAGAAAGGTGTTGTAAGTGGTTGACTTTTCTGATAATATAACTTTCTGCTCCTTACAAGCCCATATAAACTTCTTTCTCAAGCGGCTGAATTGGAATGAAAGGAGAAACATATGACATCAGACCAGCATCCCGATTATCAGAAGGAAAGTGAACGGCTCGATTTTACCAGAAAATATATGGAGGCTGTCATTAAAACAGCTGAATCCAGCAAAGACCAGTTCAAGGAAAATATGAAAGAAGCCTTTCAGGACACGGACTGGCTCGAATCAAGCTTAAGCTATTCCTCCATTTTGACAAACGCCCGTTTTTTTGAAATGTCCAAAGATGAGCTGTCAAGCCTTCGAAATGCCCATCCAAAGCCTTATTTTGCCCGGCTTGATTACCAGCATAAAGGCCAGGAAGAGAAGGAGAGTCTGTATATTGGAAAAACCTCGCTCTATTCCAGGGAAAACCAGGAGCAGATTATCGTGGACTGGAGGTCCCCGATTGCCAATCTCTATTATGAAGGCAGGCTTGGAAGGGTCGAATATGAGGCCTACGGTGAAAATTATGATGGCCAGCTGACATTAAAAAGACAGCTAATGATTGAGGATGGCATTCTGGAGGAAATCCGGGACATCGATCTAACCACTACCGACGAACTGCTTCAGGATTCCCTCGCCAAAAGCTCCAGCAGCCGGCTGACTGAAATTATTTCAACGATCCAGGAAGAGCAAAACCGCATCATCAGGGCTGATCTGAACAAGCCCATCATCGTCCAGGGAGCAGCGGGAAGCGGAAAGACAACCATCGCCCTCCACCGAATCAGTTATTTCATCTATCAGTACAAAGAGAATTTCCTGCCGGAGCAGCTGATGATCCTGGCTCCGAGCCAGCTGTTCATAGACTACATATCAGAAGCATTGCCTGAGCTAGGTGTGGAAAGAGTCAGGCAGACAACGTTTCCCGAGTATGTCCTGCAGTGCCTATCCGGAAATTTCTCCATTGCAGAGGACAGGAAGCTCATCCAGCTTCTTGAAGAAAAAGAAGAAGGATTCGGGCTCAGAGTTTCAGAAATCAAGGGATCCCGGGTGTTCAAGACCGTTTTAGATCAGTACTTAAAGAGTATCTCTTATACCTTTTATCCTTCTGACGACTTTATGGCGGATAAGTTCCGCCTGTTCAGCAGAAAGAAATTCATCAGGCTTTTTCATGAAGATTATCATTATCTTCCCTATTTCCGGAGGCTTGAAAAGCTTAAGAGCATCCTTCAAGGCGATTTGAAAAGGAAGAAAAAGAATCTCCTCGCCAAAATTGAAGCCTACTATGATGACCGGATTGACAGGGCCATATACCGCGGCAAGGATCAGGATAAAAGAAGGGAATATGTCTCGCATGCCCTTGATCAAAAAGCCGGGCGGCTGGAGGAGGTCCAAAAGAGCATCAGAAGGGCTGTGCCCGACTATATGAAGCAGTTTCCGAAAAAGAAGGCGCTGGATTACTATCGTGAGCTTTTCGAGGATCCGTCAAGGATCGTCCGTTTTTCAGGGAATGAACTGACAAAAGGCGAAGCAGAAGAATTATGCAGCTACTCACTTTCCATTCTCTCCAAGAAGAAGGTTGAACGGGAAGATCTGGCTGCCCTTCTGTATCTGCAGACAGAGCTTTACGGGGTTGATAAAGATTTAAAGGCAAAAAATATTGTCATAGATGAAGCCCAGGATTACAGCTATATGGAGATATATGCTCTAAAAAAGGCCTGTGATACAGATATGTTTACGCTGGTGGGAGATCTCGCTCAGGGAATCCACTCTTATCGGGGGCTAAAGGCTTGGGAACCGGTCGTCACCGAGATATTCCCGCGTGCTACCTATACTGAGCTTCAGAAAAGCTATCGGACGACAATAGAAATCATGGAAAAAGCAAACCGCCTGCTGAAGCTCCTGCCCTACTCCTTTCCGCAGGTGGAACCTGTTGTCAGGCATGGTGAGAGCCCGTCTTTTATAGAAAGAGAAGAAGGAGCCGGGCTCGCGCGGCAAATTGCAGAAAAGGTAAAGGAGCTGCGGGAAGAACAGCTAAAGAACTTTGCTGTCATCGGTAAAACAATGAAGGACTGCCAGACTTTATTCGATTATTTCAAGGAAGAGACTGATGAAAAAGTCCGTCTGCTTGCAGAACGGGAAAGCATTCCGAAGGATGAAATCGTAATTGTCCCTTCCTATCTATCCAAAGGACTGGAATTTGATGCAGTATTCATTGTTTCGATACATGAAAAATATGATGCATCTTCAGAAATCGATATTAAGCTTCTATATGTGGGAATGACCAGGCCGCTCCACCGGCTGTACTTTTACGGAGGGGAGAAGGCCGATTTCCTGCTTGAAGAATAAAGCGTGCAGAAGAATCCTGTTGAACAGGATTCTTTTTTGTTAGGCACAAATTCTGCTGATGGAAAATTGGGCTCGTTTTAGAAAAAATCTTTGCAGAAAATCAGTTTTGGACAAGTTTTCCAGGGGAAGAAGATAATTACAATATCGGCGGAAGCCGTTTATATAAAATGGGCGGCTGCAGCGGGAGCAGCCGCTTTCGGTTTTTCTAGAACATTTTGGCGCAGAGACAAGACCAACTATCTTGTTTTCCCGCTGTGTAAAAATTCACCCTAGCAAATAAAGGAAAGAAGACGCATGTTTTAGATTTTGAAGCTGGGGTAATTTATTTGTACAAGCAGCAAACAACAAACCGAAAAGGAGGGTGATGATTGAAAAAACTCTATTCGGTACCGATTATTGCCATCTTAATATTTCTTATAGGCTGCAGCAACGGGCAGGAAGCTGAGCAGGAACTGAATCAGGCGGCTGATGAACTGGAACAGTCAGCTGAGGAAGTTGCTCAATCTGCCAAAGAGAAGACCGAAGAGGCTGCTGATGATGTTAAAGAAAATGCGCCTGATACGATTGATAAGATTAAAGGTGCATTAGAGGAAGGCAAAGAAACTGTTAAGCAAGAAATGGTCGAAAAAGGGGATACTGTTAAAGCGGAGGAGGATTTTTACCTCGCTGCGACCCCAGAAGCCTATGACAGTCTCTACGATTTCATCCAGATCAATGATTATGATGGAATCAAACAGCTGGAAGAAGAAAAGGATGCGCTGCTTGTAGAAAAAGGAACCGAACTTGAAGTGCTGGACCGTGATCCGGTCCGTGTAAAAGTGGCGGTAAAGGCCGGAGATGAAGAAGGCTTTGCGCCAGTCAATCTGTTAGAGCCAGCTGGCAACAGCTGATGCTTTTATAAACTTAATTCTGCAAAACAAAAAACTAATTAGGAGTGAGAAATTATGTTAAGTTTTCTTTGGGCATTAATTATTGGTGGAATCATCGGGTGGATTGCCGGCATGATCGTAGGAAGAGACATTCCGGGCGGCGTAATCGGTAATATTATCGCAGGTTTCGTTGGAGCTTGGTTAGGTACATTGATTCTTGGCGACTGGGGTCCTGTCGTAGCTGACTTTGCTATTATCCCTGCCATTATCGGTGCTGTTGTTCTGGTATTTGTACTAAGCTTGATCATGAAAGGTATGCGTAAAGCAGACTAATACAAGAAAGCCCCTTTTTAGGGGCTTTTTTGTGTTTGATTATCTATTTGTTTCACTAGGGTGTAGTGGAATCTTTTGTTTGGTTTTTTAGGTGGATAGAGGGTCTGAGTTTATTCAGCTGGACTAGAACCCTCTGCAGGGATATTAAGAGTCCAGAGGGTCTTAGTCAGCTGGACTAGAGCCCTCTGTGTGGCTTTTAAAAGTCCAGAGGGTCTTAGTCAGCTGGACTAGAACCCTCTGTAAGGCTTTTTGCAGTAAAGAGGGTCTCAGGTGGCTCAGCATGAATCCTTCATTTGCTTCTGCAGAAAGATTTAAAGCTCCTCCGGCTGAAAGCCTCTGAACATTTCCGGGCAGTCAGTTACAGGTGCGTAACAGACCACTGCTTCCTCTGTAAAGGGATGCGGAACCTCCAGCTTGGCAGCATGAAGGGCCTGCCGCGGAAAGGCCGGGCTGCCGCCATACAATCTGTCCCCAGTCAATGGGTGGCCCATATCACTGAAGTGGACCCTGATCTGATGGGTCCTTCCTGTTTCCAGCCGGCAGGACACAAGGGTCTGCTGCTCTCTTGGAAATATTGCAGCAACTTCATAATGAGTGACCGCATCCTGACCGCCTGGGGAAACCCGCCTTCTTGTTGGGTGATGCCTGTCCCGCCCAATGGGCTTGCGGATCACCCCTTTTTTTTGTTTAATGACCCCGTCCGCCATGGCGATATAGGTCCGCTTGATTTTTCTTTCCTTAAGAAGCTGATCAAGCATGCCTCCTGCAAGTGCATGCTTGGCGAACAATACAGCACCGGTTGTATCTTTATCAAGGCGGTGGATGTGCTTGACCTGGCGGTACTCCCCTTTGGCCAGGAGATGAAAGGCAGCTGCGTTGGCAAGCGTGTCTTCCTGCATCGGCTCATTGGGGTGAGTATCCATGCCGGCAGGCTTGTTGAGAATCAGCATATGATCATCCTCATACAGCACGTCAATTTCATGGTATGCAGGCTTTACGCCGAAATCTTCTTCAGCAAAAAGCTTTAGCCCCAGCCTGCTGCCTTCAATAAGCGGTGATGTCCAGGCAGGAGCTGAACCGTCCACTAATATGCTTTTTTCCATTCTCATCAAATGGATTTGCTTTTTAGGGGCCTTCCAGCGGCTGCGGAGAAGCTCCTCAAGCGTCATGCCCTCCCAGTGGCTGGGGATTATAATTTCAAACCATTCACCTTTTTTCTTCATAATGATACAAAGCCCTCCTTCAGCCAGTATTTTCCTATAATAGTAAGCCGTTAATTCACATATAAATCATACATGAAAAATGTTTCCATGCAATGGATGCCGGCAGCCGATTCATATCTCCCCAGTATGCTCCAATATTGTATAATTGTAAGCGGGTAAGCCAAAAGACATATTTTTATGTAAAAAAAAGCGGTTTCTTTATTCGCGATTTCCTAGGCTATGTAAAAAAATGCCGTCTCTATGGGTATAATTACCACCCTTAGAGATTCGGCTGATATGTTATTCTAGGATTATATGTTACGAAATGATTACAAGGATTACAAAGGTGGGTTTTCAGTGAAAGTAGTTTTTGCATCGACTCCTAACCAGGAAGAGAGGATCAGGGAACTGGTAGATTATTTTTATACATCTATTTTTCCTGCTTATTTTTCAGATGAGGATATTAAAGAGTTTGAAAAGCTGAAGGTGCTGCATACTTCTACCAGGCATTTTGAATATTTCGGGACTTTGAAGGAAGCATTTCAGGTGATCGCCAGCCTGCAGACGCTGATTTCTATCCTGGAATCTTCTGATCCGGAAAACCGATATGAGGGCATCTTTCAGAAGAATGTACATATCCTGAAAGATTTCGGATTATTCTTTCCTTTCGGCTTCAGCTCTTTTATTGATGCAAAAGAGCTGAAGGGTGATATGTTTAGTGTGTATACGAAAGCGGCGAATGAGCTTTTGGTTTAAAATGGGGCAGAAGTAGTGAGTTTGAAGAACGGGAAGGAGCGGGGGTGCTTCTTCCTGTTTTTTTTATAGTGTTTTATTTAATATGGAGCTGTTGGTTTCCGTTCCGGGCACTTCGCTTTCCGTGGGGCGGCGCTCAGCCTCCTCAGAGCAAGCTCCTGCGGGGTCTCAGCTTTGCCGCTATTCCCCGCAGGAGTCTGCATGCCCTCCACTCCAACCAACAGGGGCGTTGAGAGTTTTGCAGCTCCTGCTGACTTTAATAGGGTAGTCCAGACAATGGTTTCTAGTTCTAATCCTATTTAAAATCAAAAAGATTTTATTAGATTTGCGCTATAACCAAGGCTGTTGATCTGCACTCCAGGCACTTCGCTTTCCGCGGGGCGGAGTTGAGCCTCCTCGCGCTTGCGCGCTGCGGGGTCTCAACATTTCCGCTGCAATCCCGCAGGAGTCTGCGTGCCTTCCGTTCCGATCAACAGGGTTTTTGATAATTTTGTGGCAAATGGCACCTCATTATTCCTATTTAAAATCAAAAGATTTTATTAGATTGCGCTATAACTGAGGCTGTTGATCTGCACTCCAGGCACTTCGCTTTCCGCGGGGCGGAGTTGAGCCTCCTCACGCTTGCGCGCTGCGGGGTCTCAACATTTCCGCTGCAATCCCGCAGGACTTTAAATTATCTTCCGCGTGCCTGCATCGCACGAAGAAAATGAGCATGCATTTTATGAGGAGTCTGCGTGCCCTCCACTCCAACCAACAGGGCTTTTTAAACTTTGGTACATTTCTGCAAAACCAATAATCGGGACTAAAGATTCGTTTCAATCTCTTTTTCAGGAGCACTAGATAAATAAAGTCTTAAGAGGTATAAACCCGCTAATTGTTGGACATCCTGCATAACAACCAGCTCCTTCCGTAATGCAGCTCTGATTCGGGAATGTTTGTAACTGCAGGCATTCTGAACGGGTTAACCTGCGATGTTACGAGTAGGGGCTAGTTTTATTGAGGTCAACATCATGATAGAAGCATTAATTCTTATCATTGGATTTATCATCATATATAAACGTAAAAACGGGAAGGAGCGATCCTTCCCGTTTTTTCTTATTTAGAATTCTCGTTAAACCATTCTTCGAATACTTCTTTGTCTTGTGAGCCTGTGATTCTGTTTGTTTCTTTGCCGTCTTTGTATTGGACGATTGTTGGTGTTTCGTTTATGTTGTAGTTGTCCCAGCCGTTTTCGAATTCCCACAGGTTGAATTGTACAAGGTCGACTCCCATCTCATCTGCCAGCGGGGCGACAACAGGGGTTGTCCTTTGGCAGTGCGGGCATGTAGGGCTGAAGAAGTAGACGGTTGCGTCTTCTCCTGCTTCAAGCTTTTTCTCCAGTTCATCCGGGAGAATAATGTTCTGGTAGTTCGGATCATCGAGCTGGTCGATTGTTTCAGACTTCAGATTCTCTGTTCCGTATGGGTTATTGCCGGATACCTTTTCTTTATTCTGCATACTGGTGAGCACTGCCACACCTGCAAATAGTGCTATGATAATAACTAAAAATATAATGACTTTCTTCAAATCACACTGCCTCCTTTGTTTTTTTCCAGATGATCAAGCTTGTTATAAAGATAATGATAAAAGCTGTAAGCGCAAGCAGGGGAATCGTAATGAATCCCAGCCAGTTGATATATTGCCCTGTGCATGGGACCCTGCCGCAGGAAAGGGCATTTTCGCCAAGGAATGAGACCTTCTGTATAGAATAATGATAAATAGATATGCATGCACCGGCAGCGGAGAGGATCATTGTATAAAAGCTGATTTTAAAGTCTTTTTTAATCACAGCGATCCCGAGTATGACGGCGAGGGGGTACATGGCGATGCGCTGGTACCAGCAGAGTGCGCAGGGCTCATAATGGCGGACTTCAGAAAAATAGAGGCTTCCGAACATCGCCAGGATGGAGGCTGCCCAGGAAAGGAATAAAAGGTTTTCCCTCGGATCTTGTTTTGGCTTATCCATATGCTTCTCCTTTAATTGGTTTATGGTGAAATTATAAAGAGATTCTCCGGACTTGTAAATTCCCTTGAATTAAAGACACCTAATCTTCACATTTTTGCAGTGTTCAGGACAGCATGAGTGAAGATGTGCAGGCATAAGCTGTTAACGGCAGCCGGAAATTCCTTCTTTCATTCTACCATTGATGCAGGGGCGAGCATCAGTCCTAATATTATCCTATCTGTAAAAGGAGTATTAATATGAAAAAACATGCGTTAGTCATTGGCGGAACGGGTATGTTAAAAAGAGTGATTGAATCGCTCTGCAAAGAAGGATTCCATGTCAGTGCAATGGGCAGAAGCCATGATCATTTTTTAAAAATGATGGAAGAAATTTCTGTACCTGGAGACGTTTCTTTTATACAAGCAGACTATTACAGTCCCGTCCAGTTCCAGGAATGCTTGATCCAAGCTGTTCTGGACCGGGGGACGTTCGATTTGGCCGCCGTTTGGATGAGAAGCGATGCTTCGGACAGCTTCCAGTGGCTTTTGCAGTACATAGCGAAAGATGACAAGTTTACAGAGCTGTATGAGATTAAAGGCAGCCATGCTTCGAGGGAGCCTTTCAAAGGCCTGGAAACTTCCTCTCTCAAGTGGATGAGGATTATTCTTGGATTCCGTTTTGAAGGGGAAAAGGCCAGATGGCTTACCCATGAGGAAATTTCTGAGGGGGTGCTGAAGGCAATCAGCCTGAAAGCCTCCTTATTCACAGCGGGCGTGACGGAGCCTTGGGAGAAAAGGCCCTCATAGTGTAAATGCCATTAACATGCAGCGCGAATAAGAGGAGATGCAGACAGTATGTCAAAATTGGATTTGAGTAAATTTGAGAAGAAAATGATCATACGCAATACAAGGGCTGAAGATATTGATAAAATCATAGCCCTGCAGGAGCTATGCTTTCCCGGGATGGATCCGTGGAAGCGGGAGCATCTGGAGAGCCATCTGGAAGTCTTCCCGGAGGGCCAGTTTGTCGCAGAATATGATGGCGATATCATCGGGTCCTGTTCCAGCCTGATCATCAATTTCGATGAATATGATGACAGGCATTCGTGGAGCGATGTGACGGATAATGGCTATATTACGAACCATAATCAGGATGGGTATAATTTATACGGCATTGAAGTAATGGTGCACCCCGATTTCCGGCGCATGAAAATCGGCTACCGCCTGTATGAGGCACGGAAAGAACTGGTGCGGCAGATGAACCTGAAAAGCATCATCATTGGCGGCAGGATCCCGAACTATCATAAATATGCCGGGGAAATGAGCCCGCGCGAGTATGTAAGCGAGGTATCCCGCCATAAAATTTATGATCCGGTCCTCTCATTCCAGCTCCTGAATGAGTTCACTCTCATGCGGATCAATCCTAATTATCTGCCGGATGATGTCCAGTCCAACAAATATGCGACCCTGATGGAATGGAATAATGTCGACTACCTGCCAACAACGAAAAGATTCTATAAAACAAGCTATCCAGTAAGGATTTGTGTGGTTCAGTACATGATGAGGCAAATCAGTTCATTTGATGATTTTGCAAACCAGGTGGAATATTTTACAGACGTCGCCTCAGATGCAGGGGCCGATTTTGCGGTTTTCCCTGAGATATTCACCACGCAGCTGATGTCATTCCTTGATGAAAAGTCACCCAGCCTTGCAGTGCGGAGGGTTACAGAGTACACAGAAGAATATATCGAGCTGTTTACCGATCTGGCTGTCAGATATAATGTCAATATCATCGGCGGCTCCCATTTCGTCAAAGAGGATGATGATGAAATCTACAATATTGCCTATCTTTTCCGGAGAGATGGCACGATTGAAAAGCAATATAAGCTCCATATCACCCCGAATGAGCGTAAATGGTGGGGGATCAGCCGCGGGGATGAAGTGAAGGTATTCGATACAGACTGCGGAAGGATTGCGATCCAGATCTGCTATGATATTGAATTCCCTGAGCTTGCCAGGATCGCAGCAGATAAAGGCGCAAAGATTATTTTTACCCCGTTTTGTACAGAAGACCGCCAAGGCTATCTGCGTGTCAAGTACTGTGCACAGGCAAGAGCGGTCGAAAATCAAATCTATACGGTCATTTCGGGAACGGTCGGGAACTTGCCGCAAACGGAGAATATGGATATCCAATATGCGCAGTCAGGCATTTTTGCGCCGTCAGACTTTGAGTTTGCAAGGGATGGCATCGTCGGAGAGACCAATCCCAATATCGAAATGGTGCTGATCGGGGATGTGGACCTTGAAATCCTCAGGCGCCAGCGCCAGGACGGGACAGTCCGCCAGCTGAAGGACCGGCGCCATGATATCTATAAGATTCATTACAAAAAATAACATCAGCAGCCTGCCTTTCACTGGCAGGCCTTTTTCTATATAATATAATTGCGGAAAATTGTCGTGAAAGCTCGAAAGGTTTCAGGAGGAAATTCGCGGGCCGCAGCAGAATGTATAAAATAAACAGTCCCTGTGAAGGGATGAACAAGTACATAACAGAAAAGCAGAACGAGCGCCAGATGCTTTACTGCAATCAGCCTGTTGAGAGGCAGCCGGGAGGTAAAGAGATGGACTGGAAACAAAAAGCGGAAAAATGGCTTGGATATGCAAATATGGACAGCAGCCTGCAGCAGGAGCTGGCAGAGCTTCGCTTGGATGACAGCAGGATGGAGGATGCCTTCTATAAAGATCTGGAATTCGGCACAGGCGGCATGAGGGGAGAAATCGGCCCCGGCACGAACAGAATGAACATCTATACGGTCAGGAAGGCAGCAGCCGGACTTGCTTCCTATATTGAAACATACGGGGCAGAAGCTAAAAAAAGAGGCGCGGCAATCGCGTACGATTCGCGCTATATGTCAAAGGAATTTGCAATGGAGACGGCTAAAACGCTGGCAACGCGCGGAATCCGTGCTTATGTATTCAATGGTTTGAGGCCAACGCCTGAGTTATCCTTTGCGGTCCGCTATCTGCAGGCATTTGCCGGTGTTGTGATCACCGCAAGCCATAACCCGCCTGAATATAATGGCTATAAGGTATACGGCGAGGATGGCGCACAGCTGCCTCCTGAAAGCGCAGACATCGTCATAGAAAAAGTCAATGAAATTGAAAATGAGCTGCTGATAGAGGCGGCTGAAGAAGAAACTCTGCTGGAGCAGGGGCTCATTACGATGATCGGGGAGGAAGTGGACCAGGCTTATCAGGAAAAGCTCAAAACCATTTCTGAAAATCCGGCCCTCGGCAGTGAAACAGACATAAAAGTAGTATTTACCCCGCTGCATGGCACCGCCGGTAAGCCAGTGCAGGATATACTGGCAGCAATGGATTACAGGCATGTTTATACGGTTGAGGAGCAGGCTGTTCCAGACCCGGGCTTCTCAACTGTCAAAAGCCCGAATCCGGAAGAGCATGCCGCATTTGAACTCGCAATCAAGCTCGGCAATGAGGTTGGGGCAGATCTTCTGATCGCAACAGATCCTGATGCAGACAGGCTTGGAATCGCAGTCAAGGATGACAGAGGGGAATATACCGTTCTGACCGGGAATCAGACCGGCGCCATTCTGCTTCACTATATTCTGAACGAGAAGAAAGCAAAGGGAACGCTTCCTTCAAATGGAGCGATGCTGAAAACGATTGTTACATCGGAACTGGGTGCAAAAATTGCCGAGTCCCATGATGTAGAGGTCATGGATGTGCTTACGGGCTTTAAATTCATCGCTGAGAAAATCAATGCTTTCTATAAAGAAAACAGCTACAAATTCCTGTTCGGCTACGAAGAGAGCTATGGCTATCTGATCGGCGATTTTGCCCGTGATAAAGATGCCGTCCAGGCTGCCCTTCTGGCGACAGAAGCATGCGCTTTCTACAAGAAAAAGGGTATGTCGCTGTACGATGCACTGATGGCTATCTACAAGGAATATGGCTATTATCTGGAAGGGCTCAGATCTCTCACCCTTAAAGGGAAGCAGGGGGCCGAGCTGATCCAGGAAACGCTGGCTTCCTTCCGAAGAGATCCGATTGAAAGCCTGGGTGAATGGAAGGTCCTGAGGATGGAGGATTATCTGACAGGCCTTGCTAAGCCGGCAACAGGCGAGGAAGAACCAATCGGCCTGCCGAAGTCCAATGTCATCAAGTATCTTTTTGAGGACGGTTCATGGATCTGCCTGCGTCCTTCCGGAACAGAGCCGAAGATCAAATTCTATTTCGGAGTCAACAGCACAGGACTGGAAGAGAGCAGGGAAAAGCTGGCAAAGCTTGAAAACGAGTTCATGAATCTGATTGATGAAAAAATGAAAAAGCTTGAAGAGGCCAAGAAGGCCTGACCAAAGAAAAGGCGGCCGTTCTGCAGAGCAGAATCCGCCTTTTCTTCTGCGCATTTTTAATAAAGAAGCTGCAACTTTAGCCGCAGACGCTCCTCATCCAAAATGCGAAGGCCGAACTGTTCACAAAGCTTTATAATAAAGAGAGTAAAAATGGGAGGCACGAGTATGACCATGGAAGACCGGCTTTCTGAAGTGAAAATATTAAAAGGAATCGCAGAGCTTCTCAATGAGGGGACGGATATAAAGTCAGTTTTGCCGGAAGTGCTGAAGAAGCTGCTTGAAGTGACAAATCTGGAAACAGGCTGGATCTTTCTGATTGATGGGGAAGGAGGATATCATCTTGCCGCAAAAGAGCGGCTTCCGCAGGCCTTGTCCTTAAATCACTATGCGCCAATGTGCCAGGGAGGCTGCTGGTGCGTTGACAGATTCAATAATGGCAAGCTGAATAAGGCGACCAATATTATCGGCTGCAAGCGGATTGAAGAAGCGATTGAAGAGGGGCGCGGAGATACGAATGGGCTGACCCACCATGCCAGTGTCCCCTTGAGGGCAGGGGAAGAGAGGTTCGGCATTCTTAATATCGGCTCCCCTCATAAAACCAGATTCTCTGATGGGGAGCTGGCATTGTTGGAATCAGTTGCGTTTCAAATAGGCACGGCCCTTAAACGGATTGCCCTGACCCAGAGGGAGCAGGAATTGGCTCTTACGGCTGAGAGGAACAGGCTTGCAAGAGACTTGCATGACTCTGTCAATCAGCTGCTGTTTTCTGTGAATTTAACGGCAAGGGGCGGGATGGAAATGGCCGAAGGGGCTGAAGTGAAGGAAACATTTTCTTACATACAAGATCTTGCCCAGGAGGCGCTCAGCGAGATGAGGGCACTGATCTGGCAGCTTCGCCCGCGCGGCCTTGAGAACGGGCTTGTCAGCGCCCTGAAGAATTATGGGCAGATGCTCGGCCTACAGGTAGAGGCAGAAGTAAAAGGAATCATTGCCCTCCCGGGGAAAATTGAAGAAGCATTGTGGAGAATGGGGCAGGAAGCCTTCGGAAACTGCAAGAAGCACTCAGGCAAGGATATGGTGCGGCTTTTTGTGGAGAAAGACAGCAGCAGAGTCACAATGATCATAAAGGATGCAGGCTGCGGATTCTACTATCATAAAGGAAAAGGCCTGCCTACTATGGGACTGAACAGTATGAAGGCAAGGACAGAAATGCTTAGCGGCAGTTTCTCTATCAAAACTGCGCCAGGCAAAGGGACAGAAATACAGATAAGCATACCAATTTAAGGGGGATTATGATGAAAGTGCGCGTGCTGGTGGCTGATGACCACCATGTTGTCAGAAGGGGTCTGATTTTTTTCCTTAAGACGCAGAAGGAGATTGAAATTGCCGGGGAGGCAAAGGACGGGCTGGAGGCAGTCGAGCAGACAGGGAGACTAAAGCCGGATATAGTCCTCATGGACCTGGATATGCCGAATATGAATGGGATAGAGGCAACAAGAATGATCAAACAGAAATACCCGGAAACAAAGGTTCTGATGCTAACCAGCTTTTCCGATCAGGACCATGTCATTCCGGCACTTGAGGCAGGGGCTTCCGGATACCAGCTGAAGGATATAGAACCGGATGAGCTTGTGAAGGCGATCGTCCAGGTTACGCAAGGGGAAAATCAGCTGCATCCAAAGGCAACCTCCCACCTGCTGTCACATCTGTCCAATAAGGATAAGAAGAAAAGCCCAATAGATGAACTGACAAAAAGGGAACTCGATGTATTGAAGGAGATAGCGAAAGGGAAAAGCAATAAGGAAATCGCTGCCTCCCTTTTTATCACAGAGAAAACGGTCAAGACACATGTATCCAATCTGCTGTCAAAGCTCGAGATCTCGGACCGGACGCAGGCAGCACTGCTGGCTGTGAGGGAGAAGCTTGTTTAATACGGCTCCATCCAAAGTTGTAGGTGCCTGAATTTTCAGTTAGACTAAATGTGTATGTAACATTAAAACAAAGCGACGATTTCCGCGGTGCAGTCTCTCCCTATAATAAGAACATAGAGAAGCTACAGAAAAGGAGAGAGAACTAGCATGAAAATTGCAGTATTTAGCGGAAGTCCACGAAAAAAGGGCAGAACAGGAATCGCTGCCCGGTATATTGCGAAAAAGTACGGAGCAGACCTGGTTGATTTAAGCCTGGGTGAGATTCCCCTTTACAGCGGGGAGCAGCACCAGTACGAGCTGACGGCTGTAAAGGAGCTGCGCCAGAGGGCTGCAGAGGCAGACGGGATCGTTCTTGCTTCGCCTGAATACCACAGCGCCATGAGCGGCGTGCTGAAAAACGCCCTTGATTTTCTGAGCAGTGATCAGTTCGCACATAAGCCGGTTGCACTGCTCGCTGTATCCGGCGGAGGAAAAGGGGGCATTAATGCCCTGAATAATATGAGGACTGTTGGAAGAGGGGTCTATGCAAATGTGATCCCAAAACAGCTTGTGCTTGATCCTCACTGCTTTGATTATGATAATGACGGGCTGAACGAGGAGCCGGCAGCTCTCGTCGATCAGCTGATGGATGAACTGAAACTTTATGTAAATGGCTATGTCCAGATGAAAGGCAAGTAAGGAAAAAGCATGAATGGATTGTACCGCGATCGTCGCTTCTGCTTTATTGTTGCTGCCAATATTCTGTCTTCCATCGGGTCTGGGATTACCATGATTGCGATTCCCTGGCTGCTTGCATCCGGTGAAAACGGCGGGAAGGTTTTCGGTTATGCGGCCATAGCCATGACCATCATCAATTTTGCTGTTACACCGTTTTTTGGCCAGCTGATTGACCGCTTTTCCCGCAAAAGGATACTTTTGTTCGGGGAAGGAGCAGGCTTTATCATAATCGCTGCTTTTTCCGCAGCCGGCTATTTTGGACTCGATTATGAAACAGTCCATCTAATCATTCTGTACGGGGCTGGAAGCCTTTATTATACATTGTTTTATCCCGCCATCTTTGCATTCAACCAGGAAATTTTCGACCCTTCCCACTATAGAAGGCTCAATGGCGCCATGGAGATTCAGGGCCAGCTTTCAAGCGTGGCAGCGGGGGCGCTTGCAGCGGCCATCATATCCACTGTCCCTCTGGAGCGGCTGCTGCTGATTGATGCTTTGACCTATCTGGGAGCATTTGGGCTGTTTTGGCTGATTCCTTATACCTCAGGAGAAAATTCTGTTAAACAGCAGGGGAAAGTGAAAGCTGGAGGCGGTCTGCTGTTTCTTAAAGCAAGTCCGGTGCTGTTTGTCTTCCTTTTTGCTTCAATGATGCCTTTTATTGGCGTCATGGTGACCAATTATCTGTTCCCTGTTTATATCGCGGATATTCTGCAGGCTGATGCTTCGGTATATGGAACCCAAAGCATGATTTATGGGATAGGAGCCGCATTGGCCGGACTCGCTGTTCCGGCCATCGCTTCCCGGTGGGGCAATGAAAGGTCGATGATTCTGACGATCGGTGCCTATACAGCAGCCATTTCGGTCATTGTTTTTATAAAAGATGTTCCTGTCTTCTTGTCCTTAGCGATCTTCCTTGCCTTTGGCAATGCTGGAACAAGAGTGGCCAGGAATGCACTGATGATGGAAAGGGTGCCGAATCATCTGATCGGCAGGACAGACAGCCTTTTCCGGTCCATGGGGCTTTTAATCCGGACGCTGCTGCTGCTTGTTTTTACCGGGCTGTCAGGAGCCCCCAGCATAGCTTTCAGTTTTTATATTCTATCCTTCCTGCTTATTTTTTCCTTCGCAGCAGCTGTTATTGCAGGAAAGCTGCTCCAGGAAGGACAGCAGGAGAAAACAATAGGGGAAGCAAAGGAAAACACGGCCTGATTGACCGTGTTTTTTTGGTGGAATTCTTTTTGTTATATTGACAAAGGCTCCTTGAACAGGCTGTCCTCTGAAATTTCATTTGCATGATCGATATATCTCAGCAAAGAATACAAATGCTTTTCGATCATGGAATAGTCTTTTTCAAAGTTATACGCATGCAGGAAATGCTCAATTTTCTTGGAAAGGAACTGGTCCTGGGTTCGGACCATTAATATCAGGAGATTATCCCATTCTGAACGGTGTGTGTAGTATAACGCCCGGTCATAATCGACTTTATTCATCTGGCTCACCCTCCTATGTTGAGGAGATGATATTAGTTTGCGCCCTTCAGTACAGATTTCTCTCAGCAAATCTTGGTCTTCCTGATACAGCGCGTCTTTCATCTTTTACCTGTATAGAACAAGCAGTGCAGGATACTTCTCTGCAGTAAATGACCATGCATAAAGTCTGCAGTTCTGAAGAAAGCTAATGAAAAAGATGGAGGATTGAAAAATGAAAAAACATTTTCTTTCTATGCTGCTTTTTGGATTCTTATTATCAGCACTTGCTTCTCCGGCAGCCCTGGCTGTGCAGAAGCCTGATTATGAAAAATTCGGCCGCATAGCGACTTCCGTGATCAAAGAGGATTATCCCGGGGAAGAAGTCGTCGACTACCAGTACCAGGGGCGCCAGGCATTATCAGAGAATACGGCAGCAGATCTGTTCGAGTTTCAGGTAAAAGAAGGACAGAAAACAAAGACAGTTGTCGTAAGGGTGTCGCATGACACTGTCAATGATAAATTGATCAGCTTGTCGGTGGAAGAGAAAAAGTAGGCACTAAGGGACTCAGGATGCAGAGTCCCTTTTTATTGATTCATCAATCCCGTCCTTCTCTCATAAATTGAGATAAGAAGATGAAGGAGGAGAGATGATGAGAGACACCGACCGCAAAGGCCTTGAGCATGCCATACAGGAAATAACCGAGATTGCCACGGGTTTCGGCTTGGATTTTTATCCGATGCGGTATGAAATATGCCCTGCCGATATCATTTATACATTTGGCGCCTACGGGATGCCCACACGATTTTCCCACTGGAGCTTTGGCAAGCAGTTTTATAAGATGAAGCTTCATTATGACCTTGGCCTATCAAAAATATATGAGCTTGTCATCAATTCAGATCCCTGCTACGCGTTTCTGCTTGACTCGAATTCGCTTATCCAGAATAAACTGATTGTGGCCCACGTCCTGGCCCACTGCGACTTTTTCAAGAACAATATCCGTTTCCAGAATACAAAAAGGGACATGGTGGAGAGCATGTCTGCAACAGCAGAAAGGATCCGCCAGTATGAAATCGAGCATGGGAAGCATGAGGTGGAAACCTTCCTGGATGCTGTGCTAGCCATCGAGGAGCATATTGATCCAAGCCTGATGCGGCCGAAGCTTGCCTGGAGCGCGGAAGACTTTGAATATGAAGAAGAGGAAGCACCGGCTGCGACTCCTTACGATGATCTCTGGAATCTGGACAGCAGAAGCAAAAAGAAGCCTGAGAAGAAAAAGAAGCTGAAGAAAATTCCCCCGCAGCCTGAAAAGGACCTCCTGCTGTTTATTGAATCATACAGCCGGGAGCTTACAGACTGGCAGCGGGATATACTGACGATGATGCGCGAGGAAATGCTGTATTTCTGGCCGCAGCTGGAAACGAAGATTATGAACGAAGGCTGGGCATCCTTCTGGCACCAGAGGATCCTCCGCGAGATGGATCTGACCAGCGATGAATCCATTGAATTTGCGAAGCTTAACGCAGGGGTGGTACAGCCTTCGAGGACTAATATCAATCCGTATTATCTTGGCCTGAAAATTTTCGAGGATATTGAAGACCGCTATGACAATCCTTCAGAGGAAATGAAAAAGCGCGGCGTCCAAAGCGGATCCGGCAGAGAGAAGATGTTTGAAGTGCGCGAGGTCGAATCAGATATCTCCTTCCTGCGCAATTACCTGACAAAGGATCTTGTCATGCGGGAGGATATGTATCTGTTTCAGAAGCAGGGGAAGGATTATAAGATCGTGGACAAAGGCTGGGAAGAGGTAAGGGATCAGCTTGTCAGCATGAGGGTCAATGGAGGGTTCCCATACTTAACAGTCGCAGACGGAGACTATCTGAAAAACGGGGAGCTGTACTTAAAGCACGGATTTGAAGGAATTGAACTGGATCTGAAGTACCTTGAGAAAGTCCTTCCTTATGTTCATCAGCTCTGGGGGCGCAGCGTCAATCTCGAAACGATCGTTGAGGGCAAGCAGATGCTGTTTACCTATGACGGGAAAGGGATACACAGGAAGTATTTGTAGGGATAAAAAAAACGGGGAGCCGTTCGGCTTCCTTTTCTTTTGGGCAAAATCCGTTTAAAAAAAAGGATTTACAGGGAAATTAAACGAAATGTGCTTCTAAGAAGAAAAATGGAGGTACAGATCCATGAGGAATAGGAGCTTATCTATTTTTGGAGCTGCAGTTCTACTGGCCATTTTATTCATCCTGACCAATCCTTCAAAACAGGACTATCTGGAATTTAGTGAGAAGCAAACTGGAGAACCGCCTCCGGCAATCGTTAAAGCAGAGAGAACGAATTTTCTTTTTTTCTCTTTTTATACGCAAAATGTCCACCATGAACAGGGTATCACACATTTGGGGATCTTCAGCGGTTTTCATCAGGTATCTGATGGTCAATTTGATGATTCATGGTGGATGAAGTTGCTTGATTTTTTCAAGTGAATCCTTCTGCATGTCATTTCTTTTTTCTGGGCCTCCATAAGGAAGAGGAAAGCATATTGACCAAAAATCCAACAAAACGAAAAAAGCTTCTATAAGTCCATCACTCATTTCCTCTCATGCTGCCGGTTTATTAAAAAGATATGAGAGCAATTGGCTGCTAAATACATCAGGGCCTGCTGGCTTCTTTTTTTTTTTTTTTTAAAATTACTTGTAAATTTCAACTAAAAGTATTATAAATTAATTATAAGAACTTTATTTATACATAAATTTACTCAATTTTGTAAACTAAGGAGAGGTTATTATGTTGGATGTCATCATTATTGGTTCTGGGCCTTATGGAATTTCACTTGCTGCCCATGCATTGGGAAATGGTCTTTCTTATAAAATTTTTGGATATCCTATGGATTTTTGGAAAAATCAAATGCCGCAGGATATGTTTATCCGAACCCCGCATGATTTTGTGAGTTTTTCTGATCCTGAGGATAAGTGGACAGTACATCAATTTGCAGCGGAAACAGGGATACAGCTTGTGACTCCTCTTCCGCGTACGATTTTTACACAATATGCCAGCTGGTTTGCGGAGAAAGCAGGAATCATATTTACTCCTCAATTAATCACTCATGTTTCCTTTAAGGAAGGCATCTATGAAGTTGTTTCAGATTCAGGCGAAAAGCATTTTGCCAGAAATGTAGTTGTTGCAACGGGAGTTGAACATTATAAATACTTGCCGGAAATGGTTAAAAATTTTTCCCCGAAGCTGGTTTCCCATACTTCCGGATACACAGACTTCTCCGCTTTTAAGGATAAAAAGGTTATCGTGCTCGGAAGCGGACAGAGTGCATGGGAAGCAGCCGGTCTATTAAAGCGTGAAGGAGCAGAGGTGGAGCTGGTGTACAGAGCCGCATCACCTAATTATGCCGGAAGCAGAGAAGCTGAGATAGAACTGAGGGATCTGGGTAATGTATTCTTCCATCTCACTGATGATGAAAAGAAAGAAGAATGGGGCCAGTCGCCAGGGAGTATTGCCCATTTCTTAAAACCATATGTCGACGGAATCGTTACCCAAAGGGCAAATGTACAAATTCAACAGATAAAAGAACAGGATGGCCAGTTGCTGTTAAAGTTGTCTGATGGGACAGAAAAGCTGGCGGACCATCTCCTGTCAGCTTCAGGGTTTCATATCGATTTAGACAAAGCCTATTTTATCAATGCCGAATTGCGTGAGCAAATTGACAGGGAACAAGGTTTTTCCCAGTTCCCAAGATTGAGTGAGTCATTTGAATCGAATATACCTGGACTTTATTTTGCAGGTCCCCTTTCATCCCATAGTCATGGTCCGACATTCAGATTTATATTAGGCCTTAGAAAAACAGCTTGCTCCATCATTTCCGGCATCACGGAAACGAAGGAAAAAAAGATTGCATTGATATAGGGAGGGACTAGCATGAGAGAATCATTTCAATCCATTACCAGAAGCTTTGGACTGCTGAACAAAGTGTGCTGTTCTGTAGATGGAATAGATGTATCCGCGATTCAAAGCCATATCCTTTATGAAATAAGCGTCAATCATAATCCGTCCATGCAGTATGTCGCTGATCTTCTGGGTGTGGAAATTGCCACTTTTTCGAGGCAGATTCAGACATTAAGCAAAATGGGGCTGGTTGAAAAGCTTCCATCCAAAGAAGATAAAAGGGCGAGCATCCTTTCATTGACAGACTCAGGAAAGAAGGTTGCAGATGGCATTGATGAGCAGGTGAATACCTATCTGGAAGATGTCTTTGCCCGTATGAATGATTTTGAGCGGGATATTGTCCAGCGATCCGTCCGCCTTCTGGCGAATGTCATGACAGAATCCCCGGTATGCTGCGGAGACAGGAAAGACAATAAAGGCTGTTAAAAATTTTGCTTAAATAGAGGAGGACATATGATGAAGAGGGTTAATGAGGGGCAATTGCCTGTTGCGATTATTGGAGGAGGTCCGGTCGGTCTTGCAGCAGCAGCCCATTTAGTGAAAAAAGAAGAGCCATTTATATTATTTGAATCCGGTGATGGTGCGGGTTCCAGCATAAAGGAATGGAGCCATGTCAGAATGTTCTCCCCCTGGCAGTACAATGTGGATGCAGCAGCGAAGGAATTGCTGGAGGCATCAGGATGGGAAGCTCCGGATGATCAAGAGCTGCCTGCAGGCAAGGAGCTTATCGAGCGGTATCTGCTTCCTTTAAGCAGCCTTCCGGCCATAAAGAAAAACATTTTATTACAAGCAAAAGTCACCGGTATCGCAAGAAAAGCACACGATAAACTCAAAACGGGAAAGAGGGACAGCGCTCCATTTCAAATCTATGTGGATGTTGAAGATTCCACAGAATTATTCGAAGCGAGAGCCGTAATTGACTGCTCAGGTACATGGACTAATCCCAATCCTATATTATCGAATGGAATCTGGACGAAGTCAGAAAGAACGCTGAGAGACCGCATTCATTATGGTATCCCTGATATTCAAAAGCAGGGAAGCAAATATAAAAATAAAACCATTGCAGTGGTGGGCAGCGGCCATTCTGCCATTAACGGCCTCCTTGAACTGGCGAGGCTTAAAGAAGAATATCCTGATACAGCTATTCACTGGATACTTCGAAAAAAGCATATAGCTCAAGTGTATGGCGGGCAGGAAAACGATGGGCTGCCTGCCCGCGGAGAACTCGGTATCAGAATTCAGCAGCTTGTGGAGTCCGGGGCTGTGGAGGTTTTAACTCCGTTTCATATCAGCAAGGTGCAATCAGTCAACGGTAAACTAGCCTTAATCGGAGAACTGAATGGAGAAGAGATGTCCATTGGGGATATTGATGAAATTGTGGCAGGCACGGGGTTCCGGCCGGATACAGCATTCCTGCATGAGGTGAGGCTGCAGCTGGATGCTGCGGTAGAAAGTGCCGGGGAACTTGCACCGCTGATAGATCCGAATATCCATAGCTGCGGGACCGTCCGGCCGCATGGGGAAAAGGAACTGCGCCAGCCTGAGAAGGACTTCTATATTGCAGGCATGAAGAGCTATGGCAGGGCCCCGACTTTCCTGCTTGCGACAGGCTATGAACAGGTCCGTTCCATAGTAGCGTATCTAACCGGCGATAAAGAAGGCGCAAAAGAAGTGCAGCTTGAGCTGCCCGAGACAGGGGTGTGCAGCACGAATATCCAATCAAGCTGCTGTGTGTCTGACACCATGGCTGCGAGCGCCGGCCAGGAATCTTGCTGCGGACCTGCCGTTGTCGCTTCGCTGGAATTAAAAAATTTATAAGTCAGCACAAAGGACCAGCCAAACATGACTGGTCCTTTTGAAAGGGGAGGGCAGAATGCAGACTGACAGGCAGACTATAATAGGCATGGCCCTTTTGACCGCAATCTGTATGGCTGGTGATTCTATGCTTTATATTGTTTTGCCGGTCCATTGGAAAGAAGCGGGGCTTTCATCTTTGATCCAGGTCGGCGTATTACTTTCTGTTAACCGCTTTGTGAGACTGCCGCTGAATCCGCTCATTGGTTTTTTCTTTAAAAAGGTCACATTTCGAAATGCGATGTACATAGCTGTTATTTTTAGCGGCATCACGACCTTAGGATATGGTGTGGTGAAAGATTTTGAATTGTGGATTCTTCTTCGGTCAATCTGGGGGTTCTGCTGGTCCATATTTAAGATTGGAGCTTATTTATTGATATTACAGCTTGCAGCGGACAGCAATCGGGGCCAGCTCATGGGGTTGTATAACGGGCTGTACAGGCTCGGAAGCCTGTTCGGCATGCTTCTAGGGGGTCTGTTTGCTGATTTGTTCGGGATGTCAGCCATCAGTATGATATTAGGGTTTTCTGTTTTCATCATTCTTCCTTTCCTGCATCTATTTCTTCCTGAGGCTCTGCATACAAATACGCCAAAACAAACAGGACCAACCATATATGAAAATGTGAAGCTGCTTAAGGAACCAGAATTAATCAGGATTTTTCTGACAGCCTTCCTGGTGATGATGCTTCTTGATGGGATGCTGACAGCAAGCTTAAGCCATTTGATTGAAATTCAATACTCAGATCAAGTCAATATCCATGGGCTGGCCATAGGGGCAGCTGCTTTAGCTGGCATTATGCAGGCAATCAGATGGGGAATTGCTCCTTTCGTCGTGTCAAAAGTAGGATCTGCATTGGACAGAACAGATGAAAAACACAAGATACTGCTGTTATTTTTAGGTGTGGCTGCTATTCTTCTGGCGGTGATTCCCCTGCATCTGCCGATTGCGGTATGGCTGCCTTTTTTACTTTTGCATCTGCTGACCTCTTCAAGTCTTATTACCGTGATGGATACACTTATGTCTCAATATTGTTCTAAGTCTTCAGGGAAAGTCTTTTTTATGACATCTTATACAATCGTAATTGATCTGGGAGCAGCTGTAGGGCCAATCTCTGGATATTCGTTAGAAAAAGCAATAGGAATGGCAAATGTTTTTTGGCTGGCTTCAGGCATCATGCTGCTAATCATCTTTATGTGGAAATTTTTTAAACCCACAGAATTATCCTATGCCAATTGAGGCAGGTTAACGAAAGGTAGGTAAGCATGTGCGTGATGAGATAGGAAATCGCATCAAGCGGTTCAGCGAAACTGGCGTTTGAGTCAAGCGCAGGTCTTGGTTTAAGTAAGAAATGTGAAAATGAAGGCAGCTCCTGTTAAAATTCAAAAATAGAAAGCACACATCTGCAGTTTCAGATGTGTGCTTTTCCTTTGCCGCCAAAGCTTTTACACTTCAGGCATTGGGGTAGGAGTTGATTCAATCCCTGTCCCTTTATATTTCTCATCGATCATTGTACGGATATCCTTAAGAGGTGTCCCTTTATTAAACTCTGATTTAGCCTCACGGGCTATGTCTACACAGACCCCTCAGCCAAAGCCCATTGTATCAAGGGAAACGGTGCTGCCGCTGACACTGTCAACAAAGCAATTGGTATTGCTTTCGTGGCCATCTTCCTCGTAGCAGCCGCAATAGCATGGCATATAATTAAGTACCTCGGGATGCTCGACTGCAAACTGATAAGCTTCCAGTATTTCCGGGCTGTCTGTGTAAGTGGTCACGGCCGCCCAATCATTGCTTCCCAGGGTATAAGTTAATTCTGGAGCACCCTGATCCTTATGTTCATCTGAATGGCCTGCATGTGAGGAATCCTCCTCTGCAGAAGAACATCCTGCCGCAAGCGTAATAGCAGCAAGAATCGGAAAAATAGATCTCTTCATCGAACCTCCCTCTCTCTTTAAATCTTCTTTTACTATGCTAGCATACAAAAAAACCTCTCAATGAAACAATCCTTATTGAACAAATGTCAGAAAGGATTTTTGCTTTTTCAAAAAATAGACACATACTTCACAGAAATTTTCCCGGAACATTCAAACAATTATTTGACCGTTTGCCAATAATTGCATAAACTAATAATCAAATATATGTTTGAATGTTGGGGTGAAGCTATGAAGCAGAATGACATTTGTGAAGTAAAATGTGTGGATGAAGTAAAAGTTAAACGTATAAAGAAAAGCATTGAAAAAGAAAATACACAGGCAGTTGCGCAAATATTCAAAGCGCTGTCCGATGATACCAGGGTCAAGATTGCTCTTTCCCTTTGCCATGAACAGGAGCTGTGCGTATGTGATGTAGCCAATATTGTCGGCAGTACGACTGCTACAGCCTCCCACCACTTGCGCCTGCTGCGCAATCTTGGTTTGGCAAAATACCGGAAAGAAGGCAAGCTCGTTTATTATTCCCTGGATGATGAGCATGTGAAGCAGCTGATACGGATTGCCTTCGAACATCAAAAGGAGGTGGCCGGCCAATGAGTGAGTCTTTGGGGAAATCTATTGATAAAACGGTCTATAGAGTGCAGGGCTTTTCCTGAGCAGGCTGTGCAGCTAAGTTCGAAAAGAACGTAAAACACCTGGATGGTGTTTCTAATGCAAATGTAAACTTTGGCGCTTCAAAACTGACTGTATACGGAGACGCCACGATTAAGGAACTGGAAAAGGCCGGTGCCTTTGAAAACCTGCGGATCATCCCTGAGAATCAGCGGTTTGAAGAAAAGAAAGAGCCTTTTTGGCAAAAGCATTCTTATGTTATAGCTTCCTTCGTCCTGCTGATTATCGGCTGGGCAGCTGGACACATGAACGGCGAGGAAAGTTTGTTCTCTGCCCTGGCGTACGCAGCTTCAATAGCAATCGGCGGCTGCCGTCTTTTTATTACAGGCTTAAAAAACCTTTTCCGCCTCCAGTTTGATATGAGGACGCTGATGACCATAGCGGTCATTGGTGCAGCATTTATAGGTGAATGGGGGGAAGGGGCCACTGTTGTCATATTATTTGCCATCAGCGAGGCCCTGGAAACCTATTCAATGGATAAAGCACGCCAGTCGATCCGGACGCTGATGGATATAGCCCCTAGGGAAGCGCTGATCCGCAGGGGAAACCAGGAACTGATGGTTGAGGTGGAGGATATCCAGCTTGGCGATATCATGATAGTAAAGCCAGGCCAGAAAATTGCGATGGATGGAACAGTGGATAAAGGCTTATCTTCTGTTAATCAAGCTGCCATTACGGGTGAATCTGTCCCTGTGTCAAAAACAAAGGGAGATGAAGTCTTCGCTGGGACGATAAATGAAGAAGGTGTCCTTGAAATTAAGGTGACCAAGCGCGTAGAAGATACAACAATAGCCAAAATCATTCATCTTGTTGAAGAAGCCCAGGCCGAAAGAGCCCCTTCACAGGCATTTGTCGACAGATTTGCCAAGTACTACACACCAATTATTATAATGGTGGCATTCGGTGCGGCAGTTGTTCCGCCTCTATTTTTTGGTGCTGATTGGAGCGAATGGATCTACCAGGGGTTGGCAGTGCTGGTGGTTGGCTGTCCGTGTGCCCTGGTCATTTCAACTCCGGTTGCCATTGTGACGGCGATTGGCAATGCTGCTAAAAATGGAGTACTGATCAAAGGCGGAATCCATCTGGAGGAGATGGGGGGCATAAAAGCCCTGGCATTCGATAAAACAGGGACCCTCACAAAAGGGAGTCCCGCTGTTACAGATTTTATCCCTTCTCCAGGGACTGACTCCAAACAGCTGCTTTCTGCTGTGGCTGCCCTTGAGAACGGCTCCCGGCATCCATTGGCATCAGCCATCATGAAAAAAGCGGAGCAGGAAGGGCTGGACTATCAAAACATTGAAGTGGAGGACTTTGCCTCCATCACGGGAAAAGGAATTAAAGGCAAGATAGGTGGTGAAACCTGCTATGTCGGCAGTCCAAATCTTTTTGATGAAGTACTGCAGAATGGAATTCCTGAAGAATTAAGAACGGTGATACTGGACCTGCAAAACCAGGGCAAGACAGTGATGGCAGCAGGAACTCCAGCTGGAATAATGGGAGTGATTGCTGTTGCAGATGTGCTGAGGGAAAATAGCAGGGATGTCATTCAAAAGCTTCATGCATTAGGAATTGAGAAAACTATTATGCTGACAGGTGATAATCTTGGAACGGCAAAAGCCATTGGAGTTCAAGCGGGGGTAACCGACATCAAAGCCGAATTGCTGCCTGCAGACAAACTTTCCTATATCAAAGACTTGCGGGAGAAATATAAACGTGCCGGCATGGTGGGAGACGGTGTGAATGATGCACCTGCACTGGCTGCTTCAACAGTTGGGATTGCCATGGGAGGCGCTGGTACGGATACAGCTCTTGAAACGGCTGATATTGCTCTGATGGCTGATGACCTCGGGAAGCTGCCTTTTACGGTTAAGCTGAGCAGAAAAGCAATGACGATCATCAAGCAGAACATTACATTCTCGCTGGGCATTAAGCTTGTGGCCCTGCTGCTCGTCATTCCCGGCTGGCTTACTTTATGGATTGCCATCTTTGCTGATATGGGCGCAACATTGATTGTCACGCTGAATGGGCTGCGGCTTTTAAGAATAAGGGACAAATAGATCTGCAGGAAGCTTCCCAAGTCATGAGGGAAGCTTCCTTTTTTACAGGGAAGTGTCAAGTGGCCAGTTGCAGGTGCCTGTTATAAATAAGGATGAAAAGGGTACGGAACAATAGAAACTGTTATTGGAGGTTGATCTTAATGGAAAAGGTAGTAATTCTTGGAACTGGACCTGCCGGCCTGACTGCAGCAATCTATTTGGCCCGTGCCAATATGAATCCGGTAATCATTGAGGGCGATCAGCCTGGAGGACAGCTGACACTGACGACAGAGGTCGAGAACTTCCCGGGCTTCACCGATGGAATCATGGGTCCTGAGCTGATGGATAATATGAGAAAGCAGGCTGAACGCTTTGGTGCAGTCTTTAAGAGAGGATGGGTGACAGAAGCAGATTTTTCAAAAAAGCCGTTCAGGATGAAGGCAGACGATATTGGAGAAATAGAAGCAGAATCAGTCATTCTTTCAACCGGCGCCTCTGCCAAGCTTTTAAACATTCCCGGCGAGAAAGACAATATAGGCAAGGGAGTCAGCACCTGTGCCACTTGTGATGGGTTCTTTTTCCGCGGGAAAAAGGTCCTGATCATCGGCGGCGGGGACTCTGCCATGGAAGAAGCCAACTTCCTTACTAAATTTGCTGACAATGTAACCATTGTCCACCGCAGAGATGAGCTGCGGGCTTCAAAGATTATGCAGGACAGGGCCAGGGAAAATCAGAAAATCAGCTGGAAACTGAACAGGACTCCTGTAGAGGTCCTATCAGAATCTGATAAGGTGACCGGCCTTAAAGTGCTGAATAATGAAACCGGAGAGGAAGAAGTCCTGGAAACAGACGGCATTTTTGTTGCCATCGGCCACAGGCCCAACACAGGATTCCTCGGCAGCCAGATCGACCTGGATGAGTCTGGCTATATCACTGTAAAGCCTGGCACGACAGAGACCAATATCAAAGGTGTGTTTGCCTGCGGCGATGTCCAGGATAAAAGGTACAGGCAGGCCATCACAGCTGCAGGAACCGGCTGCATGGCGGCCCTTGACGCCGAAAGATATCTGGAAGGTGACGCCATCCTTGATTGGAGCGAAACCCTCAACCAGGGCCAGTAGAAGATTTTGCCTTTAAAAATGCTGGGAAATCAGCTATAAATCAACAGGGAAAAGGCAGGATAAAAGATGGATGCGTTATTTTATGAACCTGCTATAATGAGTGAAAAATCATTATTAGGGTGGTTTTGCATGGGAAATACAAGCTGCAGATATGTCATTAATGCTTCAGGAAAAAGCGGTGAAATGTATCATACAACATGCGAAAATAAGATGGAAGTCAAAAGATGGATCGAGGAAAACCAGGAAAAGATTCTGGCAGACAGAATAAAAGTGACTGACAAGAAAAAACGTCCTTTTTCCGGGCTTCTGTTTTTTATAAAATAATCATCCAGGGGGTGCCGCGATTGCCGCGGCATTCTTTTTTTGTATAAAGTTTTGTAAACTGGTGAATATAATAGCATGGTGCCTGTAGCTCAATGCAAAGAGCAGCCGGTTTTTACTACTGTGAAAAATTGTGCATTTTGCGGGTTGAAATCCCGCCAGGTCCATTGAAGCCGCATCCCTTTGGGGGTGCGGCTTTTCTGCCGGAAGCTAATCAAATGAAAATTTAAAAATGCTATTTTCAAATTGACATTGAGAATCAATATCAATTATAATAAACTTAATGATATTGAGAATCAATATCACTTAAAGCGGGACTGACCTGCCAAACCCCCTCTGCAGTCCCGCTTTAATACATATCTTAAAATTTTTGATAGGAGGGACTGATATGAATCATCAGTTTGCGGTATTGGAAGCTTTCAGGCATGAATATCCTGTCTGCAGTGCATGCTGTGCGGCTAAGGCGCCTGGACCGCTCGATTTGAAAAAGGGCGATGTTCTGGCCATAACGTGTGAGAAAAAGTATGTTGACCTTCTGGGATGGTTCTTTTTAATCAATATTAACGGAGAGCGGCAAGTATATATGTCTATATCTGACTTAGAAGATTATTATTTAACCGGAAAGATATGCTCTTTCTTTGACCTGGCATTAAAGATGAACCATTTGAGCTATAAAGTCAATCAGTCCCTGGACTGCAGGAATAAAAAAGAGTTTGGTATGTATTCTGAACAGCTGAGGCAATGGAAGGAATTCCAGGAGTCCGTTTACGAGAAAGATAAAGAAAGGGTATAAAGGCAGGAAAATGCGTCATTGATGCATTCTCCTGCCTTTTTTTATATGAAGCCTTTTCGGGGGGGGAGTCAATGCTCTTACACATCCCTCCCAATCCATCACAAGTTTATATGGAAATGCGCTGCAATCACAGAAATATAGGAATCAAATTCCTGGATTCCCTTGAAGTTGGACAGCATGCCCTGAATGACTGGAACCCTTGGGCTGCTGCTCAATATTTCCGCTTCCAGCACTTCCATGGACACTGCCAGATCTTCTTTATGCCTTCCTGACAACGCTTCCTTTTTCATGCTTTTCACCGCCGAAGTTAAATTACCCTTGTGCCCGGCAAGCATTTTTTTTGCTGCTTCCAGCAGAGCTGCATTTTTTTCCTCAGAGATGATCGGCTCTTCCTCGAGGATGCCGCCGACAATGCTGTCCATCCTTCGCATGATATATTCAGCAACCCCATCTGCTTTAAAGTTTTCAGGATCGTGCATAAGAATTTTAAAGAATGGGTGGAACATACCTTCGATCATCATGGAGAGGTCCCAAAGATATGGAGTGATTTTTTCACCATAGATGGAAGACAGGCCATTTCTGTAAAATTGATGCACCTCTATGATCCGTGCAAATATAAGTTCCTTTAGTGCTTCATCCCTTGGCAGCGCCTGCTCCCGGGTAAGCATGATCATAAAGTCTTTATGAGTGGCAAATGTATTGAAAAGGGAACCCAGCTGGCTGATGAATTTTTCGCGGGGCTCCAGTTCCCTGTTTTCATATACAAAAATTTCTGCATGCAATTCATCGAAGCTATTGTCGAAAATAGCATGAAGGAGCTCTTCCTTTGATTTGAAATAAAGATAGAAGGCTCCCTTTGACATGCCTGTGTCATTGACGATTTCCTGGATGGAGGTTGAGCTGAAGCCCTTTTTTGCAAATAGTTTCTTAGCGGAATCAAGTATCAGTTTTTCTTTTTCCTTCAATTGATCAGAACCTCCCTGTCTGGGTCTCTTAAAGCCATTTATAGATACTGCAGCGTTCTGCTGCCAGTCACAATATCGCCACATTTTAAACCTGTGGTAAAACTTGACGCATGACCGGTCAGTCAGTTATGCTAGGCACTGTAGTGACCAGTCAGTCACATCATAATACAAAAAGTCAATTAAATCAATTATAGCAAGGAGAGGAAGTATGAAAAGCATTATCCAGTTTTCCCTGAAGAACAAATTTGCTGTCTGGCTTCTGACAATTATTATTACGGCAGCAGGCTTGTATTCCGGGCTGAACATGAAAATGGAAACCATCCCGAGCATTTCGACCCCGCTTGTTTCGGTGATGACGGTCTACCCGGGTGCCACTCCGGAACAGGTGGCAGATGAAATTTCAGAACCGATTGAAAAGAGGGTCCAAAACCTTGAAGGAGTATCAGTGGTAAGCTCTTCTTCCTTCCAGAACGCTTCATCGGTTCAGATACAATACAATTTTGACAAAGATATGGATAAAGCACAGGATGAAGTGAAGGAAGCGCTGGACAGCATTGAATTTCCAGACGGTGCCCAGGAGCCCGGTGTTTCCCGCCTCAGCCTTGATGCATTCCCAATCATGTCCCTGAGCATCTCTGATGAGAAAAAATCTCTGCCTGAGCTGACTAAAACGGCTGAAGACCAGATTGTGCCTGCGATTGAGGGGATAGAAGGAGTTTCTTCTGTCCAGATATCCGGCCAGCAGCTTCAGGAAGCACAGCTCACCTTTGACCAGGAAAAGATGGCTGAATTTGGGCTTGATGAAGAAACAGTCAAGAACATCATCAAAGGTTCTGATGTTTCTTTCCCGCTCGGATTGTATACATTTGAAAACACTGAAAAATCGGTTGTTATTGATGGAAATATCGCTACAATAGATGACTTAAAACAGCTGAAGATTCCAGCTGTTCCGCAGGGAGCCGGCCAGCAGGCCCAGGGTGCTCCGGCTGAAAGCGGCCAGCAGGCTGCAGGACAGCAGCAGGGTGCTGCCCCTGGTGCAGGTGCACAGCAGGGCGCTGGCCAGGCTGGTGCAGCTGCGGGAATTCCGACTGTTGAGCTTCAGGATATCGCCACTATTGAAGTGGTCGGCAAAGCCGAATCGATTTCAAGGACTAATGGAGAAACATCAATCGGCGTACAGATTGTTAAAGCCGCCGATGCCAATACGGTTGAAGTTGTCAATGATGTAAAGGCACAGCTTTCAGAGCTTGAAAAAGACATTGATGGCTTGAAGGTAACGCCAATCTTTGACCAGGGAGAGCCGATCGAAGAATCTGTAGAGACGATGCTGAGCAAAGCTGTATTTGGGGCAATTTTTGCGATGATCATCATTCTTCTGTTCCTGCGCAATTTCAGGACGACGATCATATCGGTCATTTCAATCCCATTATCGCTGCTTATTGCGATACTTCTGCTGAAGCAGATGGATATCACGCTGAACATTATGACATTGGGTGCCATGACTGTGGCCATCGGCCGTGTAATCGATGATTCAATTGTCGTCATCGAAAATATTTTCCGCCGCATGAGCCTTAAAGGTGAAGAACTGTCAGGACGGGAACTGATTGTTTCGGCAACAAAGGAAATGTTTATGCCGATCCTGTCTTCGACCATTGTCACCATTGCGGTATTCCTCCCGCTTGGACTGGTTAAAGGCACGGTTGGGGAACTGTTCCTTCCGTTTGCTCTTACCGTGGTATTTGCCCTGCTTGCATCGCTCCTTGTAGCGATTACGATTGTGCCGATGATGGCCCATACGTTCTTTAAGAACGGATTGCCGGCCAAGCATCAGCATCAGGATGAAGAAAAGCCCGGCAAGCTTGCTTCAGGCTACAGGAAGGTCCTTAACTGGGCATTGAACCACAAAATCATCACCTCGGGGATTGCCGTACTGATGCTGGTCGGAAGCTTGTTCCTTGTACCAGTAATCGGCGTCTCTTTCCTGCCTGCCGATGAGCAGAAAATGGTGATTGCCACATACAAACCAGAGCCGGGCCAGACACTTGAAGAGGTAGAGGAAATTGCCGGCCGCGCAGAAGAGATGCTTCTCGACAGAGACGGAGTGAAAAACCTGCAGTTCTCTGTGGGCGGAGAAAATCCGATGAACCCCGGCCAGTCCAATTCCGCTATGTTCTTTGTAGAATATGAGGATAGCAAAGAGAATTTTGATAAAGAAAAAGAAGATGTGATTGAAGAGCTGAAAGGTTTGGCTGATAAAGGGGAATGGGGAAGCCAGGACTTCTCCGGAATGGGTTCAAGCAGTTCGCTTTCCATGCAGGTATACGGAGAGAGCATGGATGATATTGAGCCGGTCATCTCCGAACTTGAAGGCATCTTTAAAGACAATGATTCTTTGACAAATGTTAAAACAAGCATCTCAGATACGTATGACGAATACACGCTCGTAGCTGACCAGGAGAAATTGAGCAGCCTGGGGCTGTCTGCAGCACAGATCGGAATGGGCCTTTCCAACACAGGCCAGCGCCAGGTGCTGACGACGGTTGATTATGATAACGAAGAAGTCAACGTATATGTTGAAATGGAAGCAGAATCTTACCAGGATATCGATGACCTTACAGACCAGACGGTTCAGTCTCCACTGGGAATTGAGGTTCCGATTAAAGATGTGGTCGAAATTCAGGAAGGTACGACTTCCGATACGATTACAAGGCAGGACGGCCGGATTTACGCGAATGTCAGCGGAGAGATTACATCGAAGGATGTTGCAAAAGTTTCTGCAGATGTGAATGCGGAAGCTGATAAGCTTGAGCTGCCTTCAAATGTTGAAATTTCAATGGGCGGTGTAACGGAGGATATCAATGAATCCTTTACACAGCTTGGGCTTGCGATGCTTGCTGCCATCGCGATTGTATATCTCGTTCTGGTCATTACTTTTGGCGGAGGGCTTGCTCCATTTGCCATCCTGTTCTCACTGCCGTTCACGATCATCGGTGCTCTTGTCGGGCTATTGATTGCAGGGGAGACCTTGAGCGTATCTGCCATGATCGGGGCATTGATGCTGATCGGGATTGTCGTGACCAATGCAATCGTCCTGATTGACCGCGTCATCCATAAGGAACAGGAAGGCCTGCCGACACGGGAAGCGCTTCTGGAAGCAGCCGGTACAAGGCTTCGTCCAATCCTGATGACAGCCATCGCAACCATCGGTGCATTGGCGCCGCTGGCTGTAGGACTTGAAGGAAGCGGCCTGATTTCCAAAGGACTGGGAGTAACCGTAATAGGCGGACTCACAAGCTCCACGCTTCTCACATTGCTGATTGTGCCTATTGTGTATGAGAGCTTAATGAAGCTGAAGAGAAGAGGAAAAAAGAAAACAGCAGCTGCTGAATAAGCAGACTGAAGAGGCAGCGGGAATCCCCCGCTGCCTCTTTTTTCTGTTCAACTGAAGTATTCCATCTAGAGAAGCCCTAATAAAGCACCGCCGGCTGCCCCGGTTAGTACGACGATCCATGGAGGCAGCTTCCAGTAGGCAAGCATGGCAAAAAGGATGCTTGCGAATGCGAAGTCTGCCGGCGCCAGGATGGAGCTTGTCCAGATTGGATTGTAAAAGGCAGCAATCAGAATGCCTACCACTGCTGCATTGACCCCCATCAAGACACTGGCAGCCTTTGGGTTGCTGCGCAGCCTGGCCCAGAATGGCAGCGCGCCGGCAATCAATAAAAAGGCGGGGAGGAATATAGCGGCAGTCGCCAGGAGACCCCCCTGCCAGCCGCTGATTACGGCTCCGATATAGGAAGCAAAGGTGAAGAGCGGGCCCGGCACCGCCTGGGCAGCGCCATATCCGGCAAGAAAGGCTTCTTCAGTCAGCCAGCCGCCCGGCACAAACTCCCGTTCAAGGAGGGGAAGTACAACATGACCGCCGCCAAATACGAGTGAACCGGAGCGGTAAAAGCTGTCAAACATCGCAATCCAGTTTAAGGAAGTGGCTTCCCGAAGAACCGGAAGGATGATGAGCAGGCCGAAAAATAATGCCAGTGCCGCTGCGCCTGTCTTTTTTGAAATCGGAAATGGCATTGGTGCCTTTTTTTCCTGTGAGTGGTTTCTATAAAGGACAAAACCGGCAATTCCCGCGGCTAAGATAATCGAAATCTGCGAAATGGCAGTTTGCCACAAAAGGGCTGCTGTCAGGGCAAGAAGGACGATGGCCTTCCTTTTCAGATCAGGTGCAAGCTTTGACGCCATTCCCATGATGGCATGCGCCACCACAGCAGTGGCTACAATTTTCAAACCATGGATCCACCCGGAATTGGCTGCGTCCAGGCCATCCATGAGAAGTGCAAAAAGAATCAGCGCTACAACGGAAGGGAGGGTAAAGCCTAAGAAGGCAAGAAAACCGCCAATCAGGCCACCTCTGGCAAAGCCGATTCCCATGCCTACCTGGCTGCTTGCAGGGCCGGGCAGGAACTGGCAAAGAGCTACAAGATCAGCATAGCTTTGCTCATCCATCCACTTCCGCCGTCTTACATACTCTTCATGAAAATAGCCCAAGTGGGCAATAGGACCGCCAAATGATGTCAGGCCAAGCTTGGCCGAAACTAGCAGTATCTCAATAAAAGTATGAATGGTATATTTACTTTCTGTATTCATCTTTTCGTCTCTCCTTCCGTTAATCAATCTTTGATTTCTTTAAAAAGCTCATAAGCCTTTTTCCTGGCTTCTTCCAAAACCGTCTGCCCTTTTGGAGTAGCTGTATAGTACTTCCGGATTTTACCATCCACATTCCGGTTTTCCTTCATAAGCAGGCCATCTGATTCCATCCCGTGAAGAATGGGATACAATGTGCCAGAGCTTATCGAGTAGCCATGCTCTTTCAGCTCTTCCAGCATCCATGCTCCATAGATTGGTTCTTCCAATGCATGGTGGAGGATGTGGATCTGGATAAAGCCCAAGAATAATTTGCGCAGAATTTTATCTTCCACTTCCCAGCCCCCTATCGTTATATCGAAGTTCAATATCGGATTTCGATAACGGTAGTATAACAATATCTGAATGGAATTTAAGTACCTTTACATAATCTTTACAAAAAGATAAGGGAATGAAAGATTCACTCTAATTTTTTCCATTCATGGATTTGTTTATTAGAGGTAAAAATATATCCAAACATAAAAAGGAGTGAAGATCATGTTAAAAAAGCTTAGCATCATGCTACTCTGCGCACTTTTTCTTGGACAGGCTGCTGGAATGGTACAGGCAGAAGGTACGGACAGCGGACAGCGCAAACAGCTGACAGAGGAGCAGGTAAAGGAAATTGAGGCTCTTCAGGCAGATGTCCTGGAGGCGAGGAAAAAGGTCATCATGAAATATGCAGACTTTGGGGCAATCACTGCTGACCAGGCACAGGAAATGGTGAAGCATCTGGAAAAAAGGCACGAAAAAATGAAAGAAGAAGGCTTCATGCCCCACTGGCTGAATCGTAAGCACTGCCCGCATTGCCATTAATAGATGGCTTGTGGAGGCTGTTTGACTTAAACAGCCTTCTTTTGTAAAATAAATCTATATAAATTGATTTCCTTTTTTAAAAGGGGAGTAGCAGATAAGCACAGTCGTCAATACGGGCAATAGCCCCGGCTATGCTGGCAATCTTCGAATTGTTTGCGAGACCTTTACCACGTTTGTTTGGTATGGGTCTCTTTTGATTATTGAGGCATTATGACCAGGCAAAAGGTCATGATGCCTTTTTTGTCGTTTGAAGGATGCTGTCTGGTTATTAGCATCAGCTAGACTATTGAGAGAAGTTCGGGAATACATCTTTACTAGGAGGGGGCAGGCTCTGCCATTTTGCAGAGTCTGTAAAACAGGAGGAGGAACTTCTATGCCGCAGAAAAAGTATAAAAGGCTCGCTGAAAGCGTCCTTATTGCCGAAAATCCAATCAGATATATACAAAAAGACGAAGCCCTCCTTCATGCTGGAACGGGCAGAAGTGCAGCTGTTTTCAAGATTGCCGGGACAGAAAAGGCACTCAAGGTATTTGCCCCTGCTTTCAGCCACATTGCCCTGGAAGAGGCTGAGATTTATGGGCAGCTCGAAGGAGGCGTATTTTATCCGCGCCTGCATGAAAAAGGGGATAACTATATTGTCATTGACTATATTGAAGGTCAAACCTTTTTTGAATGCCTTACAAACGGAACCAAGATCACACCGGACGATATTGCAAGAGTGGATGCAGCGCTGGAGCTTGCCCGTGCTAAAGGGCTGAATCCTTCTGACATCCACCTCAGGAATTTATTTAAAACGTCAGCTGGGGAAATCATGCTGATTGATGTGGCAAGATTCAGGCAGGCCAGCTTCTGCAGGCAATGGGAAGACCTGAAATATTTTTTCTGCAAGTTCTATTTCAAGCCATTGTTTCCAAAAAGGTTCCCCGAACCTGTATTAAATGGGGCAGCTTATGTGTATAAAAGGTTATTGAAGCGGCGCAGCTGCTGACGGGAATGGGCAACTCTGGTTTAGCCATAGCTTACTGTGTGGTAAAGGCATAAAAAAAGCCAGGAGTTGAGATGATGGAAGAGAAGAAAGATTATTATATTGATATCGAGAATGGCCAAATCCATCCGGGAAAAGCAGAAGGAGAGGACTGGCAATTCAGGGTCTTTGCAGATGACGAGGAAATCCACCAGCTGGCAAAATATTTAAATATCAACTATGATGCGGATTTAAAAACATTCGTACGCTCACATATTCCTTTCCTTGAATATCATAAAGATCCTCAGAATGATGAATATGATGCCACGATTGAACAGGCATATGCACTGATCTACCAGCTTGGAGATGAAGAAGCAAGGGCGCATGTAAAGAGCATGGGCATCTTATCCGAGGAAGAACTGAACAGACGCTGATAACATCCAGGCAGCCGGAATTTGGCTGCCTGTTTGTTTTATTTCTTTTTAAAGTGGTAACAGAGTAGAAAAGAGAATGGAGGGATTCAATTGGAAAACTCAGTTTATGAAGAATGTATACAGGCCTGTCTTGAATGTATGGATGCATGCAATATGTGCTTTGATGCCTGTCTGAAGGAAGAGGATGTAAAGATGATGGCCCGCTGCATCAGGCTTGACAGGGAGTGTGCCGATTTTTGCGCGTTTGCGGCTAAGGCAATGCAATCTGACAGCCCATTTGCAAAACAGATCTGCGCTGTCTGCGCTGATATTTGCGAGGCATGCGGAGAAGAGTGCAAAAAGCACGATCATGAGCATTGCCAGAGATGCGCAGATGCCTGCTTAAAATGTGCTGAAATCTGCCGCAGCATGGCAGCGTAAAAGGAATGTGCAAACTGTTTTCCGGCCTCCGGGCAAAATGCCGGCTGAGCCTGGAACAGGCATTTGAAGTGTAAAAAAACAGATCTTAAGATCATCTGAAAAAGCCGGGCTGAACCGGCTTTTTTCATGAAGAAAAAAGTACAGGCAGCTGCAGACATTTGAGTTGATTTTATACCTGAAGGCGTATATGATCGAAGTGCCGATACACCAATCTAATGTGAAACTAAGGGAAATATCACCAACTTCAGTGAGGTACAAAAAAGATGATATATATGCTGATCGTTTTCTTGTTTTTGCTAGCGGTTCCTTTCTATAATCGTTATATTCCAGTCCTCAAGGTGCCGTGCCGCAGGGTGGATGAAATCCCCGGGGACCATGTGATCCTTGATATCAGGGATTACAATGAGGGCTATGAAGAACGGATTCCGGGTGCTGTAAATCTTCCTGTCCCTTATATTGTCCGAAATCTTGACGATATCCCTGCAAGAAAGATCCATCTTATCTGCGCCTCCCCGCTGGAGCGGAATATGGGAGTCCGTCTGCTTCAAAAAAATGGCTTTCAAGTGGCCGGATTCACTTTGTCCAATAAAAAATGTGGCGGGAAGGCGCTGGCCTGCTGCCATAAATATTAAAGAATCCCCCCACTGTGAGAATGGGGGGATATCTTTATGTTTAGGGTATTTTTAAAATATAAGTCTTCGTCTTGAGGCCCAAAAAGGATGTGGTGTATGCAGACGCTGGCACAGGACACCGCGTACTTAGTCTGCATGCCTAAAGGGTGATCAAGAAGCTTGCGTTTTAGTTCAGGCTAGGAGATGTGCGGAATCTTTATTTTAACTTCAAAAGATTGTCCTTTATGGGTATAATCCAGGAAGCCATTGTAGGAAAGGACAATATCTTTAATGATTTTTGTGCCAAGCCCTTCATGGTCCCCCTCCTTAGTAGACATGCCGAATCTTTCAAACAAGGAGTCTATGATGGACTGTGGGACAGGCAGCGTACTATTGGAGCAGGTCAAAATCATAAGTCCGCTTCTTTTGTAAAACTGGAGCCTTGCGTATGCATCATCAAAGCCGGAAGCTTTATAGTCAGCTGCAGCCTCAATGCTGTTGGACAGGATATTGCCCGCTAATGCCGCAATATCCTCATCTTTCATGGGGAGAGAAGACAGGGGAAGCTCCAGGTCGTAATGGATGCTTATGCCTTCTGCCGAGGCCTTTTTCTGCATATGATGCAGCACACCGGCAACAGGGCCGTTTTCCCCTTTGATGGCCAGATTCACTTCTTCATATCCGGACAAGAGCCCCCCGAAATACGCTTTTGCTTCGCTGAATTGCCCTTTATCCAGCATATATTGGACAGCCGAGACATGCTTCAGGAAATCATGCCGCTGCTTGCGAACAGCGAGATAGGTATCATTGAGCTGCCGCACCTCCATCTCCTTTTCTTTGAGGCGTGCACCTGATGATAAAATGATCTTCCCGCTGTACCATCTGGCTGTTTCTGCCAGCACTGCTGCTCCTGCTGCAGCTGCAATAGCAGCCTTTGAGCCGGACAGGACTGCAGCCAGAAGGACTAGCAGCTGAAAAACCAAAAATAACGCTCCAAGGGCTGGGTGGAAGCTGGAGGAGTTCAGTTTTACCGAAAAGAAAAGGATGGCAGAAAAAATCATGAATGCCAATGCACCTGTCATCAACGGCTTCCACTGCGGTGCCAGGAGTATAAAGCAGCCGGCTCCGGCAGCGGATAATAGCACCGAATACAGGAGGGCAGGCGCTGAGCTGTTTATCTGAGAGCGCAAAATCCATCTTCCCCTTTTCAACTAAAATAAAGGCATAGCCTGTTAAAAATAGTGATCCTGCAAAAAATCTATCTTCTCTTTTGTAATCATTGCCTTCTCTGTTGTCCCATCAAAAAAAACAACATAGGAGTTTTTGGCGTACAAAGAAAAGTTCTTTACATAATGGATATTGATAATGAATGAACGGTGCGAGCGGATAAAATCTCTTTCACGGAGCTCGCCTTCAAGCTCATTCAGCGTTTGGTATGTTTTAATTTGTTCCTGCTTTGTATGTATGGTGGTTGATCGGCCGGAACGCTCAATAAAGATAATATCTTTTTTCTGGATGATATGAATATCGCTTTTTTGCCTGAGAAACAGCCGGCCGGAAATTTCCGGTGTCCGGTTTTTTTCAATATATCGGAGGACGGCTTTTTCAAGCCTGTCTTTTGTGAATGGCTTCATAATATAATCATGGACATTCAGTTCAAAGGCATGGACCGCGTAGCCGCTCGTGCCAGTCACGAAAATGACGGCAATATTGAGGGCATACGTATGGATAATATCGGCCAGTTCGTATCCTGAAAGGCCAGGCATTTCAATATCGGCAATCAGGAGGTCAATTTCTTCCCTTTTGACCCTTTCATAAGCCTCTTCTGCAGAGGTGGTTGAAAACACAATTTCTGTCCCTTCCATCTTGGATATAACTCCGTACAGCTTGTCTAAATCAATCGGCCGGTCATCCACCAATCCCACTCTTATCATAGTTTCGCCTCTCGTCAATTAAATTACGTATCTATTTTACCATCTATTGGACAGAAAACATCCTTTTCACGACATGAAATGGCATTTTCGCGACAGAATCGAAGCGGTGATGCGATCAGACAGGTAAGATTAAGCTACAAAGAGAGCAGGAAAGGAGCAAAAAAGATGATCGAGATAAAGGAAGTAACGAAAAGATTCAAAGATAAAAAGGTGCATGTAACTGCATTGAAGCATATATCATTTTCAGTCAGGGAAGGCCAGGTGGTTGGCCTCCTCGGAGAAAATGGGGCAGGGAAAACAACACTACTGAGGACGATTGCCACACTGTACACGCCGACAGAGGGTGCCGTTTCAGTCGGCGGCTTTGATACCGTTAAACAGCCAGATGAGGTAAAGAAGCGTATGGGCGTTCTGTTTGGCGGGGAAACCGGATTATATGACCGCCTTACGGCCAGGGAAAATCTTGAGTATTTTGCATCTCTTTACGGCCTTGGACGCCATGAAACAAAGGTCAGAATCGATGAGCTTGCAGTGATGTTCGGCATGAAAGACTATCTGAACAGGAAGGTAGGGGGATTCTCCAAAGGGATGAGGCAAAAGGTTGCCATTGCGAGGACCCTTATCCATGACCCGGAAATCATTTTGTTTGATGAACCGACAACCGGCCTTGATATCACTTCTTCAAATGTATTCAGGCAGCTTGTCAGCTCACTTAAAAGGCAGGGGAAAACAATCATCTTTTCCAGCCACATTATGGAGGAAGTGAAGATGCTCTGCGACTCAGTAGTCATGATTCATAAAGGTGAAATGGTCTATAAGGGCGGACTCGAGGATCTATACCGTGAAGAGGGAAGCTCAGATCTGAATTATATTTTTGAATCAAAATTGGTGAGGGGGAACGATTATGCTTCGTAATATTTATATAAAAGAAATGAAGGATATCTTGAGGGACCGGAGGACATTACTTTTGAGCGTCCTGCTCCCGATCCTTCTGCTGACGGGCCTTACCTTATTTTATGAGAAAATGATGTCTGATGATGGTTCAGAAACCTATACCCTAGCCATCAGCGATACTGCAGGCGAAGAAGTTAAGGAGCTTGTGTCAGGCATTCCTAACCTTGAGGTGAGTGAGTATGCCAACCCCGGGAAGGCTGTAAAAGATGGGAAGGCTCATGCAGCCATTGAATTCAGCGGCCAATTCTTTGAAAATCCGGAAGGCGGGGAGCCGGGTACCGCAGTCATTAAAGGTGACTCTCTCAGCCAGAACTCTGCTTATGTGATGTCACAGCTGGAAGGGGCTTTGAATGCGTACAGCGATACACTGGTTTCGGAAAGGCTGACAGCTGCAGGGTTGGATCCACAAGTTACTCAACCGATCGTTGTTCAGGTAACTGAAATCAATAATGAAGATGAAAATGCTGCTTCTGTCGGAATACTTGCGGGCTTCCTGCCAATGGTCATTACGATTGCAATCGCATCCGGTGCATATCCTGCTGCTTCAGATTTATTTGCAGGAGAGAAAGACAGAAAGACAATGGAGGCATTGCTGATGACACCGGTCAGCAGGATCAAGCTTCTGTTTGCCAAATGGCTCGCAATCTCCACAATCGGCATGATTGCAGGCATTGTATCAGTAGCCGCAATTGTACTGGAAACCATTTTCCTGACCGAAAAACTCAAGGCTGCCCTGGAGTTTGGGGACAATACGTTCACGATTATCGCTGTGACAATTGTGATCACCCTGCTGTTCGCCTTGTTCATGGGTGCCCTGCAAATGGTCGTCAGCATCATTGCGAAGACGGTAAAGGAAGCGCAGAATTATATTTCACCGATCATGATGCTTGCAATTGTGCCGACTCTATTCCTGAGCGGCGTAGGCATCAATGAATTGACTATGAAACATTTTCTGATCCCGTTTGTGAACATCCATGCGCTGATCAATGAACTGCTCCACGGGAGTGTCAATATGGAGAATATCCTTCTGACGCTTGCAAGTACGGCTATCTCCATTGTCCTTGTATTCATCATCTCCCGCTCATTATTCCTTAAAGATAAATGGGTGCTGAACTGATATAGTTACAGAAAGGGCGCTGCAGCTGCAGCGCCTTTTGTTTGTTTTTCAGGCATTGTGGAAAATAATATGAAAATCTGTTTCCAATATCAGATTATTTCGGTATGATAATATTTAGTATAGCGAAATATTCAAAAGACGAAAGAAGTGGAGTGGATGAATCAGGAACAGGCAGCAAAGAGAAATTTAATGATTATGTGGTTTGCCAACTTTTTTGTGGCAGCCAGCATGACAATGGTTTTGCCATTTATCTCTTTATATATAGAAACCTTCGGGGACTTTTCAGAGGAATATGTCCAGCAATGGTCAGGATGGACATTTGCAATCACTTTTGTGACTGCTTTTCTCTTTTCGCCGATTTGGGGAAGGATCGGGGATAAATACGGGCGAAAAAAAATCCTGCTTATCTCCGGTTTTGGCATGGCTGTCTCTATCTTTATGATGGGATATGTCACCAGTGTATGGCAGCTTTTCATGCTTCGATTGTTTATGGGGATGTTTACAGGCTTTATTTCCCTTTCCCAGGCGTTCATTTCTACCCAGACGCCGCAGCAGATTGCAGGAAGGGTCCTCGGCACCCTGCAGACAGGAAGCATTACCGGATCGCTGCTAGGCCCGATGCTCGGTGGGGTCCTTGCTGACTCGCTCGGATACGCGACAACCTTTCAGTGGACCTCGATTTCCATTTTTATCTCAGCAGTTCTCGTTATTTTTACGAAGGAATTCAAGGTTGACCTCAAAAAGGGTTCGAAAACGAGCTATTCCAGCAAAGAGGTCATCAAGCATATAGCGGCAAATCCGGTCCTTTTGACTGTACTCTTTATCAGCATGCTCATTCAGATTGCGCACTTCAGCATCCAGCCTATACTATCATTGTATGTGAATGAGCTTCACGGCCATGAGAACATTGCTTTCTTCTCGGGGATTGCCTTCTCAGCCGCTGGTCTTGGAAACCTGCTCATGGCAAGAAAATGGGGGAAGATCGGTGATCAGTCCGGGTATCTGAAAGTGCTGGTATTTCTGCTGTTCATGGCGGCTATCGTTTATCTGCCAGGAGCTTTTGTAACGAATATCTGGCAGCTCGTGGTCATCCGGTTCCTCCTGGGCATTGCCATTGGCGGAATCATCCCTGTCAGGATTGCCTATATCCGCCAGGAAGCACCTGTCAGCATGCAGGGAGAGGTGCTGGGATATAATACAAGCCTCCGCTTTCTCGGGAATATTATCGGGCCGGTTCTTGGCGGCTTCCTTTCCGGATATTTCGGGTTTTCGTCTGTCTTTTATGTCACAAGCTTTTTGTTGCTGATAAGCGGCGTGCTTCTCATAGCAGCGATGAACCGGAACCCTGAATTAGCGAACAACCATTAGACTCTCCTTTCAGGGGAGTTTTATTTTGGTTTTAGAATAATATTAGAATAATTTACCAATCAACGAAACTTATTAATCATCCAATTATTTCTTATATTTTTAGGGGAAACTAGGTATTTTAAATTATATGAATATATAAATAATAGTGCGAATGATTCATTGTTCGAGCCTCGAAATAAAAGTATACTCGTTATTAGACAATTTCGACTTCTAGATTTGTCAGAATAATTAGAGGGGGCTATCACATTGAAAAGAAGAAAGAAAGCTGCTTCTGCTGTATTGGCTGCAGCCATGGGGCTGAGCGTATTTTCAGCCGGTGCCTTTGCACCAGTCCAAAAAGCTCAGGCTTATAATGCTGTATCCAGCCCATATGCAGGAGCGCAGGCAGATTTAGGCATCGCCAATGATGAAAGATTAATAGAGCTTTTGAAAAAGCAGGGAAAGATTTCGAACAACGCTACCCATTCAGAAGCTGATAAGGCACTAAAAAAATTCCTGAAGGCCAAAGCAGAGAATGCAGCTAAGGTCCCTGCCGGCAAAGTAGGAAAAGAGCTGGATGTTTCTGAACAGCAGGAAAAAGGCAAATCAGGAAACGGTTTGAAAAACGGCAAGGGCAACAAGCTTGGACAAGCTAAAAAAGCGCATGTTGATCCTGTACAAAAGGAAAATTATGAAGGGGATACAAGAGAAGATAAAGTTCTTGTCCTTGCCATCGAGTTCTCGGATTATAAGCACAGCTCGATTACCAAAGAAGAATCAGACATGTTCTATGAAGATTATCCTTTAGAACATTTCCAGGATATGATCTTCGGAGAGGAAGGCTATGAAGGGCCTTCAGGCCAGAACCTCGTATCCATGAAGCAGTACTATGAACAGCAGTCCGGCGGAAGCTATACCGTGGATGGGAAGGTTGCCGGCTGGTATACAGCCGATCACCCTGCTAAATATTACGGCGAGAATGTGCCGGCACCGGACGGTAATGATAAAGCCGCCAGAAGCCTTGTAATGGAGGCATTGAATAAAGCGGCTCAGGATCCGAATGTGAACCTGACTGAGTATGATCAGTGGGACCGTGACGATTATGATGGGGACGGCGTTTATAACGAACCGGACGGCCTTATCGACCATCTTATGGTCATCCATGCAGGTGTTGGAGAAGAAGCAGGCGGAGGATCGCTTGGCGGGGATGCCATCTGGTCTCACCGTTCAAAACTTGGATCAGGCCCGGTAGCGGTTAAAGGAGCTAAATCCGACAGCGACCGCTGGGGCGGCGTATTGGGAGCCTGGGACTACACGATTGAACCTGAGGACGGGGCAGCGGGTGTGTTTGCTCACGAATATGGACATGACCTCGGCTTGCCTGATGAGTATGACACACAATATACAGGGCAGGGAGAGCCAGTAGCCTACTGGTCAATCATGTCGAGCGGAAGCTGGGCAGGAGATGTTCCTGGAACAGAGCCTACAGGATTCAGTGCCTACGCAAAACTGATGCTTCAGAATTGGCATGGGGGCAACTGGCTGTCTGGTGCGACCATTTCCTCGGAGGATGTAAATTCTAAAGGTGTGGAAGTTCTTCTTGATGAGGCTGTAACGAAAGGAAATAATAATGATGCGGTCAGAATCGATCTTCCGCAGAAAGAAAATATCGTCAATACACCAGCGAGCGGTTCATATGAGTATTTCAGCGGCAGCGGCGACGAGCTGAATAACTCAATGACAGCTTCAATCGATCTTGCCGGCGCTTCGGAGGCTGAGCTTTCCTTCAAGGCCTGGTATGACATTGAAGAAGATTGGGACTACGCTTCTGTCCAGGTCCGTGAGCAGGGGACTGAGGAATGGGTATCCATTCAGGGCAATCTTACAACAGATACAGACCCGAATAACCAAAATCCGGGCTTTGGGATTACAGGGAATTCAAATGGCTGGAAGGATGGCAGCTTTGACCTGTCTGCATTTGCAGGAAAGAAAATTGAGGTTAAATTCCATTACTACACAGATGTTGCTGCCACAATGCCAGGTTTCTATGCAGACGATATCCTTATAACAGCCGATGGAAAGGAAGTCCTGAAGGATGATGCAGAAGGAGAATCTGCATTTTCGCTGGAAGGATTCACTAAAGACCAAGGGAAATTTTATTCAGACCATTACTATCTTCTCGAATGGAGATCTCATAATGGAGTGGATGCAGGACTTGCCCATGTGCGCCGCGGCGACAGCCTGATCAGCTATGATAAAGGCCTTGTCGTATGGTATGTCGATGATTCATTCACAGATAACTGGACTGGCATTCATCCAGGCGAGGGGTATCTCGGCGTTGTGGATGCAGATCAGCATGCATTGAAGTGGAACGACGGTTCAGTTGCCAACAACCGCATTCAGATGCATGATGCAGCCTTCAGCCTGAACAAATCAAGTAAAATGCTGATAGAGTATTTAAACCAGGGGCTAAGCCTGAAGGACAACCAGACAAAACAAACGCCGTTATTCGACGACAGCGCTGACTACAGCAATCCAGGGCTCGTAGATGTGGGGCGGAAGGTGCCTCAGGAAGGGCTGAAATTCCGTGTTACAGGAGAAAGTGCTGACGGAACAGTCGGAAAGGTCCTGATCTTTAAATAATCATTTTTGAATCCAGCCTGAAGCCAGGCTGGATTTTTTTTTGTTATTAAGGAACTTATGAAATTTGTACAGCTAACACGCGGAATAGTGAATTCCTGAGTATACTGCAGCTGCGCATGGCCTGCAGTTTTTTGCAGAGGGAGGCAAAGCGGGTTCCCTCCAGAGTATTTCTGGTAATACATTGGAATATAAAATAAGGCGGTTAGCGGCCGGCATTAGAGGGAAAAGGACAATAAATCATAATCCCCATTTAAGCGGGCTGGCAGGAGTTGATGAATCACAAATGAAAAAAATGATAGCGTATTTAAAAAAACTTGGAAAGGAAATAAAAGATGACAGGGCAACAGGACTCGCAGCTGAACAGGCATATTATTATATGCTCTCCATATTCCCGATCCTCATTCTGCTGCTGTCCATCGTTCCTTATCTGAATATTGATCCGCAAAAGGCCATTTCCTTTCTGCAGACCGTCATGCCTTCCGAAACCGCAGCTGTGTTTGAAGAAAATGTGGTGAACATAGTGACACAGCCAAGCGGCGGCCTGCTGACTTTCGGTATCATTGGTACATTATGGTCGGCATCCAACGGGATGCAGGCTTTCATACGGGCGATGAATCAGGCATTTGACGTCGAGGAGACCCGTTCCTTCATCAAGGCAAGACTCATTTCGATCGGCCTTACACTCGGCCTTATTTTTTCACTGATCGTTGCCTTGGTTCTCCCGGTATTCGGAAATGTAATTTTGGATCTTGTCCAATCTTTCATCAATATCCCGGATGAAATGCAAATCCTGTTTTCGGTTCTGAGATGGGTTGTCGCCATAATCGTCATAGCGGCTGTACTCTCTGTCCTCTACAAGCTGGCGCCGAATAAGCATTATCCTTTCAAGCATGTTATACCGGGGGCGATTGCAGCAACCGTCATCTGGCAGCTGATCTCCCTTGGACTTTCCATCTATATTGGCAATTTTGCCAATTACTCAGGTACTTATGGAAGCCTTGGGGGAGTTATCGTGCTTATGCTCTGGTTCTATCTGACGGGTCTTACCCTTGTGGTAGGCGGAGAAATCAATGCTATCTATCACCGGGAGCGCGTAAGCCCTACAGTACGGGCAAAGAAGAAGGCTGCCGCTTCCTTCAACTGAAGCATAAAAAAAAGGAACCTTGGAGGTTCCTTTTTTTATGGATTAATTAAACTTGTTCACATAAGGGATGCGTTTCGTCCAAAGCTTTTTAAACAGCTTTGGAGTTTGTTTTGCCTGTACAACAACATGGTTGACTTTTTCCTTTTTCGCCTGGATATCCTGCTGAATTTCCTTTTGGTGAGCCGTGAGCTCAGTTGTCTGAGTTTTAATGTTCTCAGTCTGTTTCTGCAGCCTTGCAGCAGTCTCTGTCAGGTTTTGGATAGCGGGCTTGGAATCCTTATAAATTTTAAAGGCGCTGATGCCGAGATAAATAAGGGCCCCGGCAAAAATGGCTAAACTGATGTAGACGATGATCAAATTCTGCACCTTCCTTTCTTTATAAATTTAGTCCTTATCACTTTAATACCCATTCTGCTCAGGGTTTAACAGTGAATATGCACTGCCGTTCTGTAAAATTCAACCACGGGACGGTGCAGGCCCCGAAAACGATATCAGTAGTCTGAATTTATTTTTAAATTGACGCTTGCGGATTCTGCTTGTTAGAATGGCAACATTATATTCATAAAATATTTATTACTGTATATGTCCGGAAATAAGGTCTGGACGTTTCTACCAAGCTGCCGTAAATGGCTTGTCTACAGGTTAAGCTTTTCCCCGTATTCTTTTTTGGGGCTTCCTGTATATTTGCGCCGCGGCTTCGCTTGTAAAAGCGGGGCTTTTTTTGTTTCAGTTCTGGACAACAATAAGCCTAAAGAGAAACAACTTCAAAAATAATTCCTGCAGGAGGAGCCAAATGTCCAATTTCTTTCAATTCACTTCAAGAGGCACCACATATAGACAGGAGACGGTTGCCGGCATCACTACGTTCTTATCCATGGCTTATATCCTGATTGTCAATCCTATTATCCTGAGCCAATCCGGGATGGATAAAGGAGCTGTTTTCACAGCTACAGCTCTTTCTGCCATCATTGGTTCGCTTTTGATCGGCCTGCTTGCCAATTATCCTATCGGGATAGCGCCAAGCATGGGACTGAATTCGTTCTTTACTTTTTCTGTATGCATCGGGATGGGAATTCCTTGGCAGACAGCCTTGACAGGCGTATTTGTATCTGGTGTGCTGTTTGTTATCTTAAGTCTCCTGAAAATCCGCGAAAAAATCATTAATGTCATTCCAGGGGACCTGAAGCATGCCATTGCTGCGGGAATCGGCTTCTTCATCGCTTTTATCGGGCTGAAAAACGCCGGACTGATTGTGGGAAATGAAGCAACATTCGTATCGATCGGCAATCTGAAATCACCTGCTGTCCTTCTGGCAGTTTTCTGTTTCATCCTTACTGTTATCCTGCTTGTAAAGGGCATAAAAGGCGCAATCTTTTATGGAATGGTCGTTTCTGCTGCTGCGGGTATGATTTTTGGGGTGATTGAGTCCCCAACGCAAGTGGTTGGGCCTATCCCAAGCCTCGGACCGACCTTCGGGGAAGTGTTCTTGCATTTGGATCAGGTGTTTACGCCGGAAATGCTTGCCGTCATCTTCACATTCCTGTTCGTTGCTTTCTTTGATACCGCAGGAGCCCTGATTGCCATCGCGAGCCAGGCGGGACTGATGAAAAATAACGAAATCCCAAATGCCGGCCGGGCGCTTCTGGCTGATTCTGCTTCTACGGTTGTTGGTTCCGTCCTCGGAACTTCCACGACAGCATCCATGATTGAATCCAGCTCAGGTATTGCGGCAGGGGGCAGGACCGGATTCACTTCTGTCATCATTTCCGGGTGTTTTGCCATTGCTTTGTTCTTTTCGCCGCTGCTCGGTGTCATTACGGCTGAAGTAACCTCTCCGGCCCTTATCATTGTGGGGGCCCTTATGGCATCCGAAGTGCGGCTGATTGACTGGACCAGGCTTGAAATCGCCATACCTGCGTTTGTAACGATCCTTATGATGCCGCTCACCTTCAGTGTTGCAACAGGGATTGCATTAGGCTTCATATTATATCCGGCCGCCATGCTTGCCCTGAAAAAAGGAAAAGAAATCCACCCAATCATGTACGGGCTGTTCGTGGCCTTTCTGGCATATTTCGTCTATCTTGCCTGATGGGAATAGGGAGCATGCTGCCTGGATATAGTAAGGGGGCCGCTGTGAGCGGTCTCTATTGCTATATTTTGCCGCTGTCTGAAGTGGAGTTGCTTGACGGTGAATATTTTCTCATTATAATATCGAGGTTGTATGAACTCGATTCTTTTTTAGGAGTGGAACTTAATGGCACAGCAGACAGCAGATTTTTTTGAAATAGCAGCCGGGCGCAGGTCCGTTAAAAATTATGACCCAGAAAGCAAGCTTACGAAGGGTGAAGTGGAAGAGCTTATTGAATTGGCGGCAAAAGCGCCGTCAGCATGGAATCTGCAGCATTGGAAATTCCTTGTTTTTCATGGTGGGGAGGCACAGCAGCGCCTGCTGCCGATCGCTTACAATCAGCAGCAAATCGTGGAGGCCTCAGCTGTTTTTGCCGTGCTGGGGGATTTGGAGGCCAATAAAAACGCTGAACCGGTCTTCAGCCAGGATGTTTCTGACGGCCTTATGACGGAAGAAATCAAGCAGATTCTCATCAAGCAGGTTGAGGGAGCTTATAAAGATAAAAGTAAAGCCAGAGATGCAGCATTCAGCAATGCTTCACTGGCGGCCATGCAGCTGATGCTGGCAGCAAAAGCAAAGGGCCTGGATACGTGCCCGATCGGCGGCTTTAATGTGCCGGCATTTATTGAGGAGTTCAGTGTGTCAGACCGTTATGTCCCGATCATGCTGATCACTGTCGGAAAAGCAGCAAAGCCGGGACGGCCAACCAACCGTCTTGCCGTAGAACAAATATCAGAGTGGATTTAAGGGCCGCATGCAGAAGGACGACGCTTTTTGAGCATCGTCCTTTTTATGTATCGGCGTCTGTCGAGGAGATTCCTGTGGAGGCGGTGGCTGCACCGATAATTTTGCCTTCACCGTTCAGTAAAGGGCGGGCAAAAACGACATAGGTCAATTCTCCATCTGAGAGGGGAAATGTAATCTCCTCACGAAAACTCTTTCCGGTCTCAATCACTTTCTGCTTAAGCTGCATAAGCGCCCGGGTCCCGCTGTTGTCGGCCAGCTCATCATCGCGCATCCCAATCGACTCTTCTGAAGAAAAGTCAGCATGAGGATTGAATAGCCAGGTATATCTTAAATCAAGATCGCAGTGGGCAATGACCATGGGGGCCTGCTCCATAGCAAAACGGAAGGGACTCTCGTCTGCAAGAATGAAAGTGGAAGGGTGAAAGTCAAGGATGCCGGCTATTTTCTGTCTGATTTCTTCACTGGGATTTCTGTCGCCATTCTCAATCTGTGCATAGTACGCCCTGTCAATGAAGGATTTAGAAGCAATCTCCTCCTGTGTCATTTTTTTTCTTTTTCTCAGTGTAGTCAGCCATGTCCGGGCCTTTGATTTCTGCTTTTTCATAAGTTAACACACCATTTCCTAGGTTAGCAGTAATGTTGAGAGGAGGGCCTCACTGAGGTCCTCCTCTAATTTTTCCTTATAGTCCTTTTCTTATAGCTTTATGAAGACTATTGATATATTTGGCTTCAAGCCCAGGGAAATTATTGTGGATGATTTTTGCCTGCTCAGGGCTGATGCCTATCAGGACGGATTCTGCACCCAGCAGACTGAATTGGGAAAGGAGCTGCTGGAAAAGGATCAGTCCGTCACGCGAGATGCTGCCGACACCGTTGAAGTCAATTAAAATACGATTCACATTTGAATCATGCAGCATGTCAAGCAGCCGATCTTTATTCTGGTTGATCAGCTGTTCCGAGAGCTCTCCAAAGAGCGGGATGAGCACAAGTTCGTCTGATATATGGATGAAAGGGCTGGAAAGCTCAAGCACCTTTCTGTATGATCTTTCAGCGCTTTCCTTGCTCTCAAGCAGGTCCAGGTTAGTTTCAGCAAGCCGCTGCCTGTGCTTCTCCACTTGGCCGGCAAGAATATTTATCTTATCATCTTCCTCAATCAGCAGAAGGTGGGCAGTATCCCCGTTCCAGCTGATATGCACTGTAACTAAAGCAAAAGGGGAAGAGTGGGTTTTCATATTCAGCTCTGTCCGCTTCTTCTTTTTATTCAGGAGGACATTCTTCGCTTTTTCTGCACTTTCGTCATCAATCAGCTCCAGCAGATTTCCGGCAGGCAGAAACAAGCTGGCTGTCTCAGCAGAGCTTTCGAGTATATCAAGTTTTTCATTTATTTTAAAATAGGGCAGGGGCAATAGCTTATTATCTTGCATTCAATTCCTCTCCAAAAGGTAAAGTTGGAATCCACTGCTCAATGTCTATGAGCTCTTTCAACAGCGTTGTTTTGCTGGAGCAATGGCTGGTAAAATCGTAATATTTGAGCAGCCGGCCCCCGACAAATACCGCAGGCGAGTGCGTAAGGCTTTCAAGTTCTTTTACATAAAAGGAAAGCTTCTCGGCATGGTTGATCATGGTGAAGGACAGTCCTATTACATCAGGCTGCCACTCTTCTGCCGACTCTTTTCCTTTCTCTAAAGGAACGTTCGGGCCCAGCAGCTTTGTTTCCCATCCTTTTTCCTCAAAGATGATGGCTGCCATCTTCAAGCCGAGAAAGTGCTGTTCATTTTCAAGGCAGAAAAACATCGCTTTCCTTCCTTTTTTCGGATGGACTTCCCTGGAAACCTGATGCCTGTACCGCGAAAGCACAAAATCACATGTTGTGGTGGCTAAATGTTCATCGGCAACGGAGATTTCGTCATTCTGCCAAAGCTCGCCGACACGCTGCATGGATTTGGTAATCAGCCTTTCAAAAATTTCAAGTGTATTGGCTGAATGTTTGTGCTGGCCATATATAATCTCCCATGCTTCATCCTGGTCTCCTGACAGCAGGGCATCAGTAAGCTGTTTTGCGTATTGTTCCATTATGACCACCTTCTTCGATAAATATTGGTCGCGTGGCAAGGAAGTTCTGTCGGCTGTTCCTTCGCTGGTGCTCCTGTGCCAAATCTGTGGAAGGTGGGAGTTCAGCGTTGAAAATGTGTTAATATAATTATATTTTAAGGGCTTTATAAAGGAAACAAATAAAGGTATTGAAAGTCTGGGTTCTTAATGTTAATCAGTGTAACATATTTCTGTTCTTAATGCGGGATGCAGGATTTTACAGCAATACATTTATTTTATCTAATTGGCGAAGCTGGAAACAACTCTGATACATTCTCCAGGTGTGGCTCTCCTGCACCATAATGGAAGGCGAAAGATTCCACACGGGCTGAGGAATTGGATATGGAGAATTTTTTGGTTTAATATGAGTATAAAAGCCCGGAAGTACAGGGAGGATGTCCAGCATTGAAAGCATCCTGATTTCTATCGTTTTATCAGAGATTCGGCTGCAGTCTGTACTGATGTGCTGCAGAGTCTCATTATATTAACGGGCGGTTGTCCGGGGATGGTGTTTGAAGATGAAAATATTGGTAGTTGAAGATAATGAAAGTGTCTGCTCGATGCTTGAAATGTTTTTTATGAAAGAAGGCTATACAGGCAGGTTTGTCCACAGCGGCCAGGAGGGCTTTGATGCATTCAATAAAGAATCATGGGATCTTGTCATCGTCGATTGGATGCTGCCTGTCATGGATGGTGTTACACTCTGCCGGAAAATCAGGGAATTGAGCACAGTCCCCATTATCATGCTGACAGCGAAAGACAGTGAATCAGACCAGGTGCTCGGCCTTGAGATGGGAGCGGATGACTATGTGACAAAGCCATTCAGTCCGCTTGCCCTTATGGCCAGGATCAAGGCTGTTACAAGAAGATATCAGGCTGATTCCTCCAAGCAGGAAGAAGCAAACTATATCTCAAGCCAGTTTTTCAAAATCAGCAAGGATACGAGAGAAGTGCTCTACAAAGGCCAGCCTTTGAATAATCTTACGCCAAAGGAATTTGACCTGCTTTATTATTTTGTCAAAAACCCGCGGCAGGTTTTTTCCAGGGAGCAGCTCCTCGACCGGGTATGGGGATATCAATTTTATGGGGATGAAAGGACAGTCGATGTGCATATCAAGCGCCTGCGCAAAAAAATCGGCACCACATCCCAGCCGTTCATCCATACGGTATGGGGAATAGGCTATAAATTTGATGAATCGGAGGCCGCAGGTGAAAATTAAATATTTCTATCAGCTTCTGATCAGCCATATCAGCATACTGATCATGGCTTTCCTGTTATTGAGCCTGCTTTTTACCCAGTTCGTCCAAAATTATGTTTTTCAAAACAAGACGGAGGAGCTGAATGCATATGGCGAACAGGTGCTGAAGGAGCTTTCTGTCAGGCCGGTGGGCAATGAGCGGTTTCTGGAAGAGTACAGTCAGCTGCTGAGGGCGCGCAATATCAATTATTATCTATTTGAAGCAAATTACGGTGTCATCTATCCCCAGACGAGGGGGCTCAGTTTATTATTCACAGAAGAGGAGCGGCAAAGGCTTGCCGGCGGTCATTCAATCTCAATCAAGCATGACATCAAACGGTTTGAGCAGGAAGTGACCCTTGTAGCTATACCATATATGCATGACGGCAGAATGACAGGGGGGATTCTCCTCATGTCGCCGATTAGCGGTGCACTCCAGATGGCCAGCCAGCTGAATAAATTCCTGCTGTATACCATTGTCATCAGTCTGACCGCGACAATCCTCCTCAGCTGGGTGCTGTCCAAAAATCTCCTCAAACGCATTAAAGAATTGAGGAACGCGACCTCGATGATTTCCAAGGGGGACTATAATGTTAATATCAAAAACACCCAGTTTGATGAAATAGGGGAGCTTGCAGAAGATTTCAACCATATGGCCGCAAAGCTCAGATCATCCAATGAAGAAATCGAACGGCTTGAAAACAGGCGGAGAACGTTCATTGCAGATGTATCACATGAAATGCGGACGCCTCTCACGACCATCAGCGGCATGGCAGAAGGCCTGAAGAACAATCTCATACCTGAGCAGGAAAAGCAAAAGGGCATGGATTTGATTGACCGTGAAGCGAGAAGGCTGATCAGGCTTGTGAATGAGAATCTTGATTATGAGAAGATCCGCTCCAACCAGATCAAGCTGGACATCGGCAATATCCAGGTACTGGATCTGTTTGAAGTAGTCAAGGAGCAGCTTGATATCCAGGCTGAAGAAAAAGGGATTGAAATCGTGCTTGATGCAGATGAGGAGCTATATGTAAAAGCAGATTATGATCGCATCATCCAAATCATCATCAACATTGTCAAGAACAGCATCCAATTCACCGATGGGGGAACTGTATGGCTGAGAGGGCGGAAAGGGAATGAAGAAACTGTCATTGAGATAGAAGACACTGGGATCGGCATCGATCCAGGGGAAATTGAATCGATCTGGCACCGCTTCTATAAAGCCGATCTGTCAAGGACAAGCAGCACCTTCGGAGAATTCGGGATCGGCCTTTCCATCGTCAAACAGCTCGTCCAGCTTCATAATGGGGAGATTGAGGTAGAAAGCGAAAGAAATCAAGGGACACTCTTTAGGATCAGTTTTCCGAAATGAAGTGGTGTGACGTTGACTCCGCGAAGGGTGATAGTGGGCATATTTTGCTGCGGCTTGCATCCGGGAGTCCGGCTGGGGAACAGGAACAGTCGAAGGGAAGCTAAGTCATGCATCCGAGAGACCAGCTGGGATACATGACAAGTTGAAAAAAGCCCAGTCATGTGCGAGAGCCCGTCTGGGATACATGAGTGGTCGAAAAAAAGCCCAGTCATGTATGCGAAAGTCCAGCTGGGATACATGACCAGCCGGAAAAAAGCCCAGTTATGTATGCGGGAGCCCGTCTGGGGTACATGACAAGTTGAAAAAAAGCCCAGTCATGTATGCGAGAGTCCAGCTGGGATACATGACCAGCCGGAAAAAAGCCCAGTCATGTATGCGAGAGACCAGCTGGGATACATGATCAGCCGGAAAAAAGCCCAGTTATGTATGCGGGAGCCCGTCTGGGATACATGAGTGGTCGAAAAAAAGCCCAGTCGTGTATGCGAGAGTCCAGCTGGGATACATGATTAGCCGGAAAAAAGCCCAGTTATGTATGCGGTAGCCCGTCTGGGATACATGAGTGGTCGAAAAAAAGCCCAGTCATGTATGCGAGAGTCCGTCTGGGGTACATGACAAGTTGAAAAAAAGCCCAGTCATGTATGCGAGAGCACAGCTGGGATACATGAACAGCCGAAAAAAAGCCTGGGTCATGATCGAGAGACCGGTGGGATACATACCCAGGCAAAAGAAAAGCCAGCTGTGCTCACGTGACCAGCCTTTTTCACAATTTCCCAATAAACCAAACAAAAAACCTTTCCCGCATTGGGAAAGGTTTTTTTTCTAGGAAAGGACCTCCGACTTAGCCAGCATAATCTGCTCAGTCTGCTGTTCGACCGGCTCAGCCTGTTCCTGGAGTTTCTTTACTTCGATATACTTGATATGATGTTCTTCCATTTCAAGGATGGTGAAGTCATAGGAGTCAAAATGGATCGTATCGCCCTGCTTCGCTTCATAGTTCTCTGTCAGGATCCATCCGCCCATTGTGTCCACATCTTCATCATTAATTTCTAGTCCAAGGAGATCGTTCACTTCACTCACAAGAACTTTGGAATCAAAGATGAAATGCCCTTCATCCATTTTCCGGACCATGGGGACCTCATCATTGTCAAATTCATCGCGGATGTCGCCGACGATTTCTTCTATTATATCTTCGACGGTCACGAGGCCTGAAGTCCCGCCGTATTCATCCATCAGTATGGCCATATGGATCCGGTCTTTCTGCATTTTCACCAGAAGGTCATGAATCGGAATCGTATCGATGACCCGGATAATCGGCCGTGTATATGCTTCAAGCGTCTTGGAGGTTATTTCCCGGTCTTTGATGAAGTCAGTGATGATTTCCTTTATGTTGACCATCCCGATAATATGGTCTTTATCTCCATCGATAATCGGATACCTTGTGAACTTTTCGTCATGGACGAGCTGCAGGAAGGTTTCGAGCGTATCATCCTTGGCAAGCGAAACGATTTCCGTCCGCGGGACCATGATTTCCTTGGCAATCCTGTTATCAAACTCGAATATCTTGTTTACATACTTAAACTCAGACTGGTTGATTTCACCACTTTTATAGCTTTCGGATAAAATGATGCGCAGCTCCTCTTCAGAATGTGCCAGGTCATGCTCGGAAGCCGGCTTTAATCCAAAGAAGCCAGTGATTAAGCGTGCAGAGCCATTCAGCGCCCAGATGAAAGGGTACATGATTCTGTAGAAACCGATCAGCGGACGGGAAAATGCAAGCGTAATCCATTCAGCTTTTTGAATAGCGAGAGTCTTTGGCGCAAGTTCCCCGATCACTACGTGGAGGAACGTGATGAAGCCAAAAGCAATAGAAAAAGAAAGTATATGTGATACAGATTCCGGGATGCTGAGGTTCGTCAGCACCGGCCTTAAAATATGCTCGACTGTTGGTTCCCCGAGCCACCCAATTCCCAGCGCGGTCACGGTAATGCCAAGCTGGCAGGCGGACAGATAGCCATCCAGGTTTGTAATCACTTTCTTTGCAGCAAGTGCAGAACTGCTGCCTTCTTCTATAAGCTGGTCAATCCTTGAGCTTCTCACCCTGATGATCGCAAATTCCGAAGCGACAAAAAATGCCGTAAAAGCAATTAAAATGGCTATAATAACCAAGTTTAATATGTCCAATAAGTTTCCTTATCCCGCGTGAACGAGTAAGGAGTCACCTCCTGATAATACAAAAATATTTTAGCTTGTTAAGGTTTTAAGAGACTGGATCAAAGCCAACCCTTCCGTACTCAGCTTTTTGGAGATGTTGTTTTTTTCTTCCCCGTCCAGCTTTTGAATGAGCGGAAGGAGGGAGGAAATCTCTGTATGAAGGTGCCTTATCTGCTGTGTAACATCAAGAATCTGCTTCTCGACGGTCCCTGATGCCGCTTTCCCATCTTTCTTCAATTCCAGCTTTCTCTTAATCTCTTCAAGCGGGATGTGCAGTTTTTTGCATTCTTCAATGAATGTAAGGTCAAGGAGCACATCTTCAGAATAAAGCCTGTAATTCGATTTCGATCTTTCAGCCTTTATCAGGCCCAATGCAGTATAATAGTCAATCGTTCTTTTTGATACATTTGCAATCGCTGCTAGTTCACCAATGCGATAGAATGCCCCATCTTATCACCTCGGTATCAGATTTAAATTCTTCATTATGATGGTTTGGCTGTTCAAAAAACAAGATGTATATTTTCATAAAATTAACCATAATTATACGGTAACTTAAACCGTACAGTCAAACGTTGCGGTTGAAATGGAGTGATTACTCTTATTTTATGAGAATATATACAGCTTATGAACAATTATGAATCAATTTATCGGAAAATACAAAAAATTACACCGTAAATTCTCCGGTTTTTTTGTTCCAAAGGCTCGTTGGTCTTCTGTGCTGATTCGGGCCCATTCAGCGGCAGTTCTTAAAAAGAAGGACATCCTGGGAAGCCGCTTGTCTTGTATCAAAGTGAGTATATTCCTAATAAAATCCCGGCTTTATGGCAAAGCCTTTTGCAGAGGGATAAACCATGTGGAAGAGCTTGAAATTTCCAATGAAAAAACAGGCTGCGGATGTTTCCGGCAGCCTGTCCTCCATGATCTATTTTTGCTGGCGCTGAATGACCGGCTGCAGCTGGATCCTCAAGTCTGCCAGCAGGTCGTTCACTGTCAGCTCAGCCTCGCTTTGGCCTTTATCAAAGGCATGCTTAAGCACATCGGCAAAGCCGGGTAATTCTTCCTGTATCATCCGGAGATTTTTATCATTCATTATTTTCATGCACCTTTTCTATGGATTTCTCTTTTATTTCCCGCCTGCAGCAAAGGTTAAACTGCTATTCCCTGCAGAAAATTAGACATCGTCCCATTTAAAGTATAAATTTATAGTATAGGAAATGGCAGAAACCAGGATAGTAAGAAATAATCTCTGACTATTCTTGATATGTATTAAAGATAAGGGGTAGAGCAATGAAGTTAAATGAACTGCCGGACAGCAAACCTTCTATTAATGTACATGGCCTCGATTTCCAGTGGGATTTCAATAATGGCCAGTTCATCTTTGAAGGGGAAGACGCCGTATTATTTTGGATCAATTCAGCGATGAAGACTTTCTTTGACACCATTGAGGAAATTTCCGGTGAAGAAGCAGCCAGCGTGGTGCTGGAGACAACAGGCTACCGGATGGGACAGGTGGTCGGAGAGTATTTCGAAAAACTTAAAACTGTATCTGTTGAAGATGCAACAAAGCTGATTCCCAACACCTACGCGTCTGCTGGCTGGGGAAAAACCGTTGTAACAGAGCTTGATGAAGAGGCAAAAACAGTTACGGTGCAATTGCAGGATACGTGGGAACATAAAATCAATCTTGCCCAAAATAAAAAAACGGGCGGAACCTTCCTGCCTGCCCATTATGCCGGGATTTTTACCGGGCTGTTTGGGGAGAATATCTGGTATGAAGTAGCAGCCAGCCAGATAGAAGGCCATGACTATACCGAAGTCAAGTATTTTCCTTCTGATGTAACGGTGTCCCACAACATCCATGAGCTTTCCAGAAGGAAAGAGTCCGAGCAAATACGGGGTCTTGAGGAACTTGTCGCAGAACAGACGATGGAGCTGCATGACCTGGTCAGGCAGCTGTCTTCCCCAATCATTCCGGTTTTGGAAGGCATTGTGGTTGTACCGCTGATCGGAAAATATGATGAGAGCCGTTCAGAAGATCTGCTGACAAAGACCTTGAACAACTTGCCTAAATACCAGGCTAAATATCTTGTCCTCGATCTGACCGGACTTGATAATGATATCAGCAATTTTACAGGTGATTTCATTCATAAGCTTGGATCTGCCGCATCACTCATCGGCACAGATACCATCCTTGTCGGCATATCAGCTGAACTGGGAGTGGCCATCACTCAGTCCGGCATCAAGCTTTCGAAATATGATTGTTTCCAGACCCTTCAGCACGGCATCTATTTTGCGCTGTCCCAGATAGGCCGGAGGATTATTTGATAACGGAAAAAGCCAGCATTGCTGGCTTTTTGTTTTGCCGATTAATATTTCCATTCTTCCGCTAGAAGCCCGTAAACCACCAGATCGTGGTAATGCCCATTAAGGAACTCTCCCTGCCTGATGATTCCCTCCTGTGTGAACCCCAGCCGCTCAGGGACAGCCCTGCTCTTATGGTTCCTGATCCCGCATCTGATCTCAATCCGGTTCAAACGCAGGTCATTAAAAGCATAATTGATCATTGCCTGGACTGTCCTTGTCATGATTCCTTTTCCCTGAAATCCTTCGGCCAGATAATAGCCTATGCTCATTTGCCTGCTTGCCCAGTCAATTTGGTGGATGCCGGCGGCTCCTGCCAGTATCCCCTTATACCTTATACCAGTGTTGAAGCCATTGTTTTCGGCAAATTGCTTCAGCCACAAAGGGATGATGCTGTGATATTGCGCGGGAGAGGTCATGCTGTCTACCCAGGGAAGCCATTCCCTTAGATGGTTCCTGCTGCCGTCCACCAAACCATAAAGCTCGTCGGCATGATGCAGCTGAAACAGCTGAAGCCGGATGTCATTATCAACTTCTAGTGTAAACAAATCTTCGCCCCCTCTTTTTCTAAAGTTTGAATTATCCGGAAGCATTGCCTGACAATCCAATCATACACAGGAAAGCGGAGCTGCGTAAATTTTCTTTCATTTATTCGCAGCCGGAATCTGCTGCTCTTTCGCCGGTATGCAGAGGCAGAGTCATGCTGAAAATGGTTTTATCATAGTCTGATTCACAGGAAAGGAAGCCTTTATGCTTTTCAATGATTTCCCGGCAGACAAAAAGTCCCAGCCCGGTTCCCAGTTTTTTGGTCGTAACAAAAGGTTCAAAAATGGAACTTAGCAGATGCTCAGGTATTTGAGGGCCATTATTTCTGATTTCGAGCCGTACATAAGAGTCTGAAGTCATGAATGAGATAATTTCAATGAGCGGATCTTCCCTATAGGGGTTCAAGACATCGATGGCATTAAAGATGATATTGATAAGCACCTGGCGGATTTCATCTTCATAGCCGCAAAGATGGGTGCTCTCATCGACTTCCTTTATAATACGGACTTTGGCATCCAATATGCTTGGATACAGGAAAATCAGTACCTCTTCAACCAAACTGTTCAGGTTGAAGGTGGTTTTTTCCTTTCCGATAAGCTCCTTCTTGGATAATAGCAGGAATTGTGAGATACGGAAATTGAGCTGTTCAAGCTCATTTGAAATGATATCTAAATAATTCATGGGAGGGTTTTCAGCTTTAAGCAATTGAACAAAACCCTGGATGGAAGTCAGCGGATTCCTGAATTCATGTATAAAGCTGGATGTCATTTGTCCCAGAAGAGTAAGGCGGTCTTTATGGGTTGAATTGATGAATTCCGTTTTTTCATCAATGATCTTATTCTTGGCATCTGTATAATGGCTGACAGCATAATAAAGAAATTTGTCAAAACATACATTGATCCTGTCAATCCATTTCTGCAGATCATCCCAGTGGACGTCAACCCGGTTGAGATTTTTATAGATGATGGAACGGCCCATATTTACATTGTAGACAAATTCGCCGATGTTGATATTGGCCTTTACACGCTGAGAGGCAATTTTGATGGCGAGCTGCTGAAGATAGACATCCAGATCCTGTTCTGACTTGGACAAACTGGTCAAGATCAGGCTGAACATGGCTTCACCGTTTTCTCTTATATAATCTTTGAAAGGATCTGTCTCTGTTAAGACAATCTCTTTATTCCATTGCTCCAGAAGAATATGCTTCTCTCTTTCAAGAAAGTCAAGCAGCTTTTGATTTGATAGTGATAACATTTTACCCTCCGCCTATCTTTTTGACTATTAACCTTGCTGTAATAACATTCGCCTATAATGGGATAAATCCTCCGGAATTTTCTTGGGAATTTACAGAAATTTATCGAAAGATCGGGGATTGGATGACAAAGTGTAAAATTATGATAGTTTATGTAAAATACTGGATGGCTGGTGTGTCCTATTAAAAAAGCCTCAGTTTAATCTGAATGGTGAAGGGCATAAAAAAGTACAGGCATTTATCAAATTCATAAATATAAAAGTTATACCTGCTTTTATAATGTGTTAGAATTGGTGTAATATTACACTTGAAAAGGGTGGCGCGAATATTGACACGAGAAGAGATTATCATGAAGGTTTCAGAAAAGCTCCGCCTTATTCGTACAGAGGCAGGCTATACCCAGGATAAGATGGCGGAAATTATCGGGATCTCCAAAAAAACACTTGTTCAGATTGAAAAGGGCAGAGCTTATGCGGGCTGGTCCACAGTAGTGGCTGTCTGTGCCCTGTTCCGTGAAACCGAAACCGTGCAATTTCTATTTGGAAACGAACCGCTTGAAGTGCTTGAAACCATTGCAAGGGAAGGTATTGATTATCGTAAAGAAAAAACCCTTGGAGGCAAAATATGGTGGAGAGAGGTCGAAAAAAGAGGCAGATTTATGCTTCAGCAGAATATCATCAGCCAGCATTTCCGGATTATAGATGAAGACCTGTACAGAGTCTACAGCAGTTTTGATGAAGAAGAATCAAAAGAGCGTTTTTTCGAGATTGCAAGAGGGGCAGATGCGGACAAGTAACCCTGACTGTGCCTGTGAATGGAGAGAGAAAGAAACGCTAAGATACTGGGTATCTTAGCGTTTTTTGTATGAGCCGGAAATGATTATTTCGCAATCAGCACAGGGCACGGAGCCTGTTTGGCGATGTTGCTGCTGACGCTTCCCAGGAACATCCGCTTCAGCCCGCCTTTGCCGGAGTTTCCGACAATGATCAGATCGGCTCCTTCTGCCGAAGCGTAATCACAGATGCTTTCTGCAGGGCTGCCGTCAAGAGAATCATATTTTGCCTGGATATTATGGGGTTCAAGCTCCTGTTTGGCTTTATAGAATGCGTCATCCACGCTGTTTGAGATAATGGCGTGTGTTGGCGGGTTGGGATCATCATGCCTGATCGACATAGGCGGAATCTGGATCCCTTCCAGCATATATCCGTTTGTTCTTATCGGCTCCACTCTCTTTTCATTATCAGTCATTACGTTTTCTACCTTTTCGTCATAGACATTTGCAACCAGTACATGTGCCTCCGGGTTTCCTTTTGCCATCTGAACGGCAAGCTGCAGTGCCTTATTGCTGCCTTCGGTATCATCATAGCCGACTACAATCCGATTGAATTGGTTCATTGTCATCATCCTTTCTTAATAGGAGAGTTGTGATTATTTTCTATTTACCCATATTTCCGATAAAAGAATCCTGCCTGTTTGAGCGGCATCAAAATTTTGTACCCCTATAAAAGGGGGAACACTTTCGGATTATATAAAAGTGCCCAAACTGCTAATAAGGATAATTATGGTTTATATCCCATCATTTTTGAGTAAAAGTCTTTAAGAAAATTGTTTACAGTATGATAAGAAGTCACCAAGAAGTTTCAATAAAGGTTGTGATTAAATGAGCAATACAAGAGAAGGCAGAAATAAACAAAATCGAATCTATAGACTAAAACGGATTTTACAAATCGTCCTTTTATTTTCTTCTACATCGATCCTCGGCTTCCTTAGTTTCTTTTACTTTCAAGGCAAGGACGCGGATATCAGCAATCTGGAGGACGGGATGTCACAGCCCACGGTCATTTACGATTACAGCGGGGAACAGGCAAGCAAAATTTCAGCAAGCAAAAATGAAGGCCTCCGTGCCGACCAGATCCCTGACAGCCTGAAAAATGCCGTGGTCGCAATAGAAGATAAAAGATTTTATGAACATAGCGGCATTGACTACAAAGGCATTATGAGAGCGCTGTTCACTAATATCAAAGCTGGCGGTGTGGTCGAAGGCGGGAGCACCATTACACAGCAGCTGACGAAGAATGCGCTGCTCACCCATGAAAAAACATACAAGCGGAAGATGGAAGAGTTTTTCCTGGCAAGGGAAATAGATAAGAAATATTCAAAGGAAGAAATCCTTCAGATGTATTTGAATCAGATTTATTTCGGGGAAGGGGCATGGGGGGTCAAAAATGCTGCCCTTAAATACTTTGGCAAAGATGCCGAAGATCTGACCATAAGCGAGTCGGCCATTCTGGCGGGAATCATCAAGGCCCCCTCTGCCCTGAATCCAATCGGCCATCCTGAAGAGGCGGTAGAACGGCGGGATACGGTCCTGCTTCAAATGAAGGAGCAGAACTATATTTCTGCCAGTGAATTTGAACAAGCCAAAGCAGAGCCGCTTGCTCTCAATGACAGGGGCGGCGATCCACTGAAAGGAAAGTTCCCTTATTATGTTGATCATGTTCTGGATGAAGCAATCGAATTATATGGACTGACACAGGATGAATTATTGACAGAGGGATACAGGATCTATACTGAACTTGACCCGGAAATGCAGGCAGCCGCAGAAGAAATCTACCAAAGAGATGATCTTTTCCCGCAAGGAAAAGAAGATCAGATCGTCCAGAGCGGAGCTGTGCTGGTGGATCCTGAATCAGGCGGTGTCCGTGCTTTGGTCGGCGGACGAGGCGAGCATGTCTTCAGGGGCTTCAACCGGGCCACCCAGCTGAAGCGCCAGCCCGGCTCAGCTATGAAGCCTTTGGCTGCTTATGCGCCGGCTCTGGAAGAGGGATGGAAGGCAACAGACCAGGTAAAAGATGAGAAAATGAGCTTCGGCGGCTATGAACCAGGCAATTATAATGGACAGTACCGCGGGCAGGTGCCAATGTACGAGGCCGTCAAAGATTCGCTTAATCTTCCGGCGGTATGGATACTTAATGAAATCGGCATTGAAGCGGGGATTGAAGCATCCAAGCGGTTTGGAATCCCTCTGGAGGAGAGCGACAGAGATCTTGGGATTGCTCTTGGGGGATTGTCATCAGGTGTGTCTCCGCTGGAGATGGCCGGTGCTTATGCGGCATTTGCCAATGACGGTGTAAGGGAAGAGGCCCATGCAATCATAAAGATCGAAGATGCCCAAGGAAATGTAATAGCCGAACGGGAAGAAAAGTCTGTGCAGGCAGTTTCTAAAGAAGCAGCAGAACAAATGACAACCATGCTTCTGGGGGTAGTGGAGCAGGGAACCGGGAAGGCAGCAGGCATTCCTGGAAGGGAGACGGCCGGGAAGACAGGCTCGACCCAGGTGCCGATAGAGGGGATAGATGGCGTAAAGGACCAATGGTTCACCGGCTATACACCTCAGCTTGCCGGTGCTGTATGGGTCGGTTATGACCATACAGATGAAAACCACTATTTAACAACGACAAGCAGTGAAGGCGCGGCCCCGATCTTCCGGGAGCTGATGGCGGCTGCTCTTGAAGGGCAGGATGCTGAATCCTTCAATGTTCCGCATATCTCTTATTATATTGAACAAAAAGAGAAAGAAGAAAGATGGAAGAGGGCCAGAGAATGGGAGGAGAATTTAAGGAAGGAAGCCGAGAAGTGGCAGGAAAAGCTGCGTGAAGAAAAAGGGAAATGGGAAGACCGCTTAAAGGGCAGGGATAAGGAAAAAGAGAAAGAGAAAGAGAAAGAGAAAGAGAAAGAGAAAGAGAAAAAGCATGAAGATTAAAATAAAAAAGAGCCGGTCGGCTCTTTTTTTTGCTGTCGTTAGAACAGCCAGCTTACAAGTGCGCCAATCACAACGATGGCGCCGATTATCATAAGAATCGTCCGGATCATTATAGGTTCACTGCCTTTCTGGGAATTAAACGGTTTCCGTCATTAATGGCTGGTCAGCCTTTTTGAATGCAGATACACGGTTTGCGCAAGTTTCTTTGATTTTAGCGAGATGCTTCCTTGCCTGCACCCCTTCGACAATCACTTTAATGGATGTATTCGCCTTTTGGGTCAGCAGGAAGGAAACCAGCTTTGGCATATTGGAAGCATCAACTGACTTCTGATTGCAATAGATGATTGTGTTGCCTTTATATTGCTTAGCGGCCTGATAGATTTCAAGCATATCTTTCATTGTAAAATGTCTATCCAGGTTAATGTTTGTAGAGATGATTTCTTTCATAATGGTTCAGTTCTCCTTTATAGTATATTTATAGTTTTTGTTTGTTTTTTTATTGTTTATTGTTACTTGAGATTTACCCCGGCTCCCGAAGTCTAAACATGTCAAAATGATGACAGGGCTTCTCTATTTTTCCAGTAGAAGCTGCTGGATAAGGCATAAGATTTGCCGGCTGGTGAAGTCAGGTTTAAGATAAATGCATAATCATTCTGAATAATGAGGCATTTATCATGGAGGGGGACAAGAGGTTGCTGACTCTCATCAGAAACGGGAATGTATATGCACCTGATCATATAGGAAAGAAAGATATACTGCTTACAGGGAATAAGATTGGCTATATAAAGGATCATATCGATCTGCCTGAAGGCTTTGCAGATATCAGGATAATAGAGGCAGAGGGAAAGCTGGTAGTACCCGGCTTCATTGATGCACACGTCCATATCATAGGTGGTGGCGGCGAGGGCGGCTACCGGACAAGGACTCCTGAGCTGCAGCTGACCGATGCTACTCTGGCAGGCATTACCACCATTGTGGGCGTAATCGGAACAGATGGTACCACCAGGACGATGCCCAGCCTGATTGCCAAAGCAAGGGCGCTGGATGAAGAAGGAATCACCTGCTATGCCCAGACAGGATCCTATCAGGTGCCGGTAAAGACACTCACTGGGAAAATTGAAGATGATATCATCCTGATTGATAAAATAATCGGGGCAGGAGAAATTGCCATCAGCGATCACCGTTCTTCCCAGCCTACCGTAGAGGAGCTCGCCAAAATAGCATCTGCAGCCCGGATCGGGGGAATGCTTTCAGGCAAAGCCGGGATCGTCAACATCCATGTTGGCGACAGCTATGATCATTTGAAGCTGATTGAAGATGTGGTGGAACAGACTGATATTCCGCTCCGCCAATTTTACCCGACACATATCAACCGCAATCCCCACCTCTTTGAAGAGGGCATCCGATATGCCAAAAGGGGGGGCTATGTTGATTTTACAACCAGCTCCATTCCTAAGTTCCAGGAGGAAGGGGAGGTTAAATGCAGCAGGGGATTGAAAAGGATGCTTGCCGCAGGGGTCGGAATATCACAGATTACTTTTACCTCTGACGCCCAGGGCAGCCTGCCGGATTTTAACGAGGCAGGAGAACTGATCGGCATGAAGGTCGGAAAGATATCCTCTTTATATAGTGAAGTCCGTGACAGCATCCTTCTTGAAGATATCCCGCTTGACCAGGCAATCAGGGTCATAACCAAAAATCCGGCAGACATTTTGAAGCTGCCTCATAAAGGGGCGATTGAAGCAGGCAGGGATGCAGACCTGGTCATGCTGGATCCGGACGATTATCAGATTGATACCGTCATAGCCCTTGGCAGGACCATGGTAGAAGGCGGACAGGCTATTGTCAAAGGAACTTTTGAATAAACCTGTAAAGAGCAGACTGAAGATTTTCATTCAGTCTGCTTTTTCTGCTGCAAGCTATAAGAATAACTGGCCTTTTTTGAGAAACAATAGGTTTGTCACAATGGTGTGCGACAAAGTTAGTTTTCTTCTTCGTTGAACCCTGCCTCCCTGTCATTTACCATAGATAAGTAAATACTATAAATAGAAGGGAAGAGTGCAAATGGCTCAGCCTAATATAAAAATAGCTGTACAAAAATTCGGTAACTTCCTGAGCTCTATGGTCATGCCGAATATCGGTGCGTTTATCGCCTGGGGCCTGATAACTGCACTATTCATACCATCCGGGTTCTGGCCAAATGAAAGCCTTGCCAAAATGGTTGACCCAATGATTACTTATCTTCTTCCGCTGCTGATTGGTTATACAGGCGGAAAATTGATCCATGACCAGCGCGGAGCTGTAGTCGGTGCCATAGCTACTATGGGTGTCATCGTCGGCTCTGATATTCCGATGTTCCTCGGAGCCATGATTGTCGGCCCGATCGCCGGTTATGCAATCAAGCTTTTTGACCGCGCCATTGAAGGTAAGGTCAAGGCAGGCTTTGAAATGCTTGTCAATAACTTCTCTGCTGGAATCATTGGCGGTGTACTCGCGATATTGGCATTTGCGGGTATCGGACCTGCAGTCGATGTATTCACAGGCTGGCTGGTCAGCGGGGTGGAATGGCTTGTAGAAACAAACCTGCTGCCATTAACAAGCATCCTGATTGAACCTGCAAAAATTCTATTCCTTAACAATGCAATCAACCACGGGGTCCTGACTCCGATTGGGACGGAACAGATCAAACAGACAGGCCAGTCCATCCTGCTGCTGCTGGAAGCAAACCCTGGACCTGGTATCGGTGTGCTTCTTGCGTACATCTTCTTCGGAAAAGGAAACGCAAAGCAATCTGCACCCGGAGCTGCACTTATCCATTTCTTTGGGGGAATCCATGAAATTTACTTCCCTTACATCCTGATGCGTCCGCTATTATTCATCGCGGTCATCCTTGGCGGAATGAGCGGTGTGTTCACACTTGTCCTGCTTGGCGGCGGTCTATTCGCACCGGCATCACCGGGAAGCATTCTCGCCATCACGGCAGTGACGCCTCACCATGCGAGTGCCTATATTGCCAACTTTGCTGCTGTCCTTGTAGCCGGTGCTGTTTCGTTCATTGCTTCTGCCTTTATTTTAAAAACAGGCAAGCAGTCAGATGAAAATATTGAAGCCGCAGCACAAAAGATGCAGGAAATGAAAGGGAAGAAAAGCTCAGTTGCTTCTGCATTCACAGCAACAGAAGGCAAGCTTCCTGAAAATGTGAGCAAAATTGTCTTTGCCTGTGATGCCGGAATGGGCTCAAGCGCCATGGGGGCTTCACTTCTCCGCAAAAAAATGAAGGCTGCCGGCCTTAATGATGTGAATGTAACCAATACGGCAATCAGCAATATTCCTGCTGACGCACAGGTAGTCATTACACAGGAAGAACTGACGCCAAGGGCAAAAAATAAAATCCCTGAAGCCTATCATGTGTCAGTGGATAATTTCCTTTCAAGCCCTGAATACGATAATCTGATCAGCAAGCTGAAAGGAACTGCAGAAGAAGAACTGATTGACATCGCTGAAGATGCGGAAGCTGAAGCGATGGGGGAATCGCCTGCAGAAGAACGCAAGGAATCGCCTGCAGCGGAAGTACAGGAAAACAATGATCTGCTGCTTGAAAAATACGTATTCCTGAACCAGAAATTCAATCATAAAGATGAAGCCATCCGTTTTGCCGGAAGAGCGCTTGTCGATGGCGGATATGTCCGTGAAAATTATATTGAAGCCATGATTGAGCGGGATGAAATGACTTCAACTTATATGGGCAATGATGTTGCCATCCCTCACGGCACAGAAGCGGCTAAGCAGGAAGTCATCAAATCCGGGTTCACTGTCATCCAGGTTCCGGAGGGAGTAGACTTTAACGGTGAAAAAGTACGATTGATCTTCGGTATTGCCGGTAAAGATGGCACCCATCTTGAAATATTGTCTTCCATTGCCGTCACTTGCTCGGAGATGGAAAACATCGAAAAAATGGTCCAGGCGAAAACAGCCCAAGAGTTAATGGATATCCTTAACGGGTAAGGACCGGTAAGACATGCAGAAAGGCACAGCTTGTGCCTTTTTGCGCTTTTGTTTTTTGGCGGAAAAGAATCTGTCTGCAGATAGGGCTGATAAAGATGTTTATTACCTCAAGGGAGAAAAGCATCATAGAACTGATCATAAAGACGGCCGGCAAGCATACGGCCCTGACCCTTGCTTCTTACTTAAACGTGAGTGCCAGGACTGTCCACCGGGACCTTGCATCTGTTGTAAAGGTTCTTCGGCAATTCGGGCTTGAGCTTGGGCGGACGCCTGATGAAGGCCTCGTGATTTCCGGGCGGAATGAGGATGTTTTCCGGCTTGTTCAGACAATGGCGGAAACCATTCCGACAGACCAGACTCCACAGGAAAGGAAGCTGCTGATTCTGTTGGAGCTCCTTAAGGGGGAACCCTTTAAACTTCAGCCGGCAGCAAAGGAAGTCGGCATCAGTGTGACGACCTATACTGCATACCTCGATGAATTGGCTGGCTGGCTTGAAAGCTACCGGCTCTCTGTCAGAAGGAAAAGAGGGGTAGGGGTAGAGCTGTCCGGCAAAGAATCTGATATAAGGAAGGCGCTGGCCGACTATTATTTAATCTATTTTAATGAAGAGCTCATAGAAAGCCTGTTCCTCCTTGATGCAGGAAACTGGAACAAGCCCAGGGTGCTCTACTATTTCCGGTCAAAGTTCCTTTACGCAGCCGACCGCCTTGCCGGCAGAAGAATCAATAAGGGGCAGTCAAGATTGGCTGACAGCGACTATATCGGCATCCTGGTCCATTTATGCATCTCGCTACAAAGAACAGAAGGCGGCTTTTGCATTGAGGACGACCTCATCGAACCTCCGGACATCAAGGAAGAGGCAAATCTGATTGCCAGCCTGGGCAATGAGCTCGCGGATGAATTTTCCGTCAGCCTTGCTGAACAGGATATCCGTTTTCTTGCTATCGTACTGAAAGGATCCAAATTGCAGGCACCTGATTCCGTCCACTATGACAGTGTGATGATCGGGCAGTCTGTCAAAAATATCATCCAGCATGTATCTGCCCAGCTGAATGCAGATTTAACAGGAGACTTCTCCCTATTTCAGGGCCTGCTCGCCCATATGGAAACATCAATATTCAGGATCAGGCAGAATATGGGGATGCATAATCCACTGACAGAAGACATCAAGAAGAAATATCCAGCCCTTTTTCTCGCCGTTAAAAACAGCCTTGAACAGGAGTTCCGTGATATATCTTTTCCCGATGATGAGGCAGCATTCATTGCCCTCCACTTCGGATCTGTCCTGCTGCTCAGGGAAGAACAGCTTTCAGTCCATGCACTCATCATCTGCCCGACAGGGATTGGAACCTCCAAAATGCTGGCCAGCAGGATCAAAAAAGAATTGCCGGAAATCCGGTCCGTCGAAATTTCCTCTATCAAGGAAATACAGCAAACAGATCTGAACAGCTACGATATCATTTTTTCAACAGTCAGATTGCCTTACACAGATTTGGAGTACATCCTCGTCAATCCGCTTCTGGAAGAGGAGGATATACTGGCAGCAAAGGGCTTTCTGCAAAAACACATAGGTGAGCTGGCAGCCAGCCGCACCTTTTCGCCCGAAAGCAGTTATCCCAAGCAAAAAGAACGGAGCATCGGTCTAGGGCAAATGCTGTCTGACCTTGGTGATGTTCAAAACAGTATCAAAGAAATCCTCCGCAATTTCAGGTTTTACTTTTTTCCTGAAGCAGCTGACCATGAGGAAGTGGTTTCCCAAATGGTACATAGTGCAAAAGAACAGGGAAGCCTTTCCGAAAGCAGTAAGGTCATCACCCGTTTAAGGGAACGGGAGAAATTGGGCGGACTGGGCATACCGAAAACAGGGCTGGCTCTTTTCCATTGCCGCCATGAAGCAGTAAAAGAGCTGATTTTCCAAGTGTCACGGCTCGGCCGCGCAGTCCAGCTGAAAGGGATGGATGGCAGGATGATGGAGGCGGATAATCTGCTCCTTATGCTTGCGCCTGAAAGCTTAAGCCCAAGACAGCAGGAAATCGTCAGCCTGATCAGCACCAGCCTGATTGAAAATGATGAAGCGATGCTGATATTTTCTTCAGGCAGTGAGGAAGCTATAAAGAAGAGACTGGAAGAAATTTTTCTCGACTATATCCAAAACCAATTGATAAAGGGATGATAACTATGAAAAAAGCAGTACATTTTGGTGCAGGGAATATCGGCCGCGGCTTTATTGGCGCGCTGTTCTCTAAATCAGGGTATCATGTAACTTTTGTTGATATTGCAGAAGAAATCATCAATCTATTGAATGAACAAGGCGAATATAAAGTCAATCTGGCTGCCGAGAACGGTTCATCAGAGAAGATCAGCTCTGTTTCAGGACTTAATAATATGACACAGGAAAGCCAGGTCATTGAAGCCATCGGTGAGGCTGAGTATCTTACAACAGCGATCGGTCCGAATATCCTGCCGCGCATTGCCCCGCTCATTGCCAAGGGCATTGCTGAAAGAGTTAAAAAAACTGATGACAAGCTGTATATCATTGCCTGTGAAAACCAGATTTCAGCTACCGACCTCTTGAAAGGCTATATTCTTGAAAACCTTGATGAGGAAACGGCAGGAAAGCTGGAAGGCCGGATATTCTTCTTTAATTCAGCTGTAGACCGGATTGTTCCGATCCAGAATAACCAAGGGTCCCTTGATGTGCTGGTTGAGCCTTACTATGAGTGGGTTGTCGAAGCACCAACAGATATACCTGCTGTAGAAGGAATGAAAATCGTTCCTGATCTTGCTCCTTTTATTGAAAGAAAATTATTTACCGTCAATACGGGGCATGCTGTCATCGCCTATCTAGGGTACCTTGCAGGCAAGGAAACCATTGATGAAGCCCTGAAGGATGAAGCTGTCTACAAACAGGCTGAAGCGACGCTGAAGGAAACTGGCGCATATCTTGTAAAGGAATATGGGCTTGATGCTGAAGAGCATGCACAGTATATCAAGAAAATTATCGGCCGTTTCCAGAACGGTTTCCTGAACGACGGTGTAACAAGGGTAGGACGTTCACCGATAAGGAAGCTCGGGCCGAATGACAGGCTTGTACGTCCTGCAGAACAGGCAATGAAGGCAGGTTTGCCGTTCGAAAATCTTGCCAAGGCCATTGCTGCGGCACTGCATTTCGACTTCCAGGGAGATGAGGAAGCCGTTAAAATCCAGGAGATGCTGAAAGAGCACGGGCCATTATATGTGCTCAATGAAGTCAGCGGCCTGGAGGAAGACAATCTTATTGCCAAAGAAGCTGCCCGCCAGTATGAGCAGATGAAAAAATAATAGTGCTAGAACACTCATGCGCCGTTCCTTGAAGGAACGGCGTTTTTATTTGGCTTAGGGCTCCTCCGCCTCGAGGAGGAGCAAGAAACCATCAGAAGGCGCTTATCCCTTTCCTGAAAACGCATTATGATTAAAGCAATTAACCGGAATCGAGGGAGCTTAAATGAAAAAATTCAAAGAAATCTTCCAGAATAAGAATTATGCCAGATTATTTTTTGCCAACTTTACCTCACAAATGGGAAGCACAATAGGCTTGACTGCTTTCATGTTCTACTTGCTGGATCGTTTTTCAGACCAGCCGGTATATGCCTCGATTACAGAGCTCATGTACAGCCTCCCGACGCTCGCGGTATTTTTCCTTGTCGGGGTTTTTGCAGACAGGATGGACCGTCAGAAGATTGCCTATTATTGTGACTGGATCACTGCTGCACTGTCAGTGGCATTGATCGGGACAATCCTGATAGGCTGGATGCCTTTGATTTTCTTTGTACTGTTCCTCAGGAGCGCTGTGCAGAAGTTCTTTTTCCCTGCCGAGCATGCGATGGTCCAGGGGATATTGAAAGAAGATGACTATACGGCTGCAGCCGGCTTGAACCAGCTGATCATGAGTCTTTTCATGCTGTTCGGGAACGGCCTTGGCATTTTGGCCTACTGGACAGTGGGCGTTTACGGCGCCATCCTGGTAGATGCTGTCACATTCGGGCTCAGTGCCCTTTTGATCAGATCATGCCGCATTGCAGAAGAGGTCCGCCTTCCTAATGGAAAGCACACATTGAAGGACCTCAACCTAAAGCTTGTATTCAGGGATTTCAAAGTGGGGATGCAGTATATTTTGAACAATAAGCTGCTGTCGGCCCTGCTAGCCGGTTTCATCGTTTTCGGTGTTGTGAACGGCGGCTTCAGCGTTATGCCGGTTTTTATGCTGAAATACAGGCTTGCGCCAGAAACATATGAGGAATTATCGGTTGTCATCGGGATGGTTTTCGGAGCAGGCATTCTGCTCGGCAGCTTCATCGCCACCTTGCTTTCCCAGAAAATAAAGCTTTATCAGATGATCATTGCCGGAATCACCATCACAGGGGCCTTTGTGATTGCCGCTTCCTTTGCAGAATCTATTATCCTGTTTATGGTATTGATTTTCCTGACATCCCTCGGCCTGCCTCTTGTAAATATCGCAATCGGCGGATGGATGCCCAGCATCATCGACCCAAAAATGATGGGAAGGGTCCAGGGATGGATCAGCCCGCTGATGATGCTTTCACAGTCAGTCACCCTCGGTTTCATCGCCTACAGCTTCCCGGCGATCCTGAAAGTAGAAATGCTTTATTGGCTTGTAGGAGGATGCCTGATACTGGTCGGCCTGTTTTACACAGCTGTCCTGCCTAAATACAGCCGGACCGAAGAAGAATTGGAAAAGGCGGCAGCTGAAACGGCTATATAATTAATTAGGCTCTTTTCGTAAAGATTGCTGCTTTTAATTATAACAAGAATAATTTCCATTTTATGGTGTTGGATAAAGAGGAGCTTAATCCTTATTCGGGTGACCAGCAAGCCTTAAAATAAGCGGAGATTCTGCGGTTAGGCTCCTGAAAATAGCAGGGGTGGGTACAAATAAGCGGAGAATTTCCGGTTAAGAGTAGCGAAGTTGCCCATTTTCCTGTTTTTTGAGTTGATAGACGGAATTTCTCCGTCTATTTGAGCTGATTTTAGTGTTTTTTCGAAATTAGGGGGAATTCCTGCGCTTATTTTTCAGCCTGTCACGGCTTCCGTCATTCAGATCCGGGAAGGTTCCGCTTTTTATGGCTGGGCGGGAAATTGCTCTTAAATAACGATAGCAAAGTAGCAACAGTCAACGGGAAAAGAGCCTTTAATTAAGAAGCGGACAATGTCCGCTTCTTTTAGTATTCTGCCGCCAATTAACAAGGAGTTTTGAAGGATTATCAGCTCTTCATCTAGAAGCATAAGAAATGGGATTCTTTTGCATATGATCGCTGCAAAACACTATTTAAAAAAAGGGAGAGTATAATGAATTATTCACCAATCAATTTTCAAGAGAAGTTTTCAAAATTTGCGGATCATTGGTCCCCTAAAGTTATTGCTGAAATGAATGATTATCAATTTAAGCTTGTTAAAGTCCAAGGGGACTTTGTATGGCATAAGCATAATGACACGGACGAAGTTTTTATCGTTCTGGAAGGCAGGCTGACCATTGAGTTCCGTGATGGAAAAGTGGAGCTGGGAGAAGGGGAGCTGTTTGTCATCCCTAAAAATACTGAACATAAGCCTTTTGCCGGGAACGAATGCAAAATCATGCTTGTAGAGCCGAAGGGCGTTATTAAATACCGGGCAGGAAAGAACAGAGCAGACAGCGGAGAATGATGTTTGGATATAAGTTAACAAAAACCCGCCTGCTAATATAGAAGTTTCCCGGCTATGAAGATAGATAATAAAAACCAGACCAATGGGGGCTTGGATGGATAATGTATAAAACTGGTGTCATTGCCGGTATCATGACATTCCTTTTCTATATAGTATTTTTGCTTCTATACCTTTTAGAAATCATCAATGAATATGCCTTTGTCTTTATGCTGTTTCTCCTGCTGGTGATTCTGCTGAATTTATGGTTTGTTTTCCGCCAAAAACGTAAAAACAGAATACAAATCACAGTTTCAGCCTTTCTCCTCTTCCTCCTGTTCTGCTATGAACTGCCGCTGCTGCTGGTAGCGCTGAGCTCTCCCCCTTCGCATGTCGCTTATGCCTACCAGGAACCGAATGAGGCCTTAAAGGGATCGGGTATTTTTTCGGTAGGCGTAGCTGAATTTACGCTGAAAAACCAGAACAGTGAACAAGATGCCAAAAAGATTTTGGCAGCGCAGGGAGTTGACGTACTGTCCGTTGCTGAAGTGGATCATAAAGTTAGATATGACAGCAAAAACCGGCAGCTGTTAAAATGGCTTCATCTGCAGAAAGAACCTTTGCTGCAAATGGAAGAGAACGCAGCAGAATACCTGGGAAAAGAAGATGATTGGCTCAGGAGATTTATACAGCAGCCAGACATTGCCGGTAATAGTGCCGGACTCAGCCTGGCGCTTTCAGGGCTCATTAAAGAAGGACTCCTTGAAAACAGGCTGCCTGTTGCAGTTACGGGCGCGATTAATGAGCATGGAGAAGTATCTTATGTAGGATTGATAAAGGAAAAAATCCGGATTGCTGAAAGATCTGGATTCTTATACCTGATCATTCCGAGTGAAAATGCGGAAGAAGCTGCAGCTATACAAAAAGAAAGCAGCAGAAAAATAGAAATTATTGATGTTTCACATGTGGATGAAGCTGTTGAAGCTATTGGGAGATTGAATGATGGAGGATAGCATCAGGAATTTTCATAAAGAAAGAGAGGACGAGATACATGGACAGCATTATTTTTGATTTAGATGGGACCATCTGGGATTCAATTGATACAGTTCTGGTTGCCTGGAACAGTGTCATTAAAGAAGAGGACCGCAAGGAAGGTAAATTGACACGGAAAGATTTTGAAGGAACAATGGGTCTGCAGATGGATGAAATAAGCCGCAGGCTTTTTCCTGATCTAACAGAAGAACAGCGGCAGCAGCTGGTGGAGGAATGCAGGAAGGCTGAAGCACACTTCCTGGGAATCCATGGTGGAGAACTTTATGAAAATGCTGAAAAAGTCCTGGAGGAACTTTCGCAAAAATATAAGCTCTTCATTGTCAGCAACTGCCAGGAAGGCTACATAGAGGTTTTCTATAAATATCATAAGCTTGAAAACTATTTTCTTGATTTCGAAAATCCCGGCCGGACCGGCCTTTCAAAGGGTGAGAATATCAAATTGATCATAGAAAGAAATCATCTTTCCAGCCCGGTATATGTAGGTGACACAGAAGGCGACAGAAAAGCCGCCAGATTCGCAGGAATCCCTTTCGTTTATGCTCAATACGGCTTCGGGGAAGTGAGTGAATATGATAAGGAGATTAAAAAATTTGAAGATCTCTTAAAGGTTTTCGGCTGAAATGATCACCTATTTGGGAACACCGCTAATGGAGACCGAAAGACTGAATCTCAGGAGGCTGAAACGTTCGGACAGCCAAGCCATCTTCGACCGATGGCTTTCAGATGAGCGCGTAGCAGAAAACAGGATGAGTGCGGCACACAGGACGGTTTCTGAAACCAATGCGAGAGTGGCGGATATAGCAGCCAGATATGAAAGGAAAGACTTTTGCTGGTGGGGAATCGAATTGAAAGCCACGGGGGAATTAGCCGGAGAAATTGACTTGTATGATTGGGATCTGACCACCGGAAACAGCAGCGTCAGCTATTCCCTGGGCTATGCCTGGTGGAATAAAGGATATGCTACAGAAGCATTAAAGGCGGTCATGGAGTTTGGGTTCTCTGAAATGAATCTACATAAAATTTCTGCCGCTCATAATACGGATAATCCTGCTTCCGGGAAAGTGATGAAGAAAGCGGGAATGAAGCAAGAAGGAATTGTCAGGCATATGATACGTAATGCCAAAGGACAGTATAAGGATTGCGTTCTTTACGGCATCCTGCAGGAAGATTTTCTAAAAATGAATTTTCAGAAGGATTGATTGCTTTTCAAGCCTCTCCCTCAGATTGATTGCTGAGACAGAACCTGTTTTTTGCCGAAAAAATTTTTATAACCTAAGTTTTAAACGATCATAAGGAGGCATCGTCCATTGTAAATTTCCCTTTTTATCATTAAATTCTAAGATAAAGAGGGGCAGGTTATATGAAAAGCAAATCTTTCCGGTCTCTTTGGATTGGGCAGTCACTCGCCAATTTAGGAGATGTGTTTTATATAGTGGGTTTGATATCCATTTTATATTCTGTTACCGGGTCTCCGGTGTACCTGGCACTGCTGCCGTTTTTGAATATGGCAGGCCGGGCTGTTAGCGGAGCAATTTCGCCATTAATGCTCAATAAATACAAACTTAAATCCATGCTTGTCAGCTCCCAGGTGAGCAAGACGCTGGCGCTTTTTATTCTTTCTGGCTGGCTTTGGCTGCAAAGCTCTCCGGAGATACTGTTCGTATTAGTGTTGATATTTGTTATTGCTTTTTTCGACGGCTGGGCACTCCCGGCTTCAGACGCCATGCTGCCAAGGCTGGTGGAGAAAGAAGAACTGATGAAAGCCAACAGCTTTTTAGCTTTATTAAATGAATCTATCCAATTAGGCGGCTGGGCACTTGGCGGCATTTTGACTGCAGCGGCAGGAGGGCAGAATGTCATCTGGCTTACGCTGGCTTTCTATGCCGTGTCTTCCCTGATGATGCAGTTAATCAATGATAAGACTCCATTCCAGTCCAATACTGAAAAGCAAAGTACGGTGAACGTTCTGCTGGAAGGCTGGATCTCTATTTGGACGCAGCCTGTTTTGCGCAGCTTTCATGTGGTGATTCTAATAGAAGCCATTGCTAACGTAGTCTGGATAGCTGCCACTCTTTATGTATTTGTTGCGGAAGTTTTAAAGGCAGGGGAAGCCTGGTGGGGTTATATCAACACTTCTTTTTTCATGGGCTTAATATTGGGCGGGGTCATATGCAAGAAGTTCTCTTCTATTTTTGAAAAAAATATGAAACTCACCTTGATATCCGCCTCTTTCGGAGTGGCCATAGTGACATTGCTGTTTGGCGCCAATTCACTGGCCTGGGCTGCATTACTATTAGTATTTCTCAGCGGGCTTATCCATCAGATCAAAGGCATCATTCTGTACACCTATATACAAAAAGAGGTCGCGGCAGAAGAGCTGCCAAAGGTGTTCAGTGCCCAGCATACGCTGGTCTCCATGGCGTTTGCCCTTTCAACAGTATTGTTTGGGGCGATGGCGGAGAACAACAGTGCGGAGATTACTTTCGTAATTGCGGGAATACTGCTGCTGTTTAACGGAATCTACCTGCTGGCGGTCAGAAAGAGATTCTCCTGAGATTATTTAAAAGATGAATAACTGAAGGCTGCATTTTTGCAAATGCAGCCTTCAGTTTGTGCAGCCGGCACTATCCAATATTTTTTTCGAAAAAAAATGAACGATTTTCGTGGCCCCGCCGTCATATGAATGAAAAGAAAATGAACAGCAGCGGAATAGAGCAGGATAAGAGGTAACCTATCATATAAGGGCATTGGAAGGAAAGATGTCAAAAATGGAAGACAAAGAGCTCGTCAAGGCAGCCAAAAAAGGTGACAAAAGGGCACTGGCCATGCTTTTTAAGCAAAATTACCCTTTTCTGGTCAAGTATTTGGTCAAGGCAGCCATGGATAAGGATCTGGCAGAGGAGCTTGCCCAGGAAACCATGGCAAAATCCCTCGAAAAAATCCATTTGTATAATGGCCAATCGAAGTTCTCTTCCTGGCTCATTTCCATTGCGACCAATTTATATATAGACCATCTGCGCAGGAAGAAAAGGGAGAAACACTGGCAAGGGCAGGAGCAGTCATGGAGGAAGCTGAAATGGCAGATGGAGAGCCGGAATGAAGAGTGGAATGATGCTCTTGCCGCTCTTGGCAAATTGAAAGATGATATACGTGTAGCAATCGTTTTAAAGCATTATTACGGCTATTCCTACGACGAAATAGGAAACATGATGAAAATATCCCCCGGAACAGCCAAATCAAGGATCCATAATGGACTTGCAGCTGTCAGAAAGGAGCTGGGCCTGCATGAAAAAGGAACAGAAAATCATACCGCTGGAAAGTAAATACGAAAATAAACAGGATAGATTGGCAGCTGATGAAATCGAAAAAGGGCTTGAGATCCTTGACCAGTCATTTTCTATTCATACTCCGGAGCTTGAATGGTTCGAGGAGATGGTTGCAGAAAAGCAGGAGCAGCTGCGGAAAAGCTGGATAAGGGATATTGGCCTGTTCTTTGTGATGGCAACGGTGATATTAACGGTCCTGCTTACTACCCTGCACCAGCTTCCAGCTGTCTTCATAGCCATCCAGGCAGCAGCCGGGATATTCATTACAGGGGCAGGCACCTACTATTTTGTCAGGCAAAGGGTGAATGAAGCATGAATGAGGAAATTTCCCTGCCGCTCCTGCTGCTTGTTGCCGTTATACTAATCAGCCAAAGTGTTTTTCTCTTTCTTCATGCGAGAAAAAGGGGGCATCATTATTGGCTGTGGGGTCTGATCGGCCTTATCCAGGCACCGATGCCCCTCTTGGTTTATTTTATTTTTGTCGAGAAGAGCTGGAGGAAAAACAAGGGAGATAAAGAATGGAGAAATTAAAGCAGCTTCTCTTATTTACGGCTCTCGGCGGGCAGCTCCTTGGGCTCGCGATGATTTTCATCAATTTAAAGGCGGCTGTCATATTTTATGCCTCCTATGCCATATTAATCATTGCTTTGCTTATCATGGTGGGCTGGGAAAGGAATAAAGAAAAAAAGGAGGAAAATGAGCATGATTATCGTCACTACTGAATTTGTTCCAGGTATGGAAGTGAAAGAATTGAAAGGATTCGTCAGGGGAAGCACAGTCCAGTCCAAGCATATCGGAAAGGATATTCTGGCAGGGTTCAAAACCATTGTCGGAGGAGAAATCAAAGAGTATACAGAAATGATGGATGAAGCAAGGCAGCTGGCAATCGGGAGGATGGTGGAAGATGCCAGGAAAAAAGGGGCGAATGCTGTGATCTGCATGCGCCTGGAGTCTTCTGCTGTTATGCAGAATGCTTCAGAAATCATTGCCTATGGAACAGCTGTTGTGGCAGAATAATAAAGTTCAGAAAAATAACAAAAATGCCAATTGACTTTTAATAAGACAGATGATAATCTTACAAAGTGGAAAAATTTGAAAAGGGGGCGCATGATCATGATTGTACGAAATGATGCTATTTTAATAACTGAATATATGCCGGCCTGTCCTTTCCCTGACTTTTCCCAGTAATCATTCATTTTAATATTGATTCAGCACAGGCAGCTTTTTGCGCAGCCTGTGCTTTTGTCTTTTTTCGGGACATATCGCCATGACGCGGTATGTCTTTTTTTGTTTTTGTCTTTATATGATGGGAATACCAGGCATCAGCCTGTTTTCTATAACTTTTAAAAAGGAGGAAGTTGGTTATGCTGTTTTATCAACAAGAAAGGATTGCTATTTCGCCTGGAGATCTCGAGGGAGGCTAGCAGAGCGGCTGTTAATAGAAAGGGGAGGAATAAATGTTTTCGATTTTGAAGAAATTGAGCTGGTTTTTTAAGGAACAATGGAAAAGATATACGGTTGCCATTATCCTGCTTGCGATTGTGGGGGTTCTGGATGTGATGCCGCCAAGGCTCGTCGGGCAGGCAATCGATGACATCCATCTGGGATCGCTCGACAGCGGCAAGATCCTTCAGTATTTGCTGCTGCTCGGGGTGATTACAGTAGTGTCTTATGGGATCACGTATGTGTGGATGTATCAGCTTTTCGGAGGGGCTTTTCTTGTTGAGAGAAAGCTGAGGAGCAGATTTATGAACCATCTGCTGAAGATGACCCCGTCATTTTTTGAGAAGAACAGGACCGGGGACCTGATGGCGCGGGCGACAAATGATTTAAAGGCTATATCTGTAACGGCCGGATTCGGGATTCTCACGCTTGTTGACAGCAGCATCTTCATGCTGACGATCCTCTTGACTATGGGCTTCCTGGTCAGCTGGAAGCTGACAATCGCAGCAGTCCTGCCGCTGCCGCTTATGGCTTTATTAATGAAAATATACGGAAAAAGAATCCATGTCCGTTTCATGGAGGCCCAGGATGCTTTCGGGAACCTGAATGACAAAGTCCTTGAATCAGTATCCGGTGTCCGGGTCATCCGCGCATATGTGCAGGAGCGTGCAGATGAAGACCGGTTCCACGATATGACAGAGGATGTCTATGAAAAAAATATCAAGGTCGCCAGGATTGATTCCCTTTTTGATCCAACGATTAAAATCATCGTCGGCCTCAGTTATCTGATCGGGCTTGGCTATGGAGCCAACCTGGTCTTCAATCAGGCGATCACACTAGGAGATCTTGTCGCTTTCAATGTGTATCTTGGAATGCTGATCTGGCCAATGTTTGCAATCGGCGAGCTGATCAATATCATGCAAAGGGGCAATGCCTCCCTTGACCGGGTCCAGGAAACGCTCTCCTACGAGGAGGATGTAAAGGATCCCGGCAAGCCTGCTGATGCCGAGAGACCGGAGAATATTGTTTTCGATGATGTTACTTTCAGGTATCCGTCGAGCAGCACTGATAATCTGAAGAGCATCAAGGTTAGGCTGGATAGGGGCCAGACTTTAGGGATAGTCGGCAAAACGGGCAGCGGAAAGACGACCTTCATCAAGCAGCTGCTCAGGGAATATCCCGCCGGAACAGGAACCCTGGCTGTTGCTGGAATCCCGATCAGGGAACAGTCACTGCAAAATACAAGGAGCTGGATTGGCTATGTGCCTCAGGATCATGTTCTTTTTTCCCGTTCGGTTAGGGAGAATATCCTGTTCGGAAACGAAAAGGCAGATGAAAGTGATCTGCAGAAGGCCATTGACCTGTCAGCCTTCCGCAAGGATCTTGAAATGCTTCCTGAAGGTCTGGAGACCCTTGTTGGTGAAAAGGGGGTTGCCCTATCAGGAGGACAGAAGCAGAGGATCTCGATTGCCAGGGCGCTGATCAAGGATCCTGAAATACTGATACTGGATGACTCACTTTCGGCTGTTGACGCGAAAACAGAGAAAAAGATTATCGGCAATATCCGCTCAGAAAGGGAAGGAAAAACCACCATCATTACCACACACCGCATGACGGCGGTCCAGCATGCGGACCATATTATAGTCCTGGACAATGGCGTGATAGCCGAGGAAGGGACACATCGAGAGCTGATGAAAGGGTCAGGCTGGTATAAAGAGCAGTATATCAGACAGCAGGCCCGGGCAGCTGCAGAAGAGGAGGTGCTGTCATGAAAACAGGAAAACGCCTTTTTTCATATGCGCTTATTTATAAAAAGATCATTCTGGCCGCGCTTGCCATGCTTACTGTCGCCGTTGCCGCAGACCTTGCGGGTCCGTTCATTGCCAAGAGGCTGATTGACCAGCATATACTCGGGATTGAATCCGTCTGGTATCAGACAGGAGAAAACGATGATTCTGTTTCATATAAAGGCCATTATTATACAAGAGAGCAGTATATGGATGAAGGCTCTCCCATGATCGGTCAGGCCCGCATCCTCCAGGCTGGAAAAGATTTTATCTTTGTGGAGGGCGACATACAATTTGATGGAGAACGAAGCTTTCAGGATGGTCTGCTGACCATCTCAAAAGGAGAAGAAAAAGAGGTGTATGAAGGTTCGAGGCTCCAGGGGGAAGAGCTGATGGGTTTTTATAAACCTGAAATCCCGCGCATCATCAGGCTTCTCTCCTTTTACTTCGGATTGATTGTCATTGCGGCCATTTTCCAGTATGGACAAAGATACTATCTGCAAAAGTCTGCTAACCGGATCATCCAGAAAATGCGGAAGGATGTTTTCGGGCAGATTCAGAAACTGCCTGTCCAATATTTTGACAATCTCCCGGCAGGAAAGGTAGTTGCCAGGATTACGAATGATACGGAAGCGATCCGCGAGCTTTACGTGACCGTGCTTTCAACCTTCTTTACAAGCTTCATCTATATTGCCGGCATCTACACCGCGCTCTTTATATTAAATGCCAAGCTGGCAGCAATCTGCCTGATTCTTCTGCCGATCCTGTACATTTGGATGATTGTCTATAGAAAGTACGCATCCAAATATAATAAGGTCATCAGGACCAGAGTGAGCGATATCAATGGAATGGTTAACGAGTCAATACAGGGGATGAACATCATCCAGGCCTTCGGGCGCGAGGGAGACACAAGGAAAGATTTCGAAAAGCTGAACACAGAGCATTTTACCTATCAGAACAAACTGCTCAACTTAAACTCATTAACCTCCCATAATCTAGTCGGTGTACTCCGAAATATCGTCTTCGTTGCGTTTATCTGGTATTTCGGGGGTGAGTCCCTAAATGCATCTGCAGTCATTTCACTTGGAATGCTCTATGCCTTTGTTGACTATATCAACCGTCTGTTCCAGCCTGTGCAGGGAATTGTCAACCAGCTTGCCAATCTGGAGCAGGCACTGGTGGCAGGTGAGCGGGTATTTGAACTCCTCGATGAGGAAGGAATCGAAGTGGATGACAGCAAGGTTCCGCGCTATAAAGGAAATGTAGAATTTAATGGGGTCCATTTTGGCTATAAGGAAAACGAATATGTCCTCAAGGACATTACCTTCAAAGCTTCCCACGGTGAAACCGTTGCTCTTGTCGGGCATACCGGCTCAGGCAAAAGCTCCATCATGAATCTGCTGTTCCGTTTCTACGATTGCCAGAAAGGGAGCATCACTATTGATGGAAAGGACATCACCGGCATGTCGCGGCAGAATCTCAGGAAGCATATGGGGATTGTCCTCCAGGATCCTTTCCTGTTCACCGGGACGATAGCAGAGAATGTGAGCCTCAATGACCCGGCTGTCACAAGGGAGAATGTCGAAAAAGCCTTAAGGGATGTAGGTGCTGACAAAGTACTGGAAAATCTCGAAAAAGGATTTGATGAACCGGTCATTGAAAAAGGAAGCACTCTCTCAAGCGGGCAGAGGCAGCTCATTTCATTCGCAAGGGCGCTGGCTTTTGATCCGGCCATCCTGATTCTTGACGAAGCAACATCAAGCATCGATACCGAAACAGAGACAGTGATCCAGAATGCGATGGAGGTGCTGAAAGAGGGCAGGACGACCTTTATTATTGCCCACCGCCTTTCCACCATCCGCAATGCTGACCAAATTCTTGTCCTCGACCGGGGACGAATCGCCGAAAAAGGCAACCATGAGGAGCTTATGAAGCTGAAGGGGAAATATTATCAGATGTACCAGCTTCAGCAGGGATCCATGGCCGGCTGACAGAAAAGCACCCTTAATTGGGTGCTTTTCTGGTTGGCCAGGCCTGGGCAGAGGTACCCTGAAGCCATTCCAGCCCGCGTTCACCGATTATTCACCTTTATGCCACAAAATCGTGCAGGCAGCTTTTAAGCAGCATGGCAGAAATATGATAATTTTTAAGTAGGGGATATATCTGGCCATCCGGCAGGAATGGAGGGGAAATCATGGAGGTTTTCGCGGTTACTCTCAGCATAGCAAGCATCATGGTCATCGGCTATTTTATCGGCTGTGCGCTCGTCCACAATTGAGATACGGTTAAAGCCGGTCCACAAACAGGCCGGCTTTATGCTTTCCGGAATTCAAATTACTGGAACTGCCAAAATTTTAACATTAAAATGAAGAAATAAGGGAAAAGGCTATAAGGATGAATACAGGAGGGATAAGTATGTCAGATTTCAGGATTGAAAAAGATACCCTTGGCGAGGTAAGAGTGCCGAGTGATAAGTATTGGGGCGCACAGACGCAGAGGAGCAAGGACAATTTCAAAATCGGCACCGAAAAAATGCCTCTTGAGATGATCTATGCCTTTGCCCATTTAAAGCAGGCGGCAGCCAAAGCGAATCATAAGCTTGGAAAACTTTCAGATGATAAGAAGGAAGCAATTGCGGCTGCGTGCACGGAAATATTGGATGGGAAGCTGGATGGGCACTTCCCACTGGCTGTCTGGCAGACGGGGAGCGGCACCCAGTCCAATATGAATGTGAATGAAGTCGTTGCAAGAAGAGCGAATGAGATGCTCTCGGAAAAAGGCTCAGAGGAAAAGGTGCATCCGAATGATGATGTAAATATGTCCCAAAGCTCAAATGATACATTTCCGACGGCCATGCATATCGCAGCTGTCATCGAGCTGACAGAAAGGCTGCTTCCTTCACTGAACGAGCTGAAGAAGACCATTAAAATCAAGGAAGAATCCTTCAAGGGGATCGTCAAAATCGGCAGAACACATCTCCAGGACGCCACGCCATTGACACTGGGCCAGGAAATCAGCGGCTGGAGGGCCATGCTTGAGAAAAATGAAAAAATGCTGATAGATGCTATCAAATATCTGGATGATCTGGCGATCGGCGGAACAGCGGTTGGCACAGGCATCAATGCCCATCCGGACTTTGGGCCGATTACGGCAGAGTGGATATCCGAACAGACTGGCCATCCTTTCCGTTCGGCGGATAATAAATTCCACGCCCTGACAAGCCATGACGAGATCGTCCATGTGCATGGCAGTCTCAAAGCGCTCGCTGCCGATCTGATGAAGATCGCCAATGATGTACGCTGGCTTTCCAGCGGGCCGCGCAGCGGGATCGGCGAGCTTTCCATTCCTGCTAATGAACCGGGAAGCTCCATCATGCCAGGCAAAGTGAACCCGACGCAAAGTGAAGCCTTGACCATGGTCGTGACACAGGTATTCGGCAATGATGCAGCAATAGGGTTTGCTGCAAGCCAGGGGAATTTCGAGTTGAATGTCTTCAAGCCGGTCATTATTTACAACTTCCTGCAAAGCATCAGGCTTCTTGCAGACAGCATGCAGTCTTTCAATGAAAAATGCCTTGTTGGCCTTGAAGCGAATGAGGAAGTCATCAAAGAGCATGTAGATAGATCACTTATGCTTGTCACTGCCTTGAATCCTCATATCGGCTATGAAAAGGCCGCAGAGATTGCGAAGCTTGCCTTTAATGAAAATTCCACGCTGAAAGAGGCGGCGCTGAAAACCGGCCATGTAACAGAGGAAGAATATGATCAGTGGGTTGACCCGGATAAAATGATTTAATAGCAGCACAAGAGAAAGGACACCATAAGTTTGGTGTCCTTTCAGCCATTATCTATTCAATTGTTTTAGCTTAGATTAAAATTGAGATCCGCCAAGCTGCTGTTCAGCCATTTGAACAAGACGCTTAGTGATTTCTCCACCAACAGATCCGTTAGCGCGGGCAGTTGTTTCTGCACCAAGGTTTACTCCGAATTCGTTAGCGATTTCGTATTTCATTTGGTCTAGAGCTTGTGATACGCCTGGTACTAAAAGCTGGTTTGAAGAATTGTTGTTTGCCATGATGAGCACTCTCCTTCGAATAATTTTTTGGTTGGACTATTTTGGACTTGAACCAAACGGAGCACCATGCATAGTCCGCAGTGGGAAGGGAAGCTGTGCCTGCCGGCTGTTTGCTGTTTGTACTCTCTATTATGGTTGATTCCTGCCTGTTTATTCGGCAGGAAATGATGCAATTATTTCCTTTTTTGAATGGTTTCTTATGACTCTGAAAAGGCTATTCTACATACATAGCGGAAAAGGATGCAGACTAATGATATTAGACTGATGGAATAGGAAGGAGGAGCAGCCATGTCAGTATGCCCGGCATGCAACGGGCTTGAAAATATCAGCAAAAGCTGCCCGAAATGCGGTAACGGAATGGAAGACAGCGGGAAAATCATGGATTTTTATGATGATTACAGCGCCTATATGCCAGCTGACCAGTTGAAACTCGAGGATGGGTATCCTGATGATTATAAAAATAAAGAATGCCCCCATCTGCTTTCATGTCCGCACTGCGGAGACGATGAGGTGGCATTTGTGAAAGAAAAAGAAAACTCCGTCTGATTAGACGGAGTTTTTTTCTATTATTCATTCTTTGAGCGGATGCGGTCTTCTGTTTCAGCATCGAAGAAGTGGGCTTTGTTCATGTCGAACGCCAGGTCCACCTGCTGTCCAGGCATGATGTCTGTCCGTGAATCAACACGGGCGACAAAGTCCTGGCCATTGATGCTGGAGTAAATCATGGTTTCTGCACCAGTAAGCTCGGATACATCGATTTTGGCAGAGATTTTGGATCCCTGGGAAGCATCGATGAATACAGGCTCATCGTGGATATCCTCAGGACGGATTCCGAAAATGATGTCTTTGCCGACATATCCCTGGTCGCGGAGAACTTTCATTTTTCCTTCCGGAACGGCTACAGATGTATCACCGAGGACCAGCTTTCCATCCTGGAGCTTGCCGTTGAAGAAGTTCATGGCAGGAGATCCGATAAATCCGCCGACAAATACATTTTCAGGTTTTTCGTAAACTTCTTTTGGAGCTCCAACCTGCTGGATGACTCCGTCTTTCATGACCACAAGGCGTGTAGCCATTGTCATGGCTTCGGTCTGGTCATGTGTTACATAAATCGTTGTTGTCTGCAGGCGCTGGTGAAGCTTGGCAATTTCCGCACGCATCTGTACGCGGAGCTTGGCATCCAGGTTGGAAAGCGGCTCATCCATCAGGAAGACTTTGGCATCGCGGACGATGGCGCGGCCAAGTGCAACACGCTGGCGCTGACCGCCGGACAAAGCTTTTGGCTTACGGTCCAGATAAGGCTCAAGTCCAAGGATCTTGGCAGCTTCGTTTACACGGCGGGCAATTTCATCTTTTGGAAATTTGCGGAGCTTCAGTCCAAAAGCCATATTATCATAAACCGTCATATGCGGGTAAAGGGCATAGTTCTGGAAAACCATCGCGATATCGCGGTCTTTTGGAGGCACATCATTGACGCGTTTGCCGTCAATTGAGAAATCCCCCTGTGAAATTTCTTCAAGTCCTGCAATCATTCGCAGTGTTGTCGATTTACCGCAGCCTGAAGGGCCGACAAAAACGATGAATTCCTTGTCCTGGATATGAAGATTGAAGTTATCCACTGCTGTCACTTTGTTATCATAAATTTTATATATATTATCCAGTTTTAATTCTGCCATCCTAATTCCTCCCCGGTTGTTTTCCTTCTGCTTCTAATAATAAAGGAAATTTCAGAAATCAGCATTGGGAGGTGTGCACAAAAGATGGGCAGGCTTTTTAGTCACATTGTACAGTCCGGTCTTAATGCTGCTGATCCTTGAGCAGACAGGCAAGGTAAACGGTTACAGCATTATTGAAATCCTTCAGGTTTACTCCTGTTTTTTCCGAGAATTTATCCAATCTGTATTGCAGGGTATTTCTGTGGATGTACAGTTTTTTTGCCGACAGGGTTGCGTTGGATCCGTTCTCAAGAAAAGCTTTGATTGTGGCCAGCAGTTCCGAATCCTCTGCAGCCGGTCCAAGAAGCTGGGTGTCAAGGCTCCCGCGGAGGCTTGGCTTCATTTCAGCAACCAGGCAGGACGGGAATGCCTTTTCAAAGGTTAGGACTCTTTCATGGGGCATCAGCCTGAGGGCTCTGCCGAAGAAATCCTTCTCCTCTTCAAAGCCGCCCCGCAGTTGATCGCCTGCGGGAAAAAACTTGCCCAGGTATACATACATTTTTACGTAAAAATCGGTCTCGAACGCCTGGATGATGGATCGGAATTCGTCTTCGCCAACATCGTTGCCTTCCGGAATAACAAGATAGCAGCGGGTTTTCTTTTCCCACAGGAGAATAATATCCTCTGACAAAAAGGCCCGCAGCGCCGTTTCGGCATCTTCCTGCTCAAACTCGCTGCCGCTCAATTCGATTTGGGCGATTCTGCAGCGCGCCGGTTCAGCCTCGGGCAGGGGGCCGCTGCGGAACAGCCAGTCATGCCATCCTTTTGAGTGCTGATCCAGCCTGCCGGGAAGGCGTGCAGAATGAAAAAGAGTGCGGAGGAGCCTTAATTCTTCTTCGGAGATATCTTTTGCAGGCACTCCGAACCATTGAGTTTCATCATTGTCTGTGAACCAATAAAAATCATGAAAAAAGAAAAAGTCTGGTTCTTCCTGCTGAAGCCTGGAATTCCGGTATAAAGCATGCAATTTAGTAAACATAGATCATTCTCCATACTTTCTTTTATTCGTCAAAAGAGATAATATTTTACTCAAACCTTTATTTTGGTGGCTGTGTTAAAGATTTCTGCTGATATCCAGCTCTCTTAATTATAGCAGGAATAAGGCATCAGCAGCCATCAGTCTGCCGCTGCATATGGTAATATAGCATTAATCAGTTTGTCCGCAATTAAGGGGTGAAAAATAGATGGAATATTCACAGGAAATGAAGAATCGCCTGAAGCGCCTGGAGGGTCAGGTCCGCGGAGTCATCCGGATGATGGAGGAAGAGAAGCACTGCAAAGATGTGGTGACCCAGCTTTCTGCCGTAAGATCCGCCGTTGACCGGGCGATGGGGTATATTGTCGCCAAAAATCTAGAAAGCTGCATAAGAGAAGCCAATGAAGAGGGCAGAAATGCAGAAGAAGCCATCCAGGAAGCAGTCAATATGATTGTAAAAAGCAGATAATCAAAAAAACCGCAGACAAAAGGTCTGCGGTTTTTTTGCCTTATTTGGATGTGGTCCTTGCCGGCGGCTCCTCGCGTACCAGGGGACGTGCCTCTTCAATATTGGCGGAGCTTCTGCCTTCATGTACAGATCCCCCTGAGAGCCCTTCGCCTATCATGCGCTCAACATCCTGGTATGTATCCTCCCTGCCTTCAAAAAGAGCATCAGGCGCAGATTTCTTTGATTCTGGATCATTTTTTTTCATGGTACAGACCTCCATGGCTAAGTATTATTACTTTTCCATCAAGAGAGCTGATTATGCACAGGATTCTTCCTCAGCGGCTGTCATACACATGAAAGAGCATCAATTCATGGATGCCCGATTTAAGGCGGTCCTCCTCGTCTGAAGGGGGAGCGGCGCCCGTCCATTCAATGCTGCCGTCGGGGTTGTAAATGCCGTTGTACTTTTTATTTTTAAAATAAAAGGAAATACGCCAGCCGGGCATCTGGTTGTTTTCATAAAGCGGCTGATATTGAAAATGTGTTAGCATATCATTCCTCCTCTTTCTCCATTGTAATCGTTTTCTGTCCATACCCCAACGAAAAAGTAAAGGGCACCTGCCAGGATGCCCGTTTCAATAGACCGCCTTATCAAATAGTATGTCAGCAAGCCTTCTGATCCTTTCAGCTTCAATATTCTCTTCATCAAACTTCATCGGCTTGGAATTGATCTCATAAATAACATAGCGTCCATTGCCGTCATAGCCTGCGTCCATGGAGAATTCCCCGAACCATCCCATTTCGCGGGACAGGGAGTTACCAGCCAATTGGACTGCCTTCTTAATGAATTCATCATGTGCTGGTGTGCGGTAATCATTATAAGGGATCAGCCTGCCACCATTGGGGATATGAGTCGTTATATCTTCCACTGCAGCCTGCCGGATGCCTATGCCTGTCACCTCATACTTGCCTGCCTGGCCATGTGCGAGTATCCGGAAATCATTCCGCTGCCCGTCCGCTGTGGCAGCATAAACGGCCTCTTGTGCAATAAATGCCTGTTCCTCAAAGACAGATCTCCAATCTTCCCAAAAATGTCCGAAGTCAGAATGCCGGGTCTGTCCGTTCAAGTCCTTCGCCAGGACCATTCCGTCATGATCCATTCCGGCTCTTATAATCCCCTTTCCCTTAAAGCTGCTGTTTGGCTTAATATAAATATCATTATGCTTCATAAGGAATGACTCCAGCTCCCGGCCGCTGCCAATAAGGATGGTATCCGGCAAAAAGCCTGTTAATCCAGGTTCTTGTTTTAATTTTGAATAGCATTGGAATTTTTCTAGAAAACATGGATTAAAGAAAGGGATCTTCTTAGCCTGGAAAAAGGCAGCAGCTTTGCGGAAGCTCTTGGTCTGTTCACTTTTTCTGAAAGGGATGCGGTTGTAGATGATATCAGGAAGGGGGGCAGACACAAGGGACCATGCATCCTGGCCAGGCAGGTAGACGATTCCTTCGGCTCCATCACCTGATATATCTTCCGGTGCAAATACAACTGAGATGCCGCCGCGTGACAGCATCTCTCTTTGTATGTCCTTGAATAGCCGGCTGTTGCCTGCCAGTGTGCTTTCCGATTTTCTGCTGGCAAGGATCCCGGCAATGGGCCCGCCTGATTCCGGCCTCTTCAGCTGGAAGGCGGTTCTTTCTCCTCCTTCAGGGGAGCTTAGCCACCGTTTAAGTTCCTGGCTTAACGGGGCTGTCATTTAAAGATTTCCTCAGGGCGGGATATCGCCTGTTCTGTTAAAAACACGGCAAAATCAAGGGACATTTTTCTTGTTAAATAATCAAATTCCTTCAGCTCCGGATGCTTGAAGATACTCCTGCCCGGCTTGGAGTTGGCTTCAAACAGCCACACATTCCCTTTTCGGTCAATTCCGAGATCAAAGCCGATTTCGGCAATAATTCCTTCAAGCTGCGTCTCAAGCACCCTGCTGAGTCCCAGAGCAGCCTTTGACAGCTTTTCTGTAAACTCCTGCTCCATCATGCGGCTTGTGCAGACCTCAGAAAGGGTTTTAATTTCCCCGCCGTTTTTGACATGTGTCGTTACACTGCCAAGACCCGCCACTTTTGCGGCAATGGCTGTTACCTTCCACTCTCCGCTTTCATCTTTATTTGTATGGACACGGAAATCGATCGAGCGCTGCTCATGCCGAAGCAGATGGATGCCCTGCTGGACAATCATGCTGTTCAGATTGCTGCGCCGGAAAACATGGTGCATGAGCGATTCCAGGGTATGGAATTTTCTCAGCCTGTTTACGTCTTCATTGTCCCGGTAACGGCAATAATAAAAGCCTTCCTCCCGGTCATAGATCACCTGGCGGATCCCGAGGCCAAGGCTTCCGTTTGCCGGTTTGATATAGACATGGCCATAGTCGCCCAGCATCCGTTCAATCACAGAAAAGGAAGAGAAGGCATGGGTTTCCGGCAGATAGGGAACTGCCGCTTCCTCCTGCTGAAGCCGCTCGAATACGTCAAGCTTATTGAAAAAGCCGGGGTTATACCAGGGGATCAGGTAGTCCTTTTGCAGCCGGTCTTTGATTCGCTTCAGTTCTGCCAGCCTTTCGGATTTCCTGTTGGGCAGCCGGTCATACACGACATTTGGGAAAGGAAGCTCAACAGTTGCCCATCCTTCTTTATGATAGATATGGCCTTTGATTGTGCCTGCATCCCAGTCGATATGCTGCTCGCCAAATAAGAACGGCAATGCGCCGACGGCTTTATTGACGGAAAGGAGCTTGGAAAAAAATATTGTCCTTTCTCCGATCGGCCTGAGCGGAAAGGGGGTGAACCCTGATGTGAATATGCCGACCAGCGGTCCAATGAAAAGTGTCTCTCCTTCTGAAAATAAATGCAGCGGGATGCCGAGATCGGGCAGCTTCAATTTGGCTGCGAGATCGCTGCTGATGCTTACAATATATTTATCGCCGGGAGTCGGGAGAAATGCTGCCTCCTCTGTGCAGGCGCCGAAGGCAATTTTTTCAAGGGACTGTTGTTCAATCACCTCACGCGGGCACCAGACTGTATTCTCTCTTCCTTCCTTGATTTCAATGGGATACTGTTTTCTCACTGTTTTTCCTCCTCTCAGCCTGCCCGGCAGATGTTAAAAGCTTTCCATATAAAAGCGGGGCTCTGTACAGGGCTTCTTTTTTATCTGGATCTGTTTCGAGGATGACCTTCCGGCCCGGCTTGGAATTGACATCGAGGATCCAGATGGCCCCATCCCTGGCGATTCCAATATCCAAACCAATTTCAAAAAGGGGAGGGAGAGCATGCTCAAGGATTTCAGGCAGCGCTTTGGATATCTCGCTCAATTCTGCGCGCAGAAAGCGGCTTGAACTGACGCTGCTGTTTTCCAGCCATGTCTCAAAAGAGGAGACTGCTGATCCTGCACTCAAATTGGAGATGATTCCATTTTCCCTCCCGACCCTTACACCCCTGCCCATTTCACGCCACTTTCCAGCTTCATTTTTCTGCAGAAGGATCCTGATATCAAACGGCTGATTGTCCTCGTTTGAGAGCGGCAGATAGGGCTGAAGCAGATAGCTGTTTCCGGACAGAAGCTGTCCAAGCCACACGGCAGCCTTCTTCTGATCAGCGAATAGGCGGGAAATCTGCTTTTCTGGTGTATCGGTTTTGACGAGAAGGCCATCCTTCTGCATCTCAAGATAATAAATGCCCGCTCCCTGCGAACCATTGGCAGGCTTTAAGATCATTGGGCTGACCAGGGATGATGGCTGAAGGACCTGGCCGGCGGACTGGGCATGTATGCTTTTGGGGATATATGGGGCCAGCGTCGACTGGGCAAGGATTTTGTACAGTTCCAATTTATTGGGCAGCCCGTGGCCAAGAAACAGGATATCACTGCGGTTTTTTAAGTAATGGACGATTGAACGGCATTGCCGGGAATGCGGATCATTTCCGTAAAAGCACCGGTCATACAGCACATCCGGCAGGGGAAAAGATGCTGTTTCCCAGTCTTCTTTATCAGGGTCGTATTTTTCGCCAGAAATGAGCTCTGTTCTCGGATCGATCGCTGAGGGGATAAAACGGAAGCATTCGATCCCGCAGCTCCGGGCCCTTTTGGCAATTTCGGTTGCATAAGCTTTTTCGCTTGTTGAGCGAAGGGACATGAATCCCAATGAGCGCATCTTTTTTCCTCCTCAGCTTTTGGCTGCCTGAAAGGACAGCCAAATAAAATATTCTATAAGTGCCTTGGCTGAAGGCCTGATTCTTTGGTCGGCTTCCTCGAAATTCTTGGAGGGCTTGGAATTGGCTTCAATGATCCAAAGCTTTCCTTGCCGGTCAATGCCAAGATCCATGCCAAGCTCCCCTACAATCCCTTCTGAAGCATTACTGATGATCCCTGCCGCTTCAACAGCTAATTCCTTCATTAATGCTGCCTGCTGAACGGCAGTGGCCTTGTCTGCTATAAGGGTAAGGGCTTTGACCGGTTTCATTGTTTCTCCGCCCCGGGCAATATTGCTGACGAATTGCTGCTCAGCGGAAATCCTTGCAACCGCAGAAGTGGCACGCCAGCTGTTCTGCGGGCCTTTATGGCATAAAACACGAAAATCCAGCTGCCTCCCATTCAGGCTCGCCAGCTGGATCGGTTCCTGGACCAGATACACCCTCGTCCTGAGCTGGGGTTCAAACCATTTGAAGAAAGCAGCACAGTCTGGAAAGGATTTTCCTGCATCTTTCGCGCCGGCAGAAGAGAACGATGCAGATAGCTTATTCTCAGCCAGGGAGAGCCGGACAATGTTTCTGCCCTGGCTCCCGTTCACCGGCTTGATAAAAACTTCATGATAGCGGCTGAGCATATTTTCCAGTGTCCGGGCGCCAAGCAGGCGGGTCTCGGGGAGATATGGCTTCATATGCTCCTCCCCGGCGAGGATATCATAGACCAGATCTTTTGAAAGAAAGCAGTCATTGAACATCGGGATGCCCAGCTCCTGCAATTTATATTTAAAATTCCCGAAATACTTGCCGGACTCAAGCTTCCGGGAATGGATTCGATTATAAATCACTGTGGGGAAGGGGACCTGCTCCTTCACCCAGCGGCCATCCCGCCAGCAATAGCCGGAAAGGCCGCTTTCTCGAAAGTCTTTTATATGAAACACATAAAATATGCCGCCAAATTCCTCTATTCCAGCCTGCAGTTCTCCGCAAAAGGAATGGACAGACCGGAAGCTGACTTCTTCATGGTCTTCACTGGGCTCTGTCATCAGGCCGATGATGGGGCCGGCGGCAAGCCGTCTGTCCCCTCCGGCATACTGGACAATCAGGCGGATGTCTTCTTCCGCAAGCTGAAAATAACTGAACAGCCCTGAATCCATATGAATCTCATCTTTTGGAATGGAAGCAGGCTCTATTGCAACCAGGCGTTCCTTTTTGCCTATTTTTAAAGTTAGATCCCGGTCCGCATCAAGGCTCCAGTAATGATAAAGGGAATGGCTGACTTTAATCACGTCTTTATCCTGAAACATTTTCCCAGGAACAAACGTAATAGTAAGAAAAGACAAAGACATGGAAATTCCCCATTTATAAAATTTTAAAAGCGCCGGCATCCAACATTCCCGCAGGCATCCCGCCCGCTTCGGATTTGTAAAAAACCGGGGAATTAGCCTATTATAAGGAGTAGGCCTGTTTTTGGATTTCTGATTCGGGAATGGCGGGCTGGTTTATGGTATGATGAATGTTGTTTTAGGCGGCTGCTGATAGGCTATCATATGTAAAATGGGCAGAGATGTGATTATTGCGGCCATTTTCAATACATCTTAAAACGTGAAGGAAGGCAGTTGAATACAAACTTATGCAAACTGGATTAACGATATTATTGATGGTCGTCATAGGGGCTGTGATAGGAGGACTTACCAATTCACTTGCCATCATGATGCTTTTTAGGCCCTACAAGCCGCTGTATCTTGGTAAACGCCAAATCCCCTTTACCCCTGGATTGATTCCCAAACGCAGAAGCGAACTCGCAGAGCAGATGGGCAAAATAGTTGTAAACCACTTGCTGACGCCAGAGAGCATCAAGAGGAAATTCGTTAATGGCGATTTCCAGAAAGAAGCTGAAAATCTGGCGAAGAAGGAAATTGCCCGTCTTTTGAATACAGAGAAAACGCCTGCTGAGCTCCTTGGCAAGCTCGGTTTTGAAGATGGCAAAGCGAAGGCAGAAGAGCAGCTTGATGCTTTCATTGAAAAGAAATACGAAACGCTGATGGATAAATACCGCCATAAGCCCATAAAAGAGGTATTGGCCCCTGAGCTCCTAGCCAAGGCGGAATCCCGCATCCCTGTTATCAGTGACTATATAGCACAGAAGGGTGAAGATTATTTTTCAAGCATTGAAGGAAAAATGAGAATCCAGCGTCTTGTTGATGATTTTGTCAAGGGACGGAGCGGGGTGCTTGGAAATATGCTTCAAATGGTTATGGGCAATGTCAATCTTGCTGACAAAATCCAGCCTGAAATCATTAAGTTCCTAAGAAGTGAAGGCACAAAGGATATGATTGCAGCCCTTCTTCAAAAAGAATGGATGAAGGTGCTTGACTGGGAAGCGGCAAGAATCGAAGAACAGTTCGAACGGAAAAATATCATAAAATCGATCAAGCTGTATGTGCGCAAAATCATCAAAGCAGATGATCTGATGGATACCCCGCTCAGCAAGCTGGCAGAGCCTTTCACAGAGACGCTTGTCGAGAAAGCTGTGCCGGGATTGGTAGGCATGGCCGGAGAGTGGCTTTCAAACAGGATGGACATCATTATGGAAAGGCTGCACCTTGCAGACATCATCAAGCAGCAGGTCGAAAGCTTCTCTGTGGAAAGGCTGGAGGAGATGGTGCTGTCCATCAGCCGGAGAGAGCTGAAGATGATCACTTACCTTGGGGCGCTCCTTGGCGGAATAATCGGTCTCCTGCAGGGCTTCCTGGTTTTATTCATCTGAGGACTATAAAGTGGCTTCCTCGCATTCTGATTTATAGTTTGTTATAGTGGAGTGGATTGTTCAAACCGAAAAGGAGTTGTTAGGCAAAATGGCAGTAAACTTACACGATTCAGCGTATGAACTTGAGAAAGCAATTCGTCAGAGCGATGAATATACGAATTTGAAAAAAATTTATGATGAAGTCAATTCTGATGAATCTGCAAGAACCATGTTCGAAAACTTCCGCAACATCCAAATGGAGCTTCAGCAGAAACAGATGTCCGGCCAGGAAATCTCTCAGGAAGAAGTGGAGCAGGCCCAAAAAACGGTAGCACTCGTGCAGCAGCATGAAACCATTTCTAAACTGATGGAAGCAGAACAGCGCATGAGCATGGCCATCACTGAACTTAACCAAATCATCATGAAGCCTTTGGAAGAGCTTTACGGCTCAATGGAAAACAACTAGGCTGATATTCAAAGGGGCGCCCATGGCGCTCCTTTTTCAATAGATAAGAAAGTCTATCTTTTCAATTTCTGATAACTGTCTAGCAGCTGCGCCTACCCCCTCGAGGTCACAAGCCAATCCCGCTAAGAAGGCAAAAAACGCCTTTTCGGCAGGATCGTCTTGAGGCCCCCCAGGTTGGGGGTCATGCGGACGTGGCGACAGGACGTGGCGTTTGGCTGAGTCGCAAATATGTTGAGAAACTCGCAAATAAAATCGGAAAGTCGCAAATAAACCGGAAAAGCCGCAAATAAGAGCAGCGGACCGGTTTTTGAAGAGTTGCTAATAAAAGCTGAAAGTTGCTAATATACTGGAAAAGTTGCTAATAAAATGAAAAACTTGCTAATAAAAGCTGGAAGTTGCTAATAAAATGAAAAACTTGCTAATAAACCCAAAATGAAGCTGCGAATGAACACGTAAGGCTGCACATCAACCAAAAAACCCGCAAATAAACGCCCGAATTCCTTCTGCAAACACAAAAACAGGACCTCCAGCCGGGGGTCCTGTTCAGTATCACATAGAAATGTTCACTTCTGATGGCATTTCTTCTTTGTCTGCTGATTTTTTCCATGAAGGATATAATAAATACCAGTCCGATCAGCGCAAAGGGATTTTGCTCATGCTCATCATATCAATATCAGCACTTTGGAATCTGTTTTTCAACAATTAAATTTTACCGGCGAGCGGCGTTTATATCTCCCTCAGCATCGGATACATTATAAATAGAGGAAAACGATAGGAGGGATGACAAGATGAAGAAGGCTATTTTCCTGGACAGGGATGGTGTATTGAATGAGGTTCTTTCCCACCGGGTTAAGTTTGTCAACAAACCGGAGCAGCTGTATTTGCTCGAGGGGGCTGCCGAGGCGGTGGCTTTATTCAATGAAGCAGGCTATGAAGTATTCGGTGTGACCAACCAGGGCGGCGTCGGGCTGGGATTCATGAAGGAAAAAGATCTCCATAGAGTCCATGAACGGCTCCAGAAGCTTGTCAGGGAAAAGGGCGGCCATATTACAGAAGTCGCTTATTGCCCGCATAAACCAAAGGCAGGCTGTGAGTGCCGGAAGCCGAATGCGGGGATGATACTGGAGCTGGCGGAAAGATATGATATCAATCTGTCAGAAAGCTATATGGTGGGAGACCATGAGCGTGATATCGAAGCAGGGATCAAGGCCGGGTGCAAAACGGCTTTCATCGGTCCTGGCCCGACCAAAGCAGATATCCAGGCAGATACTTTATGGGAGGCAGCAAAGCCGATTCTTGAAATGCAGTAGAAAAGCCGCTTAGGGGCAAGCGGCTTTTTACATTTTATCTTCTTGTGCCGCCAAGCTGCTGTTCAGCCATCTGCACAAGACGCTTGGTGATTTCTCCGCCGACAGAGCCGTTTGCTCTTGAAGTTGTTTCTGCTCCAAGGTTTACTCCGAACTCAGACGCGATTTCCTGTTTCATTTGCTGAACAGCTGCTTCAAAACCTGGTACAAGTAATTGATTGGAATTATTGCTTCTTGCCATGTTGAGTCATCTCCTTGGTGTAATTTTATTGTTTGGAACATTTATAGTTTAAGTTCTTGCAAAGCAATTATTCATAGAGGTGACTGGTAATTAATGGCTTTAAAGGGCGGGGTGTTTCCTGCTATACTTTTCTTAACTGATATTTGTGGATTTAGGGAGGAGCTGCCATTATGTCTAAAAGAGTAATCCTGGCCGGGGGAAGCGGTTTTCTTGGGGAAAGCCTGACTAATTTTCTGCTTGGGCGCGGCTATGAAGTCACCGTTCTTTCCAGGGGAAAAGAAGGCTTTAAGGACGGGGCGGAATTTATCCGCTGGGATGGGAAAAATATGGATGCACGCTGGGTGGACCGGATTGACGGAAGCTGTGCAGTTGTTAATTTTACCGGAAAGAGCGTCAACTGCATTTATACTGAAAAAAATAAACGGGAGATCATTGAGTCCAGGCTTGATTCTGTGAGAGTGCTGAAGGAAGCTGTATTGAAAGCAGAACAGCCTCCGCCGGTGTTCGTGCAGGCGGGTTCACTGGCCATTTTTGGGGATACCGAGGAAGTATGTGATGAAGAGTCGCCTCTTGCTGATGGTTTTTCGCCGGAAGTGTGCAAGCTTTGGGAAGGTGAGTTTTTCTCGGGGGACAGGCTTCCCCATACAAGGCAGGTTCTCTTGAGGATCGGGTTTGCGCTTGGCAGGGATGGAGGCGCACTGGAACCATTGGTAAAGCTTGCCCGGATGGGACTTGGAGGCACGATCGGCTCCGGGAGGCAGTATATCAGCTGGCTTCATATAGACGATTTGAACTCTATGTTTCTAAATGCGATCGAAGACCCGGAGTACAGCGGAGTGTATAATGCCACAGGGCCGCATCCAGTGAGAAATAAAGAGTTCATGCAAACTCTCCGCAAGGTTCTGAACAAAGGCTGGTCGCCCCCTGCTCCGTCTCCTTTCGTAAAGGCCGGCGCCTATCTCTTTATGCGGGCAGAGCCTGAACTCGCCCTGACCGGAAGGAATTGTGTGCCGAAACGGCTGCTGGACAAGGGATTTGCCTTTCAATATACCGATCTGGAAAAAGCACTCCGAGACCTGGTTTAACCAAGGAATCCCGCTTTGAGGGGCTGGACATTTCTTTCCCTGGCCCTGTTCTATTCCTGCTCTCCTTTTCATAAAAGTGAATAAGGACAGAATTACATCGAGAATAGGGGGCAATGGGATGATATATAAGCTTCTTGCTTTAAACATAGAGGGCACGCTGCTTCAGTCCAATGGGAAACTGCACAGATCAACAAGGGAAGCGATTGATTATGTACAGCAGAAAGGAATTTATGTCACGCTCGTTACGTCAAGAAGTTTTCCTTCTGCAAAAAAAGTGGCAAAAGCACTGAAGATCAATTCTTATCTGGTAACGCACAGGGGTGCATTCATCGGCAATACTGTCAAAATGCCGATCTTTTCAAAAAAACTGCCGGAAACGATTACGTATGAGATTGTCAGGCTGCTTGAAGGATTCCCTTGCCAGATCAGGCTGCTGCATGAGCAGTTCTCACTCGCGAATAAAACAAAGCTCAACCATAATATACTTGCGAAAACCGTATTCACGGCCGGGGATCCCATCTTTTATTCACAGCAGTTTGTTGAATCGGTCAGTGATATCCTTCTTGATGATCCGGCTTCGGTTCCGAAAATCGAGGTGTTCTTTGAATCCAAGAAGGATCTTGAAGACGCTCAAAAGGCAATCTCAAATATGTATTCTGAGGCTGACACCGTCAGGCTGAGCGACCAGAGGCTCGATATCGTCCCTGCAGGGATTTCCAAGCTGAGCGGCCTGCTCCATATCGGCAACCAGCTTGGGGTGGACTTAAGCGAAATGGTCGTCATCGGCGACGGAATCGACGATGTGGACATGGTAAAGGCAGCAGGCCTCGGCGTTGCCATGGGCAATGCCCCGGCAGAATTGAAGCTTGCGGCCGACTGGCTGACCAGATCCAATAATGAAAACGGGGTCGCCTATATGGTAAAAGAACACTTCCGCAAACAGCACCCTATCGAATTCCTCAAAAAAATGAATCTGCTGAAATGAAAGAGGGTGACAGGCACCTATACCAGTGAAGGCTGCTGGTATAGGTGCCTGTCACTATTTGAACCTGTTGACCTCCCCTCCCCCTTTTTGTACACTTATGGGAGGTTTTTGTTTTTATGTTGAGATTCTTTTAGTACACAAAAAAAAAGGTGATGAATGTGCGTATTTATATAGAAGGGCTGGATCATGAGAGATTTGACCGCCCAATGGGCAATATAGCAAACCTCTTTTTCGAAGAATGTGAAGTGAGCAGGAAGCCGGTTGGGGATGAGGACCTCCATATTGCGTTTAAAGTGGAAGTTGATGAAATGGTGAAAGTACGGGCCGTCCTGAGTGACCGAAGCGGAAATAGCGAAGAAGCTTCCTATGAGAAAGAGCTTGAGGGATGGAGTACGGAAAAAGAGTATTTCAGACAGCTGATCAAGGCTGTTTCCCGCGTGTATTTGATGGTGCTCCAGGATTATACCGGCATCACACAGAAGTGGGGAATTCTCACAGGTGTACGGCCCACCAAGCTCCTGCACCGCCATGTCCAGAAGGGGACACCTCTGGCGGAAGCCCATCGCCAGCTGAAAGAGGAGTATCTGATCACCGATGAAAAGATCGAGCTGATGCAGAAGATCGTGGACCGCCAGCTGGCCGTCATCCCTGACTTATATGAGCTGAAGAAGGAAGTAAGCATCTATATCGGCATTCCTTTCTGCCCAACGAAATGTGCATATTGCACGTTCCCGGCATATGCGATCAATGGCCGCCAGGGCTCTGTCGATTCTTTCCTGGGCGGGCTCCATTATGAAATGCGCGAGGTCGGCAAATGGCTGAAGGAAAACGGGATCAAGATTACGACCGTATACTACGGCGGAGGAACACCAACAAGCATTACTGCCGAGGAAATGGATATGCTTTATGAGGAAATGTACGAATCCTTCCCGGATGTAAAAGATATCAGGGAAATCACGGTGGAAGCAGGCCGACCGGATACGATTACCCCTGAAAAGCTTGAGGTTCTGAAAAAGTGGAACATCGACCGTATCAGCATCAATCCTCAGTCTTACATCCAGGAAACGCTTAAAGCGATCGGCCGCCATCATACCGTAGAAGAGACGATTGATAAGTTCCACCTGGCCCGCGGCATGGGCATGAACAATATCAATATGGACCTGATCATCGGCCTTCCAGGCGAAGAAGTCCCTGAGTTCCAGCACACACTGGATGAAACAGAAAAGCTGATGCCGGAGTCCTTGACGGTCCATACGCTTTCATTTAAAAGGGCGTCTGAAATGACCCGGAATAAACAGCGGTATAAAGTAGCAGACAGAGATGAAATCGTGCGGATGATGGATCTTGCAGAAGAATGGACAGAAAAGCATGACTATGCGCCGTATTATCTGTACCGTCAGAAAAACATCCTTGGCAATCTTGAAAATGTCGGCTATGCCCTGAAAAATCAGGAAAGCCTTTATAATATCATGATCATGGAAGAGCAGCAGACGATCATCGGTCTTGGCTGCGGGGCATCAAGCAAATTTGTGCACCCTGTGACAGGCACGATCTCCCAGCTCGCTAATCCAAAGGATCCAAAATCCTATAATGACAGCTTTAAGCATTATACCGAAGAGAAAATCAAGATTCTTGAAGATTTGTTCAGCAGGGAGCAAGCCTGAGCTGGACACTGAATGGCAGGTGCCCCGGCTCCTGTCATTTGTTTGTTCTCCTGGATTATATGCCTTTGAACTTGCGGCATATTTGTGAAAAAGAGAGGGAAAGCATATAATGGAAAAAGGCGATTCTCTTCTGAGAGTCGTTTTTTATTGGCTGCGCCAAGCGCCGTTCCAATTGACACAATCTATACACAAAGCAAGCCTGGGCAAGGCTTATTCTTGATTTGAATTATAGTAAAATAAGCATATGGCGCCAGATCATCGATCCGTTTGAGGAGTGAATATAATGAAGACAGCAGTGGTAATCGGCGGAGGCATCACCGGGCTTTCTGCCATGTATTATCTGCAAAAGCTGAAGCGGGAAAAGAACCTGCCGCTTAACCTGATACTCGCAGAAAAAGGCGGGGAACTGGGAGGCAAGATTGCGACTGTAAAAAGAGGCGAATATATCATGGAAACAGGGGCGGATTCGGTTGTTGCCCGAAATGAAAGCATCCTCCGGTTGCTGGACGAGCTGAAGCTGCATGAAGAAGTGGTCTACAATGCAACCGGCACATCCTATCTATATTCGAAAAACCGGCTGGTGAAAATCCCCGAAGACACTGTTTTCGGCATCCCGACAAGTGTGCAGTCATTATTCAGCAGCCCGCTGATTTCCTTTAAAGGAAAAGTGCGTGCCCTGAAGGACCTTGTCAGCAAAAATAAGGAATTCACAAAGGACAGCTCAATCGGCCTTTTCCTTGAAAGCTTTCTGGGCAGGGAGCTGGTCGAATACCAGGTTTCTCCTGTTCTGTCAGGCGTCTATTCAGGGAAGCTGAACGAGCTGACGATGGCCACGACGCTTCCTTACCTGCTTGAATATAAAAATAAATACGGCAGCATTATCCGCGGGCTGTCCGAAAATAAAAAGAAGTTTCAATCCTCCGGCAGCAAGAAGTTCATTTCCTTTAAAGGCGGACTATCTGCCCTCATCGACAGGCTGGAGGAAGCATTGACAGAAGCTGAAATTCTTAAAGGGGCGGCGGTCGAAAAAATAGAGAAACATGGCGGGCAATACACGATTGCTTTTTCCAACAGGGAAAGCATTACCGCAGACTATGTGATCCTGAGCACTCCCCATGATGCAGCCGAAAAGCTGCTTCGGGATGACCGCTTGGATCCTGCATTTGCCGAGCTGAAGAACTCTTCTCTCACAAGCATCTATCTTGGTTTCGATATCCCTGACAGCGAGCTGCCCGCAGATGGCACAGGCTTCATTGTTTCTGAAGGAAGCGATCTTAAGTGCAATGCCTGCACATGGACGAGCCGAAAGTGGAGTCACACTTCAGAGAGGCACCAGCTTCTGCTCCGGCTTTTCTACAAAAGCTCCAATCCAAATTATGCATACCTGAACGGGCTGGACAGGGACGGGTTTGTAAAAGAAGCATTGAATGATGTGAAAAAGAGCCTCGGTATTTCTGCACAGCCTGCCATGGTGGAAGTGACACGCTGGAATAATCTAATGCCGAACTATTCGCTCAAGCATGGGGAAGCTGTGGAATCGCTCACTGACAGCCTGACAGAACATTATCCTAATGTCCTAATCGCCGGCTGTTCTTATTATGGTGTAGGCATTGCTGCCTGCATCGCCAACGGCCAGAAAACCGCTGAAATGATTGCGGAAAAAATATAGTAAGAGAGAGGCGGCTTTCCATAAGGAGGCCGCCTGAATTTTAGTGTTAGATGACAGAAATTTCTGATAAAATAAAGGAGATTCAGGAAGTATAGAGAATGTTATAGGCAGAAGGAATCATAAGCTTTAAATAATTATGTAAGCGTTTACTATGGGGAGGTAGATTATATTGATGATGCAGACGCCTTTAACGATGACGCAAATGATTAAAAGAGCAGAAAAGTATTTTTCGAAGAAAGAAGTAGTATCTAGAACAGGCTCAGGCTTTCACCGTTTCACTTACAGGCAAATCGCCGAAAGGACAAAGAAGCTGGCAGCAGCCCTTGAATCAATCGGGGTGGAAAGGGGCGATAAGGTCGGTACCCTTGCCTGGAACCACCACCGGCATCTAGAGGCCTATTTTGCTATTCCCTGCAGCGGCGCTGTGCTGCATACCATCAATATCAGACTCTCCCCACAGCATATTTCCTATATTATCAATCATGCAGAAGACAAAGTATTATTGATAGATCCTGATATTGTCCCCCTCATCGAGAAATGCCAGCAGGAGCTGTCTACGGTGAAGGCCTATATCATCATGGGGGATGAAGGGCAGCTGCCGGAAACCACGCTTTCCCCGGTTTATCATTACGAAGAGTTTCTTGAAACAGGCAGAAGCGATTATGAGTATCCTGATGACCTTGATGAGAACAGCCCGGCCGGAATGTGCTATACCTCTGCAACGACCGGTAATCCGAAAGGGGTCATCTATTCCCACAGGGGCATTGTCCTGCACAGCATGGCATTAGGGATGGCAGACAGTGCAGCAGTAAGCGAGAAGGATATTGCCATGCCTGTTGTGCCGATGTTCCATGTCAATGCATGGGGACTTCCGTTCGCGGCCGTGTGGTTCGGAACCTCGCTTGTTATGCCTGGACCATATTTTACGCCAAAGCTTTTGGCAGAACTGGTACAAAGTGAAAAAGTAACCATCACAGCCGGTGTGCCGACCATCTGGCTTGGACTGCTGAAGGAGCTTGATGAGAATGAATATGACATGTCAAGCCTCAGATCTATCCTTTGCGGAGGGTCTGCAGCGCCGAAAGGGATGATTAAAGCATTTGAGCAAAAGCATAAGATTCCGTTCATGCATGCATATGGGATGACAGAAACAAGCCCGCTAGTAGTCATTTCGACCTTAAAAAGCTATCAGGAGGAATTGTCTGTTGAAGAAAAGCTCGATATCAAAGCGAAGCAGGGAATCCTTGTGCCAGGCCTGGAAATGAAGGCAGTCGGAAAAGACGGTGAGGTCAAATGGGACGGCAAGGAAATGGGGGAGCTTGCGATCCGCGGACCGTGGATTGCCTCGGAATATTATAAAGATGACCGGACTGACGAAGCCTTCAAGGATGGCTGGCTTTATACAGGGGACGTGGTCACCCTTGATGAAGAAGGCTTTATGAAGATCGTCGACAGGACAAAGGACCTGATCAAAAGCGGCGGTGAATGGATCAGCTCGGTTGATCTTGAAAATGCTTTGATGGCACACGAAGCCGTTTTTGAAGCGGCTGTTGTAGCAGTCCCGCATGAACAATGGCAGGAACGGCCTGTGGCCTGTGTGGTGCTGAAAGACAGCCATAAAGGTTTGGATAAACAGGAGCTCTATGATTTCCTTCAGCCTCAGTTTGCAAAATGGTGGCTGCCTGATGAAATCTTATTCATGGAGGAAATCCCGAAAACGTCTGTAGGAAAATTCCTTAAAATGGCCCTGCGGGATCAAGTCCAGCAGCAGCTGGCCGCAAATTAGAGGAAGCAAGGCAGAGTGAACCACCTCTGCCTTTTCTTACGGCTAAATATGACAATATTTCAAATTATTCGATAAAAACTTTATAATGGTTCCGCCTATCTTTATAATAGAGATAACTATGACCAAGGAGGCTGCGGATATGGCAATAGAATGCAATACAGAAACTGTGAAGGTATCCATCAAAAACAGGGTGGCAGTGGTTGAGATGAACAGGCCGGAATCCCTGAACGCACTGGATGAGGAAATGATCAGAGGACTGGCTGCAAACCTGAAGCAGATCAGTACAGATGAAAATGTCGACATCGTCGTGCTTAAAGGAAGCGGAAGAGCCTTTTCCTCCGGCGGCGATATTAAAACGATGCTTTCGTCCACAAATGAAAGCGATTTCTACACAGTGATGGACTGCATCAGCGATCTTGTCATCACACTCTATACCATGCCGAAGCTGACAATCAGCTCTGTGACTGGGGCAGCCGCCGGGCTTGGATTCAGCCTGGCGCTGGCTACAGACTATATATTGGCCGACAAATCAAGCAAGCTTGCCATGAACTTTATCGGCATCGGGCTGATTCCTGATGGAGGCTCGCATTTCTTCCTTGAGCGCAAGCTTGGTGAGGATAAAGCAAAGCATCTGATCTGGGAAGGAAAAGCAATGCCGGCCGAAGAGGCCTTTCAGAATGGCCTCATCCATGAAATTGCTGTTGGCAATATTGAAGAAGCCCTTAACGCAAAAATTGAAAATTGGCTTTCAAAGCCCGTGTCTGCCATGATCAAGACCAAAAAGATCCTCGCAGAAAAAAATCGGCCGCAGCTTCTTAAAATGCTTGAGCTTGAAAAACATGGACAATACAAAATGCGCAGCACAGAAGATCATCAGGAAGGCATTAAAGCTTTCATAGAAAAAAGAAAGCCGGTATTTAAAGGAAAATAAGCTGCAGTCTGATTCTGGAATTAATAAAACTGTTCAGGTTCCTAAAAATAAGAGCCGGACAAAAGGGGATGCTCCTTTCGTCCGGCTCTTATTGTTTTGATGTGCCGCAGGCGCCTTTAGCCTGGGTTCCTTAACCTGGTCAAGTACCTTCCGCTTCCTATGGATGAAATAATAACAGTTTCCCAAGCGGGGAGGTGCAGCGGTGGGTTTTGCTGCTGAGTCCTTTTTCGTTTAGGAGGTTTCCGCCGATTTCTTTCGCTTCGTCGTCGCTGCCGGCCTGGAAGCTTTCATCAAGGATTTTTTCTCCATCATTTTCGAAGGCTGTGAGTTTATAGGTTTTCATATGTCTTCTCCTTTTATTAAAAATTCTGATAGTTACTATTATTCTTGCATAATTTCTGTTTTTCTGCAAAGAGATTTTTCCTGTATTTTGAACCTTTTTTAAGGCTGAATCGTATAAGGTATAGAGAAGGAGGAGTTACGATGGTACTTGAGCTTGAACATGTGACAAAAAGATTTGGAAAGTTCACGGCGGTGGATGATCTGTCCCTGACCATCCCGGAAAAGGAAATGTTCGGATTTCTGGGGGCAAATGGTGCAGGTAAAACAACAACATTCCGGATGGTGCTCGGCCTGCTGGAGCCGACAAGCGGGCGCATTTCCTGGGACGGGAACACAATTGATTACTCGACAAGCCCAATCATAGGCTATCTCCCGGAAGAGCGCGGCCTTTATCCGAAGCTGAAGGTCAGGGATCAGGTTGTATACCTGGCAAGGCTGAGAGGGATGAAGAAGCCGGATATTCTGAAAGAGCTGGACTATTGGCTTAATAGGTTCAAGGTGCCGGAATACGCAAACAAAAAGGTGGAGGAACTTTCCAAGGGGAATCAGCAGAAGATCCAGTTTATTGCCAGCGTTATACATAAACCCAAGCTATTAATCCTTGATGAGCCTTTCAGCGGATTGGATCCGGTAAATGTCGAGCTATTGAAAAGCGCTGTGCTTGAACTAAAGGAGAAAGGCACGACCATTGTGTTTTCCAGCCACCGGATGGAGCATGTGGAGGAAATGTGCGAGCATTTATGCATCATGCATAAGGGACGCCCTGTTGTCCACGGAGCACTTAAGGAAATTAAAAGGGCGTTCGGGCGGAAGAACCTTGTGATCCATGCGGACTTCAAACTGGATTTCTTAAGCGGATTCCCTGGAGTGGAAAAGGTAAAGCAGACTGCGGAGGGCGTGCATCTGCAGATTGAAGGGGAAAAGGCTGCGGAGGCAATTTTAAAAGAAATTGCCGGCAGGGGATTTGTCAGGAAGTTTGTTCTTGAGGAGCCTTCGCTGAACGATATTTTCATAGAAAAGGTGGGTGCTTCTTATGAATAATTTCTGGATTATCCTATTCCACACATACTGGAGCAAACTGAAGACGAAATCATTCATTATTACAACGATTGTCACGCTGCTGCTGATCATCGGCCTTACAAATATGCAGCAGATCATTGAAACGTTCGACAGTGGAGATGATGAGGTAAAGGTGGCTGTAATCGATGAAACAGGCAATCTCCTGAATCCTCTCCAGCAGCAGCTGAATACAGCAGGCAGCACCCTGAAGCTTGAAGAGTTCAGCGGTTCGGCAGACGATGGCGAGGCAAAAGTGAAGGATGGCGATTATGCAGGGCTGCTTACTCTCTCAGCCGATTCCGAAGAGCTTCCTGCTGCCGAATACAAATCCCTCAGCCTGGCGGATACATCGGTATCAGGTGAGTTGGAGGGAGTCCTTCAGCAGGTAAAGACCGGGATCGCAGCCTCAAAAATCAATCTTTCTGAGGCAGAGCTTGCCAGTCTCTATGAGCCTGTCCAGTTCCAAAGGGACGCGCTGGAGGAGAATGCCAAAACAGAGGAAGAGCTGACACAGGCAAGGGGCCTTGTTTATGTGCTGCTGTTCATCATCTATTTTGCTGTCATCATGTATTCAAGCATGATTGCGATGGAAGTAGCTACGGAAAAATCTTCGCGTGTGATGGAAATCCTGATTTCAAGCGTTTCACCCATCAAGCAGATGTTCGCCAAAATTCTCGGGATCGCCTTGCTTAGCCTGACGCAGCTGTCGGTGCTGCTGCTGGTAGGCTACTTTTTCGTCAAGCGGAACCTTGAGTCGATGCAGGGAGGCTTCTTTGAATTCTTCGGATTCGGCGATATTCCGGCAGCCACTATCATGTATGCTGTAGTGTTCTTTATTCTCGGCTATCTCCTGTATGCCACACTTGCAGCTTTCCTGGGCTCGCTTGTCAGCAGGATCGAGGATGTCCAGCAGATGATCATGCCGATGACCATGCTCGTTGTAGCCGGCTTTATGATCGCGATCATCGGGCTGTCACAGCCGGAAAAAGCATTTGTGACCATCAGCTCCTATATCCCGTTCTTTACCCCGATGCTGATGTTCATGAGAGTAGGAATGCTCACCCTGCCGGTCTGGGAGCCGATAGCGGGGATTGGGATCCTGGTTGTGTCCATCCTGCTGCTCTCAATATTCGGAGCAAGGGTATACAAGGGCGGAGTGCTCATGTACGGAAAGTCCAATTCCTTCAAGGATATAAAAAAAGCTTTGCAGCTGTCTAAAAATAAATAGGCGGTCAATCAGCCCTGGCAAGCTTAATGAATAATTTCCGCCTATAAATGGGGCTGTTGATTTGCGTTCCAGGCACTCCGCTTTCCGCGGGGCGACGCTGAGCCTCCTCAGAGCAAGCTCTTGCGGGGTCTCAGCCTTGCCGCTATCTCCCGCAGGAGTCTGCGTGCCTTGCACTCCAATCAACAGGCTTAAATACTTAATGCCGCTGTTCCAATGTTCTAAAAAATAATGACTGCAGACAAACCCGATTTATATCAGGTTTGTCTGTTTTTTTATCCAAACAAAGAAGCAATCCCCTGATATCCAAAATAGATTCCGAAAAGAATAAGCGACAGTCCGGAAAGCATGCTGATGATGATGATCGCTTTTGAGGTCAGGAACCGCCTGAATCCGCTCGTCAGGCCTGCCACAAAAATGTCCCAAAGGCCCAGTCCGATAAAAATCATGAGGCTGTAGACAAGAAGCTGGCCTGTCCCAAAGGAGGACGCCGTTTTGGCCAAAACCGATCCGTAAATCCCCAGCCAAAACAAAATCGACAGCGGGCTTGAAACCGACATGATGAATCCGGTGAAAAAGCATTTGAACAGCGATTCTTTGCTCCGTATGTAAGTGACAGATATTTTATTGGCATTCATCATGCCTTCGATTCCGGAATAAAGAAGAATAAAACCGCCGAACAGCCACAGGAAGGTTTGAATCATAGGGGAGTCAAGGAATTGCACGAGTCCGAGATAGACGATCAGCATATAAACCCCGTCAGCGATCATCGATCCCGCGCCGACAATCCATGCGTGCCAAAATCCGTTTTTCAGCCCCTTTTCCAGCCTGACAGCATTGACAGGGCCGATCGGCGCCGCCAGTGAAAGTCCTAAAACGATATAGCTGATGTATATTCCAATGCTCAATGATATCACTCGCCTATTCAAGGATTAGCCCGGAAGGACTTGTACAATTTTATGCAGCAAACACAGAGGGTAGGACCGCAAATCTTAAAATCTCCAGCTTTGTGTTTTTGGAATAATATGAAATTAGTCTGTTCTCTTCCTGGTCGGCATATGGTATAGTAGCTTATGAAAATAGCATATTTTGGCACTGGGGGTGCCGGTAGAGGCCGGCTGAGAGTAAGACCCGTTTTTAGTCTTTGACCCTTTTATACCTGATCTGGTTCGTACCAGCGGAGGGAAGTGTAGATGGCTTTTATTTGTCATACATACGCGGACTCCTTTTGCAGGAGTCCGCTTTTTAGCTTCTGCAGAAGAAAGATGCGGCAGCTGTATGCCATTTTTTGGCCTGGCATGCCCCCGGTGCAATATGCAAGGGGGGTTTTTGCTGTGAAAAAATAAACGCATGAAAAAATAGTGTGCAGATAACTTGATGTTTTTATTTTGAAAAATGCAAGAAAGTTTCTATTAGATTTTATTCACTGCTGGGGGAGCTTTACAGGCTGAGAAAGGAAAATCCTAAACCCTTGGAACCTGATCTGATTAATGTCAGCGTAGGGAAGCAGCCGGCATGGCCTGCTTCCTCCGTAAAAAACTGCCCTGAGGCACAAAGATGGAGGAGGAAGAAGTATGAAAGATTTATATCAAATGAATAGACTGTTTTTTTCAGGAAGCCGGAAAGTATATGTAAACGGCATCAGGGACGATATAAAGGTCCCGGTCAGGGAAATAATCCAGGAAAGCTCGAGGACTGCTATTGGAACAGAGGACAATCCGCCTGTTTGTGTATATGACACGAGCGGCCCTTATTCTGATCCTGATTTTGAGATAGATATAACGAAAGGTTTGCCCCGGGTAAGGGAAGGCTGGATTGAGGAGCGGAAGGATGCGGAAGCTTATCAAGGCAGAGTGCAGAAGCCGGAGGATAACGGGCTTCGGGCCGGGACCGAAGTTTCTTATGCAGACATTTTCCCGAATAAAGCCCCCTTCCCTCTCAAGGCAAAAGAGGGCAGGAATGTGACTCAGCTGCATTATGCCCGGAAAGGGGTCATTACACCTGAAATGGAGTTCATCGCCATCAGGGAAAATCTGGATCCTGAATTCGTCAGGAGCGAGGTGGCAAGCGGAAGGGCGATCATTCCTGCCAATATCAATCACCCGGAGGCGGAACCGATGATCATCGGTCGCCATTTTCATGTGAAGGTCAATGCGAATATCGGCAATTCGGCTGTTTCTTCCTCCATCGCGGAAGAAGTGGAAAAAATGACCTGGGCAGTGCACTGGGGGGCAGATACGATTATGGATCTTTCGACCGGGAAGAACATCCATGAAACCCGTGAATGGGTCATCCGCAATTCTCCAGTTCCTGTTGGGACTGTACCGATTTATCAGGCACTTGAAAAGGTGAAGGGGATTGCCGGGGATCTGACCTGGGACATATACAGGGATACCTTGATAGAGCAGGCTGAACAGGGAGTGGATTATTTTACAATCCATGCAGGGGTGCTGCTCCGCTATATTCAGTTGACTGCCGAAAGGACGACAGGTATTGTATCCAGGGGAGGGTCGATCATGGCCCAATGGTGCCTCCAGCATCATAAAGAGAATTTCCTGTATACGCATTTTGAGGAAATCTGTGAAATTTTAAAAGCTTACGATATTTCCATCTCTCTCGGAGATGGGCTGCGTCCGGGTTCTATAGCAGATGCGAATGATGAGGCTCAATTTGCGGAGCTAGAAACGCTCGGAGAGTTAACTGAAATAGCCTGGAAGCATGATGTCCAGGTGATGATCGAGGGGCCGGGGCATGTTCCGATGCATAAGATCAAAGAAAATGTAGATAAGCAGATGGAAATTTGCAAGGAGGCGCCATTTTATACGCTTGGCCCACTGACGACAGATATAGCCCCGGGATATGATCATATTACATCCGCAATAGGAGCAGCGATGATCGGATGGTTTGGCACTAGTATGCTTTGCTATGTAACGCCAAAGGAGCATCTTGGGCTTCCGGATAAAAACGATGTCAGGGAAGGGGTGATTGCTTATAAAATTGCAGCTCATGCCGCAGATCTAGCCAAAGACCATCCCGGTGCCCAGGTTCGGGACGATGCATTGTCAAAGGCCAGGTTCGATTTCAGGTGGAACGACCAGTTCAATTTATCCCTGGATCCTGAACGGGCGCGGGCATACCATGATGAAACCCTGCCGGCCGAGGGGGCAAAAACCGCCCATTTCTGTTCTATGTGCGGCCCTAAATTTTGTTCTATGCGCATTTCCAAGGATATCCGCCAGATGGCCAAAGGTCAGGGGAAAACCGTTTCAGAGGCAATTGAGGATACAATGGAGCAAAAAGCCGGGGAGTTTGCCAGCCGTGGCTCATCCATCTATTGAACATAGAAGAAATACTGAAGTTTGGAAAATGGAAGAGCAGATCCTCAATATGCAGCAAAAGATCCGGGGGCTGGAAAAGCAAATTTCAGAGATACAGAGAAGCTGCTCCCATATCTATTATGAGGCAGATGGATACAGGACCTGCACAAAATGCCGCAAGAGCGAATCGGTCCACTATTGAATAAGACAAAGGCTTGCCAGGATATCCCGGCAGGCCTTTGTCTATTCGCTGGACTGTTTTTCCATTTGCCTTTGTATGCTGCCGTAAGTAGGCAGATAAACAATGCCGATGCTCCATGCAGCAGCAGCCGTGAACTTCCAGCTTCCTGTCAGAGCCGAAATGATGATGAACAAAAGAAACAGGCCAGCAGAAATATATTTGAGTCTAATAAGTGCCGATTGAGGATTTTTATACAAGGGTAATCACTCCTAATGTTATTTGCTTCTTATACTCTCCGAAGATGCAAAAGGTTCAAAGCCTGATAACTTTTTGTAGAGGAACGTGCATTCGCTTTTTCCAGGTGATAAAATAGGAGAAAAGCGCTGAAAGGGAACATTATGAAGGAAATTACATTTATTCATGCAGCAGACCTGCATCTGGACAGCCCTATGCTCGGGCTTTCCAGCCTGCAGGATGATTTATTCGATAAAATTAAAGAAAGCACATTTGCCGCTCTGAAAAATATAGTGGATGCTGCCCTTGCAAGGAAGGTGGACTTTGTCATTCTGGCAGGAGATCTGTTTGACGGTGAAGACAGGAGCATAAAGGCACAGGCAAGGCTGCGAAAGGAAATGAACCGCCTTGCGGAAAAGAATATACCTGTTTACGCAGTCCATGGAAATCATGACCATTTTGAGGGCACCTGGTCCCACATCAGTCTGCCGGACAATGTACATATTTTCCCTCACCAGCCAAGTGAGGAAAGCTATACAGCACCAAATGGGACAACGGTCAGCCTGCATGGCTTCAGCTACCCGAGGAGGCATGTTTCCGAGAGGATGATCAGCCAGTATCCGGTTCGGGGAATGTCGGACTTCCATATCGGCATCCTGCATGGCAGCCTTGAAGGGGAGACCGGCCATGGCCGCTATGCCCCGTTTATTTTAAAAGAGCTGCTGGATAAGGAATACGACTACTGGGCTCTGGGCCATATCCATAAAAGAATGGTTCTGAATGCTGAGCCGCCGGTCATCTATCCGGGAAATACTCAGGGGCGCAGCCGGAAGGAAAGCGGGGCGAAAGGCTGCTACCATGTCACACTGAATGAAGCAGGGGCAGATTTTGAATTTCTTCAATGCCACAGCTTCCGCTGGGAGCAGAGAACAGTCGATATCAGCGGACTATCAGCATTTGATGAGGTCTACAGCAGGTGCCTTCAAGCTGTTGAAGAAGAGCGGAAGAATGGCGGTGTCATTCTTGAACTTTTCCTGGAGGGGGCATCACTCAGTCCGCAGGATATGAATGCTGTGGCCGGGGGTGAACTGCTCTCACTCCTTCAAGAGGAAGAGGTAGGGAATATGCCATTTGTATGGGTGAGCGCAGTTATAGCCGAAGAGCAGCAGAGCTGGGACAGAAATCAGCTGAGGGAAAAAGCAGATTTTTTCAGCGGGCTGTTTGCTGCTGCGGACGGGTTTGAAGATTTTGAAGAAAGCTTGGGAAGCCTTTACAGCCACCCGCTGGCAAGAAGGTATGCAGAAAGTATGGAGGAGGGGGAAAAGGCAGTGCTTTTAAAAGAAGCGGAAGAGATGCTGCTGGGGCTCCTTTACAAAAATGACTGAAAGGCAGCGCAGGGAAGGGGAACAGCTCTATGAAAATACTTGAAATCCATATATACGGCTACGGCAAACTTGAAGATGCTGTCTATTCCGGCATTGGAGATTTCCAGGTCTTCTTTGGCGAAAATGAAGCAGGCAAATCTACCATCATGTCTTTTATACACAGCATCCTGTTTGGCTTTCCCTCCAGGCAGCAGGCTGAGCTCAGATATGAACCGAAATTTGGGGCGAAATACGGAGGCAGGATCACAGCTTCCTTCCCTGGAAGGGGAAAAGCAGTCATCGAGCGGGTAAAAGGAAAATCAGCAGGAGATGTAAGTGTGGTGATGGAGACTGGGGAACGAGGAGGGGAAGAGCTCCTTGGCGAACTCCTTTCACATGTAGATAAAACGCTTTTCCAGGCCATTTTTTCATTCAATCTCCATGGGCTGCAGAATGTCCACTCCATGAAAAATGAAGAGCTGAGCAAATTCCTTTTTTCCGCCGGTGCTATAGGGTCTGATCGTCTGGCAGCTGCAGAAAACAAAATACAGAAAGAAATGGAAGGGCTTTTTAGGCCGGGCGGGAAAATCCCTGTTTTGAATGACCAGCTGAAAAAACTGAAGCAGCTGCATGCTGATCTTAAAAAAGCAGAACAGAAAAACGGACAATATTGGGCCATGGCGGCTGAGCGGAAGGCTGCTGCCGCGAGGATTGAAAGCCTGCGCAATGAAGCAGATGCATTAGGGGTCCGGCTCTATCAGCTGGAAGAGTGGATGCGTATGGGCCCGGTCCATAAAAAGGTGCAGCTTTTAAGGCAGGAAGCAGAAGCCGGTACAGGGGGGCGTTTTCCTCCGGGAGGGCTGGAGAAACTGGAGCAGCTGAACCAAAATGAAATCCCGCTGAAGGGAAGGGATGCGAGCCTTTCAGCCAGGCTTGCTGCCCTTAGGGAAGAGGCAGGGAAGATCAGCCCGGATCAGCTGGTCCTTGATCATGAAAAAGAGATCCTGTCACTTCACGAAAAGATGCCTGCATACGGACAGCTTGTCCAGCAGGCTAAGCAGGCTTCCTATAAAATCAGGAAGCTGGAGGAAGAGTCGGATCAATTGAAGGACAGGCTTCATCTGCGCTTGTCAGATGAAGAGCTGGAACAGGCAGATACAAGCATCTTCATGCAGGAAAAAACTGCTGAGGCACAGCGCAAAAAGCAGAGGCTTGCAGAAAAGCGTGCGGAGCTTGATGAACGCTTCTCGGAAGAAAAGGACAGGCTGGTCAGCTTGGAAGAGGAATTAAATCAGGTGAATGCCGCTCTCCTGCCCGATGAAGAGCTGGGAGAAATCCGCCGCCGGCTCGCGGGGGAATCTGATCCCGAGAGTCTTCTGAGAAAAAGGGAAGACCTTGAGGGAAGGTCAGCCTTCCTGAAGAATGCAATCCGGCATGACAAAGCATCGCAGCAAAAACAGCGTGCAGCAGTAAAGATTCAGGCGCTGATGGTTGCGCTCATCTGTGCCGGGCTGATTGCCTGGGGCCTGGCAGATAGCCAATGGGAGTTTATGCTTGCAGCTATACCAGGATTTGCTTTTATTGCCTGGCTTTTATTGAAAAAAGAAGACAACAGCCCATCGAGATTTCTAAAGGAAGAGCTTATTTCCATTGAGAAAAGCATGGAAGAACTGGATGAACGCATAAAAAGTCCGCAGGCGGAAGGGGCGTTTTACCTGAAAGAGCGGATTGAAAAGGACAGGCAGCTTAGGGAACGCCAGCTGCAGCTGAATGTCAGGCTGCAGCAGCAGAATGAGCAATATGATAAAGTCATTGCTGCTTTTGAAATATGGGAGGAAGAATCCGCCCTTGCAGACAGCCTTCTTGCAGAACTCGGCAGGCAGCTGTTCATTCCTGCTTCCTTGGCACAGTCCCATGTCCATGATGCTTTCATGCTGCTGGAAAAGCTGAAATCGGTCAGGCGTGAGCTCCGCCATGAAAAAGCGGAGGCAGCTGCTGCTGAGAAAGCTGCTGCTGAAATTGCTGGACTCGCCAATAGGCTTGCAGAGCTCATCCTAGAAGAAGCAGGAGGCAGTGTGCAGGAGACAGCCTTTACTTTGAAAAAACGGCTGCTGGAGGCTCAGGGCAAATGGAATGAGCTTAAATCAAAGGAAGCAGCCATACAGGAGCTGAAAGAAGAGAAAGAGCAATGTGTTCGAGAGCTGGCTTACATCAGTGAAGAAAAAGAAAAGCTGTTCTTGACTGCTGAGGCAGGCACAGAGGGGGATTTCATTGAAAAAGGGATTCATGCAGTAAAGCAGGAAGAGCTGCAGGAAGAAATCAGGCATCTGGACAGGCAGCTGAAGCTTTCTTCCTTAACGGAAAAGGAAAGGGTTGAGTTCTCTGCCATTCCTGCTCCTGAAGCGGAAATTGCACGCTGCAGAGAAACCCTGGACGATATCAAAAAAGAACTCCCTCAGCTTCAGGATAAAGTGGCATCGCTGAACCATGAAATTGCCATGATCGAGGAAGGCGGCTTATACAGCGACCTGCTGCATAGATTTTCCCTTGCAAAGAGCGAGTTCAATGAAGGGGCGAGAAAGTGGGCCAAATATGCATTGGCCAGAAAGCTCCTTGAGAATACCGCTGAAGCGTACAAGCAAGAATATATGCCGGAGATGCTGGGAAAGGCGGAAGAATTTCTTTCCGTACTGACAGGCGGGCACTATGTCCGCATCACTCCAAAAGAAGAGGGGGCAGGACTTCTCGTGGAGAAAGGCGATGGCACCCTTTTCGAAGCCAATGAACTCAGCCAGGCAACGGCTGAGCAGGTGTATGTTTCCATCAGGCTGGCCTTGGCGGCAGCCATCTATAAAAGATACTCATTCCCTATCATCATCGATGACAGCTTCGTCAATTTCGATCATGTAAGAACCAGGAGGATGATTGAGCTCCTGAGGGGTCTGAGGGGCCATCAGATATTGTTTTTTACCTGCCAAAGGCATCTGCTTGAACACTTTCATCCAGATGAGGCGGCAGACCTTCAGGGCAGGAAAGTACAGCTCGCTGATAATTGAAATCAGGCTCTCTTCTTATCAGTCACATCGGCATCAGTCCCTTGCACGCAAGGGGCTTTTTGCTGTGTTCCAATTCTGGACAGCGGATGCTGCATAAAATCCGGAGAGGGATTGCCCCTGCTCATAAATTGCCAGGGGAGACGAATCGTTCAGCCTGCTATACTGAATGCCTGGTATGTTATAATATTTTCATAGAAGGGAGCGTCGGTAGACCTATGAATAAGGGGATTATGAATTACGAGGTTGGAGAGCAGGCAGAGCTGTTCATGCTGATTAAAAGCTCGACGAAAGGAATTGCCAGCAATGGCAAACCATTCTTATCGCTCGTCTTCCAGGATCAGAGCGGCGATATAGAAGCAAAGCTCTGGGATGCTTCTGAAGAAGATGTTAAAAGCTACTCTCCTGAAACGATTGTTAAAGTTGCAGGCGATATCCAGAATTACCGGGGCCGGAGCCAATTGCGGATCCGCCAGATCCGGACGGCCTCACCATCTGATTCTGTCAAACTGGCAGACTTCCTGGAGACAGCACCGATCGGCACAGATGAAATGACCAGCAAAATTACACAGTATATATTCGAGATGAAGAATCCGAATATCCAGCGTATCACAAGGCATCTGATCAAAAAGCATAATGAGGCATTCCTTCATTATCCGGCAGCAACAAAGAACCATCATGAATTTGTTTCCGGACTGGCTTACCATGTCGTGAGCATGCTGGATCTGGCCAAGGCGATTTCAGGCCTTTATCCAAGCCTTGATAAGGATCTTTTGTATGCCGGGGTTATTCTCCATGATCTTGGAAAGGTAATTGAGCTTTCCGGGCCGATTTCGACTTCTTATACGGTGGAAGGAAATCTGCTAGGCCATATTACGATCATGGTGACTGAAATCGGCAAGGCTGCAGATGAACTGGGTATCTCAGGTGAAGAGGTGCTTGTGCTCCAGCATCTGGTCCTTTCCCATCATGGCAAAGCAGAATGGGGCAGCCCGAAGCCGCCGCTGATCAAAGAGGCGGAAATCCTCCATTATATAGATAATCTGGATGCAAAGATGAATATGATGGACAGGGCCTTGGAGAGAGTGAAGCCGGGAGAATATACAGAACGTGTATTTGCACTTGATAACCGTGCCTTCTATAAGCCGGTATTCCATAAATGATATCTGCAGTAAAATACCCCGTGCCAAAATGGCCGGGGTATTTTGATTGTGGTGCAATTTACCAAAAAAATAGGCGGAGTCCGGAAATCCTGTCATGCCGGCAATTGGAAAGTCCGGAAAAAATAAATCATTTTTTTAGAAATTATTACCATGTCATTATTGAACCAAATAATCCATAATATAACCATTATAGATAAAGGGGGAAATGTGAATGTTTAAAGCTGAAAGAGGATCAATGGAAGAGGCTTTGTATATTTTGCAGAATATTGGACTGCAGCTTAATGAATATGAAAAAACGAACTCAAACATTCCAGTGAAAAATTACAAGGAATTATTGGAATTCAGCATTTCCATTGCGAGGAAAACAACAGAAGTTTCTGAAACCATTGATGAAATGATCGGGGACATTGAATCCCAACTATAAAACTGCAGGCGGATTGAATTATGGACACTTTATTAGTATACAGTTAAGCAGCTGAACCTCAAATATGACGGTCAGCTGTTTTTTTGTATAAAAAGCAGCTTCGTATTTATATACCCTTAAGGGGAAAGGTTAAACCTGCAAATAGGATTTTATTTAAGCATATTTTAATTCTGACAGCCATATACATAAGCTACAAAGAAAAGATGGGACAGCCCTTCATGGAAAGGAGACAATAAAGCAATGATTCCAATTTGGGTATACCTGGTTGCAGCAGGGATTATCATAAGCGCCATAATGGCTGTAAAGACCGGGAAAGAAGAGCGCAGGGAAGAAAGGGAGGGAATAGAAAGTGAAGGTGAAATATACATGAAAAGGCTCGAGAGGGAGAAGGAAGAGCGGAAATCAGCTTCACGTTCTCTTTCGTGAAAAAAAGGCAGATCAATGGGATCTGCCTTTTCATCTGGATTATTATTGTGCAGCTGCCTCATTATCCAGGCTGCCTTCAAGGTCTTCATCCTTGAATTTCACGTTTGCATCTTTCAGTTCACGGTCCATTGCCGCTTGGATTTTTTCACCATCAAGCTTGGACACTTTTACTTCGTATTCCATTTTTTCCTTCATTTCCTCGAAGGATTTCTTTTCTTTTTTCTCGGTAGTCTGGATGATATGGTAGCCATGCTCAGTTTTAACCGGCTCGCTTATTTCATTTACATCCAGTGCGTAGGCTGCTTCTTCGAACTCAGGCACCATCTTGCCGGCACCGAACCAGCCAAGATCTCCTCCGTTTGCTGCAGAGCCTGGATCTTGTGAATATTCAGTAGCCAGGTCTTCAAATTTTGCACCTTCATCAAGCTTTTTCTTTACTTCCTTGGCCGTTTTTTCATCTTCCACAAGAATGTGGCGGGCCTTGATTTCAGGCTTATAGTTATCATAGTATTCTTTCACTTCTTTTTCAGTTGCCTCTACATCCTTGATGGCAGCCTTTTCCTGAAGAAGGCCGGTCTTGAATGTTTCCTTCAGATCTTCTTCATCTTCATAGCCATACTGGGCCAATGCCATTTCAAAGTTTGCGCCAAGCTGCTGTTTAAGCTCATCGATTTTTTCATTAAGCTCTTCATCTGAAACTTTATACTTTTCAGACAATACCTTTTTATAAACAAGCTCCTGGATGGCCTGTTCGCCCACCTTGTCCTTCATTGCATTATATAGCTCGTCCTTTGTAATATCGCCTGCTTTTGTTTCAACTACAACTTCTGAGCTGTCTTCTGCATTGGAGCTGCATGCACTCAGACCGATAACCCCTGCAGCTATGGAAAGGGATAGCATCCATTTTTTCATGTTGAACACTCCTAAAGTTTTTTGAATTTGCTGTAATACACAACCATTACTATAACACATATTCCAATTAGAGCAAAAACAATATCTGAATCCTTTTAGAAATTCTTTCAAAAAATGGGTGTTTTGCCTATGCCGGATATTTCTCTCCGGACATAAGATATGGAGTAGAAAGGGAAAGTAAAAATCAAAATACATCAGCCCTTTCTTTCTATTAACAAGATCTTGGGGACTCCCGGTATAAGCCTGATGGGCCCCAATGTTCGTTGAATAGCATGAAGTAACAGCCTTAAAGGAGGTGTTACCGTGGGATACGCATATGGCGGTGGTTTCGCGTTGATTGTTGTTCTGTTCATCTTGTTAATTATTGTAGGTGCAGCCTGGCTGTAAGACTGCCTTAGTCCTTAAGGCATTTACGGTGAGCAATGCACTGTCCAATTATTGAAAGGGGGATTAATTATGTCCGGTGGAGCAGGTTACGGCGGAGGTTTCGCGTTGATTGTAGTCCTATTTATTCTCCTGATTATTATCGGGGCTTCCTGGCTGTAATAGCAGGCCTTCGTTTAAGCAAGAATATAAAATTAAAAGCGGTGGGGGAATCCCTCACCGCTTTTAACCATTGTTTATTTTGCTGAAATCCTTGATCTGCAGGGCATGCCCCCGCCTGGCAATCTTCGCAGCATATGAAAGCTATATGTAGAATTATGCAAACAGCAGCTCCACGAAAGAGGATACCAAAAGGATCGTGATCAGGATATTGATGGTCCTGAACACCTTTGGCTGTTTCTCTTCAGGGATTTCCTTCTGCAGACAAAGGGAATTCGTCATCTTGTTGATATAGAACAATATGAAAATAGCAAACAGGATAAAAACGGAGATCATCTGACTATTCCCTCCTTGATGACAGACTTTTATATGATACATACAATAACAAAAAAAAGGCAAAAAAGATAGTAATAAGGACGGCCTGATCTGCTCATTATATTCAGCCGGGCCAGCTTATATGAAGGCTGTGTTAGTGTACCTTGCTGATTTTGGGCTCATGCGTGTGAAGCTTTATTTCGCGAAGCATGAGCCCAAAATCAACAGCAATGAGGGGATGCTTCCGTGAAATTAAAGAGGCAGCCTCTGCAGCTGCCTGTCTAATGCGCCCTGTAGATCAGGATCTCGATTCCCTCTTCATTTTCTTCTATATAGGCCTGCTGCGGAGCAGTGCATATATTTTTCATGCAGAGCATATCTGAGAAGCAAAGTCCTGCATGATATGCGAGCAGCATGGTAATATAATGTACATAATGAGGAAAGTGCCAGCAGGCCGCAAGCAGAATTCCGTTGATGATGACAAAAGGGGCCAATAAAGCGACGATGAATACCGTCTTTGAAATTGGTTCAGTCACCCTGACATGAATCAGCGGAATGCCGAGCCTGAATGAAACCTTCTTTTGCACCCTTTTTCCAAGATGGGCAACAGGGAGGAAGTGCAGCAGCTTATGAATGGGATATATCAGCCAAAAGCAGGCAATAAAAACAAAGAAATAATTATCGTAAAAAGAAGATTGCTCAAAATAATAAGATGCAGGCACGTATAGGAATATAAACGTTATGATCATGGTAATGGAAGACAGGATAAATATTCTCTGGGATCCATAGTCTTTTGTGTAATTGATCGTCTTCCAGCAGTTCATCGTATCAGCCTCCGAAGAGTATTCATGCGGTTTTTCTAAAAAACTCACAAGGGATACTTTACGATGATTAGAATAAAAAATCAATAATAAAAAAACGACATTTTTCACCAATTTGATTGTATAATTAGCTATGCGAAGAAAATGCATAAAATAGAACGGGCTATTCAAAGCGGGGACTCTTTCATGAATATCGGGGAACTATTAGAACGAATTGAAAAACTGGAATATCATCAGAAGCTTTTATTGATGATGGCTTCCGGGCAGACATTGCCATTCTACAGAATGGTTGTCGAAAAATCGCTGGATCAAAAAGAGGTAACACAATTCTTCTACCTTTGTGATAAACTGAGCAAAGAACTGGAAGAGCAAAAAGCGGAAGGGTTTGTTTACTTTCATCCGCTTTATACAGAATTTAAGCATAAGCTCCATCCATCTCTTAAACCTGAGATGGTGATCCCGGCCTGCCTCAGGCAGAACCTGTTCATGGATCTTATGTCCGAACTCAAAAAGTATCTGTAGTCTAAACGATTTCTTTCTCTGCGGTCTCTTTTTTCTTCAGCTTGCCTTCTTCATCCACAAATTCGCCTTCTATATTGGCAAAGGACTTTTCAAATATCTCCATAAAGTCATCTCCATAAATATTGCGGACGATCGCCATGACTTCAACAAAATCCGGAAACTTCCCGTACAGATCCCTCAAAGGCATTGCACCTGAAAAGACGGCGTTGGTTTCAGGCTCATAACTCTCCATCAGTTCAAGTAAAACGCTTTCACCCTTTTCAGTCAGCTGAATATACGTATTTCTTTTGTCCGTTTCTTTTTTTGAGAATTTCAGAAGGCCCCTTTCTTCGAGTTTTTTAGAGAAATTAAAGGCTGTTGACACATGCATAACACCGAACTTGGCCACATCAGAGATGGAGGCGCCGTTCAAATGGTACGCAATCCAGATGATATGGTGCTCGTTGATATTCAGGTCAAACGGCTTGATCCATTGCTGCCAGTCTTTCTCAATCGATTTCCATAAAGCCTTGCTGATTTGAGCTATCCGTTGGCTAAAAAGCATCGCTTCCTTCATTGAATAATGTTTTTCCGTCATCTATAAATCCACCTACTTTTTTATTCTCTATTATCATTATGCCAATAAAACAAAAATTAATAAAGGTATAAATATACAAAATTTTTAGAAAATCAGCCTAATAAATATTATATTAGGTGTTAAGGGGCATTACAGCAAGGGTTTATTATAAGAACGGCTAAAATAACAATTTTTATAATATATTACTTTTCTGCCTAAAATGAAAAAATCCTTCTTAAATTGAAGGATTTTTCTTCAAAAAAGAAGGATTTTTTATTATCTTTACTGAGACCCGGATTTTGAGCTTCCGATTGAATTTTCCAGCTCTGTCAATGACTGCTCGATTGATTGAAGATCTCTTTGCAGTTCCAGCTTTTGCGGGCGGATTGCGTTCTGCCAGTCAGAAACTGAGTGCTTTATATCAGATACAAATTCACCCAGGTGTGATTTCCCCTGGATCGAAGCATAGGAAGCGGATCTTTTCAGTTCCATGAAATCTGTCTTGAGCTCCGCCAGCTGGCTGCCGACTGCTTCTTTATTGTCTTTGATCATCTTCCGGGTGTCCTTGCCTGAGGCTGGAGCAGACAGCAATGTGCTGATGCCGGCCGCCGTTCCTCCGATCAGGAATCCCAGCAATAAGGATTTGGCTTTCATCAATTATCACCTCTGAGTTTCTTTTTATATCAATTCTGCATTTTACAACATATTCCTCTATGGTCAGGCTATTATGTTACTTTTCCTTTATCACAACTTCTCATTGTTTAAACATGGCCGGGGCATTTGTTCATAGGGATCTCTTATCCTGAATAAAGATAAAATAGCGGGTATTTCACCGGAAGGGGCGGTTGTATGAACGGAGCGGCATCACTGTTATTTGCCTTGTGCGGGGTTTTGTTCCTTGGGGCGGTGTATTATATGCTGGCTTCCAAAAAGCCTGGCGTATATCCTCCTAAATCGATTCAAAAGAAAAGGGCAGGGGCGCTTGCGGGGGCGGGAGCTGTTTTCTTTCTGCTGGCTTTTATTTTGACTGGATTTTCCTAATGAAAAATCCACACTTAACTGCATCCAATCTTAAGATTAAATTCTAAGGCTACTGGTTGGAACGTGGCTGTTAATTTCCGTTCCAGGCACTTCGCTTTCCGCGGGGCGGAGTTGAGCCCCCTCACCGCAAGCGGCTGCGGGGTCTCAACTCTTCCGCTATTTCCCGCAGGAGTCTACGTGCCCTGCACTCCAATTAACAGGGGTTTTAAAATTTTATTGTATCTGTAATATTCATGGTAGGTAATTAAATTGACTGCGCGTGTGTAAACACATCAAAAAGAAAAAGGGAAACGGAAGATAAAACATCGTCCATAACCCTTTTTCTTTTCTCTATTTCAAGAGAGGTTTTATGTGTGGCTTGCTGTCAGTTTTGTTCTTTTGATGATGCTCATGGCAACCGGGTAAAGGATGATCATCGCAACTGTATTGACAGCCGCTGCAGGAAGGACCACAGCCACGAACAATGCGGCAAAGGTTCCCGGCAATCCTGCAATCAAAAGAGCGGAAGTCAGGAACACTGCTCCTGAAATAATGGTGCCGGCAGCAGTCAGGACCGCTGCTGAAACTACTGAACCATTAAACTTCTTGACTGCTAAAAACAAACCGAAAAATACAAAAGCAGTGATAGGCTTATCGATGATGTTTGGGATCTGTCCTGCAGGAAAAGTAGTCGTCAGGGCGGAAATCAGTCCTGTCGCAAGGCCCAGCAAAAGCACACTTTTCTTTTCAGGAAAAAGGATAATCCCGAGGAACATCATGGTGAGCATCATGTCAGGTTTCATTCCCAGGAAAAATCCCGGAACAACGGCATGAAGGACGGCACCCATTCCGATAAGCAATGATAAAGCAACTAAATTCTTTGTATTCAATTCTAACCTCTCCTCTTCTCAGCTATTCTCGCTCTTTCTCTTCCTGCAGTGCACTCTTGCCTGCAGCGAAAAGTTACTCGTATTATACCACACTATCAATTAAGATGAAACGGAATATGTTTCTGTTCAGTTATTATTTTTGAATTTTCTCATAAATTCAGCTAATTTCTCAGCATGTTCAAGCGGGACGGCGTTATAGATGGATGCCCGGCAGCCGCCGATTGATCTGTGGCCATTCAGTCCCACGAATCCCGCTTCTTTGGCTGCATGGAGAAATTGGCCTGCAGCTTCTTTAGTATGAAGGTTAAATGTGATATTCATTTGAGAGCGGCTGTCCTTTCTGCTGTGCCCCTGATAAAATCCTTCGCTGTCATCGATGCTGCTGTATATCAGCTCTGCTTTCTGCTTGTTCCTTTCAGCGATAGCGGCAAGCCCGCCTTCTTTTTCCACCCACTCGAGCACCAGCATCAGCATATAAATGGCAAGCGTCGGAGGTGTATTATAAAGAGATTGACTCTTGCTGTGGGTGAAATAGTCGAGCATGACGGGAAGGTCCCCGCGCGGTCCTGAAAGCAGGCTTTTTTTCAAAATCACTACAGTTACGCCTGATGGGCCTAAATTCTTTTGGGCCCCGGCATAGATGATATCGAATTTGCTTACATCTATTTCTCTGCTCATGATGTCGCTTGACATATCGGCAGCAAGAGGGACATTTGTTTCAGGAAAATCCTGCCACTGTGTACCGTAAATTGTGTTGTTGCTCGTAAGGTGGAGATATGCAGCGTCTTTCAGGTCAGCCAGGCCTGAAAGCTCTGGTATATAACGGTATGTATCTTCTTTGCTGGATGCAGCTGATGCTGTTTTGCCGATTTTGGCAGCTTCCTTCATGGCTTTTTCAGCCCATGAACCTGTCAGTGCGTAATAGCCTGTTTTGCCCTCTGCCAAAAGATTCATCGGCAGCATGGTAAATTGAAGGCTGGCCCCTCCCTGGAGAAAGAGGACCTCATAATCATCCGGCACACCAAGAAGCCGCCGAAGCAGAGTTTTCGCCCCTTCATGCACCTCCTCATATTCCCGGCTCCTGTGGCTGAGCTCCATCACACCCATTCCTGTTCCATTAAAATTAAGCCAGTTCCGCTGTGCCTCCTCCAGTACAGAAAGAGGGAGGGCGGCCGGACCGGCATTGAAATTCAATGCACGCTTCATCATCTTACCTCCCTATAGTGCTTTAAAGAATAAAAACTTTATTCCATCCTATCAGAAACAGAACGAAAGTAAACAAAAAAGTGGGAATGTTTTAAAAATGATAAAAAGGAATACTTTACAGTTGTTTTATCGGTCTGAATTTTGAGGCACATTTTGAATCAAAAGGGTATCAGGTAAGGGGGCCCCCTTAAAAATGAGCAGCCTCGCCAGTGCCTCCTAAAACCGGCCCGGTCCACAAAAAAATCCGCACTCAGCCAGTTTCAGCTTTAGTACGGATTTTTTTCCTGCTATTACAGATGGCTGCTGATGCCTCCGGCAATCTGCTTCAAATCCTCAGGAGAGTATTCATCCTGGTGGGTTTTCCAGACAGCGCCGAAACCGTCGCCTTTTCCATAGCGCGGGATGAGATGCAGATGAAAATGGAATACCGACTGTCCTGCTGCTTCGCCATTGTTATTCAATGTATTGAGCCCAATCGGGTCAAATTCTTCTTTGATGGCGCTGGCGATGGCAGGAACCGACTCATATAGCCGTGCCGCGATTTCGGGAGTCAGCTCGTAAAGATTTTCTTTATGTACTTTCGGGACGACAAGTGTATGGCCTTTTGTTACCTGACTGATGTCAAGGAAAGCATATACATGTTCATTTTCATAAACTTTCGCTGAGGGAATTTCCCCATTGATGATTTTGCAAAAAATACAATCCTGCATAATGGCACCTGCCCTTTCTTTTTCTCAATATTTTACCATACCAGGGGATGTGAGGAGAAATCATCCGCCAATTTTGCCGGCAAAGGAAAGATTAAAGGAGAATGAGGGAGGATGGCGAACTTACAAAGTACTGTATATATGGAAGGAGAATCAGGGTGGGTTCAAGAATCATGCATCTGCTGGCAGCTGATATGGCTGCTGAAAAATTAAAGATCAGGGATAAGGCTTCCTTTTTGCTCGGAGGGATTGCACCTGATGCTGTTTCGCCAAAGGAGCTTTCGCATTTTTACACAGGGGAGACTGAGGATTTTACTAGGTCGATTGATTATGAAGCTTTCCTTGAAAAGTACCGGCATACAAGCAATCATGCCTATATCCTTGGATATTATGCGCATCTGATTGCCGATGATTTGTGGCTTAAAGGCTTTTATCTGCCATGGCTGAGAAATAGAATGGATCAGGACGAACGGATCTTGAAGCTATACCATGCGGATTTCGGGCTCCTTAATGGGAAGCTGCTTGCTGCTTACGGGAGCCGCAGCCTTGCTGCGTTACTGAATGAGAATAGGGGAATGCCTGATTTGGAGGAAGTGCCGTCCCATGCCGTTAGTGATTTTGTCCCGCATTGCCTTGCTGATATGGAGTACGGTGAGGATGCACTGAATGCGCCGCTAAAGGTGTTCACTTTTGACCAGATTGCAGGTTATGTGGGAACAGCTGCTGAGCTTGCCTGCCTGAAAATCGAACAGGCTGCCGCCCGGCTTTGAGAAGCTGCTGATTTTTTTGCAGACCAGATGCAGGTTTGCGGGCCAAACATCACAAAGAAAGCAGGACCCGGTGCGGATCCTGCTCCTTCTGAAGGGGAAATCACTTCGCTGAAACGTTCTATTACAGGTTATTCTCTGCGACAAACACCTCATTTTTTAAAATGGTCAGTGCTTAGTGAGAGATCTGATCCTTGTTCAAGCGTACCATCCCCTTGTTTCTTTATAGGTTTCACAACTTATAAAGCCGGCTGATGGGTCTTTGATAAACACCTCATTCCAGAAGAATGTCATGTGTTCCAAGTATCTGGTTAATTGGCACTCCTGTGCAATGCAACCATCCCCTTATAGCAACGCTGGAAGCTTATATTGAATGAAATTGGTCTTTGACAGACACCTCATTTCAATTGATGAAAATCATCTTTCCCCTTCATAGATTAGAATGCCCATTGAAAGAGGGGATATGCATCCGGATTTAAATTTGTCCCTGCTTCAATCTTTTGCTGGCGCAGCCATTTTGTTAAACTAGAAGCATCACAATAGATGGAAGGGCGTTTTGGAATGTCTTTGTTGAATATTAGCAATATAACAGGAGGCTATACGAGGAATCCTGTTCTGAAGGATGTTTCCTTCACTGTGAATGCAAATGAAATCGTCGGCCTGATTGGATTGAATGGAGCAGGCAAAAGTACGACAATCAAGCATGTTATCGGGCTGATGGAGCCGCATTCCGGGGAAATCACAATCAATGGATCTCCTTTTCACAAGGATAAGGAGGCATACAGAAGAAAATTCGCGTTTGTCCCCGAGACCCCGATCCTTTATGATGAACTGACGCTTGAGGAGCATCTGAGAATGACAGCGATGGCTTATGGCCTCGAAGAGAAAGAATATCAGGAAAGAATGAAGGGCCTTCTGAAGGAATTCCGGATGGAGAAGCGGCTGAAATGGTTCCCGGCCCATTTTTCAAAGGGGATGAAGCAAAAGGTCATGATCATGTGTGCTTTCCTGGTGCAGCCATCACTTTACATAGTTGATGAACCATTTGTCGGGCTGGACCCGCTCGGCATCCAATCGCTTCTTGATCTTATGAAGAAGATGAAAGAGGAAGGGGCGGGCATATTGATGTCGACCCATATCCTGGCTACAGCGGAGCGGTATTGCGACCGTTTTGTCATTCTCCACGAGGGCAAGGTGAGGGCTGCAGGCACACTTTCTGAGCTGCAGCAGCAATTCTCCATGCCAGGCGCGACACTTGATGATCTATATATACAGCTGACAAAGGAAGAAGATTATGTTTGAAGAGGGAAAACTTTGGAAGAACAGATTCGGGGATGGGCTCAAAGAACTGAGCCGCTATCTCCGCTATATATTGAACGGGCATATTGTCATTGTGCTCGTATTTCTATTCGGGATGGCCGCCTTTTATTATCAGGAATGGCTTAAAGGCGTCCCGGAAGATTTTCCTGCGGCTGCGATCATGGCTGTCCTGCTGGGGGTATTGCTGACATACAGCCCTGTTTATACTTTCTTGACTGAAGCAGATAAAATCTTTCTGTTGCCTGTAGAAAACAGGCTGTCAGGCTATTTTCGCAGGTCGCTGGGTGTCAGCTGGGCCGTGCAGGCCTATCTTCTGCTGATGGGCCTCGGCATATTCATGCCAATGTACGCAGTCGTAAACGGGGGAAGCTTTGAGCCGTTTCTCTTCTTTCTGATAGGCTCACTCGCTGTTAAGCTGCTGAATCTTCTGATCCGCTGGCATGTCCAATATTACGTGGAAAAAAATACAAAGATGATCGATTCTGTTATCAGGTATTGCCTCAATGCAGCTTTTCTTTATCTTTTATTTTCAAATGCCAGCATCCTGTTCCTGCTCCCAGTACCGGCAGTCCTGCTGGTACTATGGCTGTATTTCAGGAAACAGACTGAACCAAAGGGCCTGAAATGGGAATATCTTATTGAACAGGAAGAAAGAAGGATGACATCCTTTTACCGCCTGGCCAATCTGTTTACAGATGTGCCGAAGCTTAAAGATAGAGTGAAGCGGCGCAAATGGCTGGACTGGCTGGCAAACAGGATCCCATATGGGCAGGATAAGCTGCATGCGCATTTATATATGAGGACCTTCATCCGCTCAGGTGATTATTTCGGCCTGTTCATCAGGCTGACAGTAATAGGGGGAGCGGCTCTTTATTTGATATCATTCGGGATGGGGCAGATCCTCCTTGTGCTGTTATTCCTTTATCTGACGGGGTTTCAGCTGCTGCCGCTCAGGAACCATCATGAGAACAAGCTCTGGATCCAGCTTTACCCTCTGAAGGAAGAGTGGCGGGAAAAAGCCTTTACTTCACTTCTCTCAGCTGTCCTTTATCTGCAGACCATCATTCTTTCCCTGGTTGTGCTGCTGAAGGGGGACGGGCTGGCCGCGCTTGCCAGTGCGGCAGCTGGTGCCGTGTTTTCGTGGGTATTTGCGAATATTTACAGCAGAAGGAAATTGAAGAACTGATTAGAAGCCTCCGTTATTTAAATGGAGGCTTTTTGCAGCGCCTGAAACCTTTCCGGAAGAAAAACGTAGTATTAAGCACAAACTAAAAGCTGAACGAGAGGAAAGGGTGCAGCCGAATGAATGAGTATGAACAGATGGTTTCACGGGAGCTGGAGGAGTGGAAGAGGAAGCTGCTGAAGCGTTCCGGAATGCTTAACCGTCTTTCAAAGAAGGCGCAGACAAAAATCAACAGCTATATCCCGGAGAAAGCACATGCCGTCATTACCGAGGGAATCAAGAATATGGTAAAAGCAACCTTGGCAGGCTCTAATCTGACTACCAGGAAAAGGCTGGATGCCGGGCTGCGCCTTGAGGAAATGGACGGAAAATTGGCTGAAAAGCTGGCTGCATACCGTAAGACTGCAACCATTGAAGGAGCCGGCACAGGCGCAGGCGGCATCCTATTAGGGCTTGCCGACTTCCCGCTGCTGCTTTCAATCAAAATGAAATTCCTTTTTGAAGCTTCAGCCATTTATGGCTATGATCCCGGAAAATATGAGGAGCGCCTTTTTATCCTGCATGTGTTTCAGCTTGCGTTTTCAAGTGATGAGAAAAGGCGGGAAACATTGGCTGTCATTGAGAATTGGGATGAGAAAGTGAAAGAGCTGAAGGATATGGAATGGCGCGGGTTCCAGCAGGAGTACCGTGATTATATAGACTTTGCCAAAATGCTGCAGCTGCTCCCGGGCATAGGGGCGGTTGCGGGGGCTTATGCGAATTATAATCTGCTTGACCAGCTGGGAGAGACAGCAAGGAATGCCTACAGGCTCCGGTTTCTAAAAAAATAAAGGAAAAAAAGCATCCTCCGAATCATCGGCGGATGCTTTTTGCTTATACGGTAACGTTTTCCTGAGACTCGACTTTGTGGTATTGCAGTGCCGCAGAACCTAGTGTCTTTGCAGCAATCAGCATTGCCTTTTCATCAATATCGAATCTTGGATGATGGTGCGGGTATGCAGCATCATCGCTGAGAGGCTTCGCTCCTGTGAAGAAGAATGTGCCTTTTACATGCTGAAGATAGTAGGCAAAATCCTCGCCGCCCATTTCCGGTGCTGTTTCAACGACTTCCTTGACCTCAGGAATCGATCTCGCGCACTCGGCTAGGAAGTTGGTTTCTTCTTCATGGTTGATGACAGCCGGATAGCCGCGGTGATAAGTATAGCTGTATGTGCTGTCAGCAGTATAGCAGGTTCCTTTCACGACTCTTTCCAATTCTTCTTCAATATCGTTCCGCACCTGCTCGCTGAAGGTGCGCACTGTGCCTTCCAATTTAGCTTTATCGGCAATGACATTGAAGGCATTTTGGGCCGTGAATGATCCGACAGTAACAACGGCTGAGTCAATTGGATCGACCTTCCGGCTGACGATCTGCTGGAGGTTGACGACAAGCTGGGAGGCTGTCACAATGGCATCCTTCGTTTTATGAGGCTGCGCTCCGTGTCCGCCCTTTCCTTGTACAGTGATTTCAAAGCGGTCGGCTGCAGCCATGAAAGGACCGGTCCGGTACTGGATCTTTCCTGTCGGTTCGGAAGCCCATAAGTGGGTGCCGAAAATGGCGTCCACTCCTTCAAGGCAGCCATCCTTGATCATGGAAACAGCGCCGCCCGGTGCATATTCTTCCGCATGCTGGTGGATCAGGACATACGTCCCTTCCAATTCGGAGCGCAGCTCGTGAAGGACCTTTGCAAGCACAAGCAGTGTTGCAGTATGGCCATCATGGCCGCAGGCATGCATGACGCCCGGGACGAGCGATTTATAAGGAACATCTTTTTCATCCTGGATTGGAAGCGCGTCAAAATCGGCACGGAGGGCAATCGTCTTCCCTGGCTTCTCTCCGTAAACCTTGGCTACGACTCCATTCCCGCCGACATTTCCTTTTACTTCGATTCCCAGCTTTTCATAATATTCTTTTATGTATTTTGCTGTATTTTCTTCCTGAAAGGAAAGTTCAGGATGCTGATGGAGATAGCGGCGGATCGCTGCCATTTCTTCATAATAGTCTTCAAGTCTGCTGAATAATGAACTGATCATAATAACTCTCCTTTGTGTTTTAATTTTTACTGTTTCGAAAATTATAACATTATTTTTATAAATTGCAGGATAATAAGCCTTCAAATTTGAAAAACTTTAGAATAATATTCTAAGAGTGAATGAAAAAGAAGCTGGGGAGATGGTATGGGTTTGCAGTTAAAACAATCAAAAGCAGCGCTGGCAGCTGTTATAATGGCAGTGGCTGCAGCAGTGCTGATAGGCTATTCAGTATCAGGGGGAGAATCTTTATGGTTTGACAGAGCTGTCTCATCTGCTGTCACAGGGATTTTTTCGGCCTCTTCCTATCCGCTGTTTGAATTTTTCACCTGGTTTGGCGACAAGCAGGGCATCGGTTTGGCAGCGCTTATAGTTCTTGCTTGGCTGTGGTTCAAGAAGAGAGACTATCTGGGCATGGCAGTCCTTGTGTTTGCCGTTGCACTCGGGAACGAGGCCAGCAAGCGGCTGAAGGAGCTGTTCGGCAGAGAGAGGCCGGAGCTGGAGCATATCACTGAGGTGAATAGTCTCAGTTTCCCGAGCGGACATGCGATGGTAGGGGGCATTTTATATATGCTGACAGCCTATTTTGTCATAAAGGAATTAAAGTCTGCGGGAGCCAGGATGATGGCGGCAGCTGCGTTTGCCCTATGGATCCTTTTGATCGGGATCAGCCGCATTGTCCTTCAGGTCCACTATCCGACCGATGTTGCGGGAGGGTATGCTTTTGCTTTTATTTGGGTTTACATATGGGTTATATTCTATGTATTTATGAACAGCAGCTTTGGCAGGAAAGTGAATTAAGACAGGAGGAATAAGGATGATAGATTTAAGAAGCGATACAGTGACAAAGCCGACAGAAGAAATGAGGAAGGCTGCTTACGAAGCAGAAGTCGGGGATGATGTCTACGCGGAAGATCCCTCCATCATCAAGCTTGAAGAGTCCGCAGCAGACATACTCGGGAAGGAAGCAGCCCTGCTTGTGACAAGCGGTACCCAGGGAAACCAGGCGGCCATCCTGACGCATACAAGACCAGGGAATGAAATTCTCCTAGAGGCAGAGTCCCATATTTTCTATTACGAATCAGGAGCCGCTTCTGCTTTTGCCGGTGTCCAGACAAGAACGATTGCAGGAAAACGGGGGGAAATGGATCCCGGCGCAATAGAAGCTGCCATACGGGGGAAAGATCAGCATTTTCCCGAAACCGGCCTGATTTGTCTGGAAAATACACATAATCGTGCTGGAGGGGCTGCTGTGTCTGTGGAAAATATGGAGGCTATCCATGCAATTGCCCGCAGGCATAAAATTCCTGTCCATATGGATGGAGCAAGGCTGTTCAATGCCGCAGCCGCACTTGAGAGGCCGGTCACTGATTTCACCCGGCATGCTGATACAGTCCAGGTATGCTTGTCCAAGGGGCTTGGAGCACCAGTCGGGTCAATCCTTGCCGGAAGCAGGGAATTTATCCAGTCTGCCCGCATCTGGAGGAAAAGACTTGGGGGAGGCATGAGGCAGGCAGGCATCATCGCGGCACCAGGGCTGATTGCACTGACGCAGATGAGGCACAGGCTTCACGAAGACCATGAGAACGCCCGGAAGCTTGCTGAGGGGATTCAAAATATAAAAGGCATTACTGTCGTCAACCAGGTAGATACAAATATCATAGTTGCAGACGTAAAGGAACTGGGCCTGAGCTCAGAGCAGTTTGTAGAAAGGCTGGAGAAGGAAGGAGTTCGCGCAGTTACTTTCGGGCCGTCTTCGGTGAGGCTCACCACTCATTTCGATGTGTCTGCCAGTGATATAGAAAAGGCGCTGGATGCTGTCAGCAGGACGGCAGCGGGGCATGTGTCTGCGCTGTAAAATTTGAATTAGCATCAGGACCGGTGTTCTCTGATTAGGGAGGGCACCGGTTTTCAGTGTTGATTTTGGGATTTATTGTAAGGAAGAAAAATTATAAAGTTTTTAGGGAGAATCATTGAGATTTTAGGTAAAATCTTTCGAATTTTATGTAGAATAAAGCAGAATTCAGGCAGAATGACCATATTCGCCGTTTGATAAAACAGTAATTCATATAGAATCGCCTCTTCTTCACAAAAATTCATGCTGAATTCCTCCTAATCTATCCCAGCAAAACCAAAACAGCTGAAATCTAAAAAAATACAGGTTTGACATCGTACATTTCACTGTATATAATACTGAAAAATAACTGAAACAATGAAGGGGATCAGTAAACAGTCTATGTCTATCCAAGAGAGGGAGCCGGCGGTGGGAGGCTTCTATAGACAGCTGCCGAACCTGCCCCGGAGTTCGCTGCCGGATACTTGAAGGCAGCAGCGGCACATGCCGTTATCATGAAGAGAGTATAAAGCCTTGCTTTATAAATTAGGGTGGTACCGCCATGATCTGGTCCCTATTTTATAAATCGGGGCTTTTTTATTTTTCCAGCAGAATGCCGGCCCTTCTGCACTCTTCAAGAAGCTTCAGCAGCTCTTTCCCTGGCCGGGATGAGAGCTGATGCGTTTATCGTTTCACACTTAATCAGAATATGGGGTGCAATCATGGCAAAGGAATTTGTAAAAGAAATTACGGCAATGGAAGAGGATTTTGCCCAATGGTATACAGATGTGGTGACCAAGGCGGATCTGATCGATTATTCAAGTGTCAGGGGATCAATGATCATCCGACCTTACGGATATTCTTTGTGGGACAATATAAAAAACGAGCTGGACAGAAGGATCAAGGAAACAGGGCATGAAAATGTTTATATGCCAATGTTTATTCCTGAAAGCCTCCTCCAGAAAGAAAAGGACCATATCGAGGGATTTGCGCCAGAGGTGGCATGGGTGACCCATGGCGGATCAGAAGAGCTGGCAGAACGGCTAGTCGTCAGGCCGACATCAGAGGTCCTTTTTTGCGAACATTATAAAAATATCATCCATTCTTACAGGGACCTGCCTAAGCTGTACAATCAATGGGCCAATGTGGTCAGATGGGAAAAAACGACCCGGCCTTTCCTAAGGACGCTTGAGTTCCTGTGGCAGGAAGGGCATACATGCCATGCAACAGACGAGGATGCGCACGAAGAAACGACAAAGATGCTCGATGTCTATGCAGATCTGTGTGAAAACGTCCTGGCCATACCGGTCCTTAAGGGCAGGAAAACAGAGAAAGAAAAATTCGCCGGCGCAAAATTCACCTACACAATTGAGAGCCTGATGCATGACGGAAAAGCACTCCAGACAGGAACCTCACACCATTTGGGGGACGGTTTTGCCAAGGCATTCGGCATCCAGTATTCGGACAGAGAAGGGGAACTTCAGCATGTGCATCAGACGTCGTGGGGGCTTACGACTAGAGTAATCGGCGCCATGATTATGGTCCACGGCGATAACAGGGGCCTGATCATCCCGCCGCGGATTGCGCCAACCCAGCTTATGATCGTCCCTGTGGCACAGCATAAAGAAGGGGTTCTCGATTTCTGCTATGAGCTGAAAGAGAAACTCGGCAAGAGTTTCAGGGTCGGAATTGACAGCAGCGACAAAAAGCCTGGCTGGAAGTTCAATGAGTACGAAATGAAAGGAATCCCGCTCAGGCTTGAGGCCGGCCCGAAGGATATCGAGAATAATCAGGTCGTGCTTGTCCGCAGGGATACAGGCGAAAAGCTGTTTGTCCAGGCTGAAGGGGCAGAGCAGGCAATCGCCGGGCTGCTGGAAGATATCCAGTCAGATTTGCTGGAAAAAGCGCGGGACCTACGCGAACAAAAAACAGAGAATGCTGCAGGCATGGGTGAGTTCAAGCAGGCATTGAAGGATAATCAGGGGTTTATTAAAGCAATGTGGTGCGGCAGGAGGGAATGTGAAGACAGAATTAAGGAGGAGACCGGTGCAACCTCCCGCTGCATTCCTTTTGAACAGGAGCATATATCCGATGTTTGTGTCTGCTGCGGCAATAAGGCAGAAGAGCTCGTTTATTGGGCAAAAGCTTATTAACGGGGCTTTGCAGGAAAGTTATTTGAAAACCATTTAATATTTTTTCTGCCGGGAAGGAATTTTGGCCCGGAAAAAGAATGTATTGACTAAGGCAGTGAAAGCTTCGCCGACAACATTAAATCCACCAAAGAGGATTGTTATAAATGAAGAGAACGGGCCAATTCGCTTTAGTCAGCATTTCTATTTTATTCACTTTAACGCAAGCCTTCATTTTCGATGACCCCTGGCATAAGGAAATTGTTGATTTCACCATTGCCACTATTATTGCCTGGTTTGTAGGCTGGCAATATGACAAATTGAAATATCTTACAGGGAAAGCGAAAGAGAACGAAGCATTTTACAGGCAGCTGATCGAAACGATGCCGGAGCCTGTCATCATCCAGGATTATGACAAAATTGTCTATGCAAACAAAGCGGCTGAGAAGATGGTGGCTGCTGAAAGCAAAGAGGAATTGGTCGGCAGGTCAGTATTTGATTTTATGGAAGCGCCGGATGCCGCCAAATACAAGAAGATACTTGATGTAACATATAAAGAAAAACTTCCGGCAGGCCGGAGGGAACAGAAAATTACCAGGCTTGACGGCAAAAAGATTTATTTTGAAGTGTCCACCTTATTTACAAGCTTTCAGGGCAGGAAGGCAGTGCTTTCAATCGGCCAGGATGTTACGGTTAAAAAAGAGCAGGCAGACCTGCTTCTGCAAAAGTCAGAGAAGCTGGCGCTTGTCGGGCAGATGGCCGCTGGGATTGCCCATGAAATCCGCAATCCTCTGACAAGCATTAAAGGATTCATCCAGCTGCTGAAGGCGGAGGGAAATCGGGAGTATGCCGATATTGCCATCTCAGAGCTGGACCGGATCAATCTGATTGTTGGAGAGTTCCTTGTCCTCGCCAAACCTGCGGCTGCGGTATACAGGGTATGCGATCTTAAGAAGCTGATTCAGGAAGTGGTTGTACTGATTCAGCCGCAATGCCTGATCCATAATGTCCAGATAATCACCGGGCTTGATCTGGATGAATCGGAGATATGGTGTGAGGAGAATCAGCTGAAGCAGGTATTTATCAATATGATAAAAAATTCTGCTGAAGCCATGCCGGATGGCGGGACCATCACGATCAAGGCAGCGGACAGGAAGGATGGGCATGTGGCTGTCATGATCAAAGACGAAGGGACAGGCATCCCTCCAGAGCGGATCAACACACTTGGCGAGCCTTTTTATACAACAAAAGAAAAGGGGACGGGCCTTGGCCTGATGACCAGCTTTAAAATCATCGAAAATCACAGCGGGCTCGTCAAAGTCAGCAGCGAGGTCAATAAAGGGACGGTTTTTGAAATTATACTCCCGAAAACCCAGACGGAAGCAAAGGGACATTCATTTAACTGATGCTGATCAAATAGGCGTTTCCCAAGCCTCTTTTCGGGAATAAGGATAAAAACACCGTTAGGAGGGACAGCTCATGCCTGAAAATAACAAGGATGGCCAGAACCAGGAAAACCTGCTTGAATATGAACGAAAGCAGCATTCCGGCGGGGAAGCGCCTGACAAGCTTAAAGAGGGAAGGAAGCCTGACCAGCAGAACAGGCTGAAAGACCAGGAGAATATGAGAAAATAGTTCGGGAGAATAAAGCAAGCGGGCATGCCACTGGGCACAGCCCGTTTTTTTTCGTACCTGGTGCAGACCAAGCCAGGTTTCCCTCTCAAGGCACAAAGGGTATACAAAAGGAAACTTTCTATAGACATGGAGAATGATCGTATGAAAAAACAGAGAATAGAATTTGTCTTTTTGCTTATATTGGCTGCTTCCCTGTATGTCCTGTTCTTTACCGGTGCAGGCTACTTCTGGAAGCTCGCCTGCGCAGGGCTGTATGCTTTTATTATACTGGTGAGCATCTACTCGCTGATTCTTGAAAACCGCACTTCCCACCATACGCTCCTCTGGATTTATGTCCTGATCTTCATTCCGGTGGCAGGCTATATGTTCTACTTATATTCAGGGCAGCTTTATCTGAAAGGATATCTTTTCCGCACAAAAAGGAGCAATGACAGAGAGCAGTGGAAAAGGATGATGAAGCGGAAAGATTCACCGGACCTTACATTTCTGCAGGATAACCAGCAGAACTTTGCCAGGTTTGCTGCGAATGCCAGCATGACCCCCATCAGCACCTCATCCAGGGCTGAGATGCTGAAAAATGGCGAAGAAACGTTTGAAGAGCTGAAGGCAAGGCTGAAGAAAGCAAAAAAATTCATCCATATACAATACTATATCTTCCGCTCGGATAGGCTCGGCAAAGAGATCATTGATATCCTCATTGAGAAGGCTGAAGCAGGAGTCGAGGTCCTTTTCATGTATGACGCTGCCGGCAGCATGAAGATGGCTGTGAATGAAATTAAAAGGATGGAGGAAGCGGGCATCAAGGTTCATTGCTTCCTGCCTTTGAAATTCGGCTTCTTCAATCAGAAAATCAATTTCAGGAACCATCGAAAAATCGTCGTGATCGACGGGGAGACCGGCTTTGTCGGCGGGCTCAATGTCGGGATTGAATATCTCGGCGAGGATGAAGCGATGGGGTTCTGGCGCGACACCCATATGGTGCTGGAAGGTGAGGCCGTATACACACTGCATACAGTCTTCCTTCTGGACTGGGAGTATGTCAGCCGGGAACAGGTCCTTGACAAATATTCGGTCAGTGAAAGGCCAGCCGATGAGGATGAAATCAATGGGGCGATACAGGTGGTTGCCAGCGGGCCTGATACACAGCAGGGAATCATGGGAGATTTCTTTTATTCGATGATCACCAGTGCAGAAAGGTCGATTTGGATTGCCACGCCTTATTTCGTCCCGAACGAAGCAATCAGGACTGCGCTGCGGGTGGCTGCAGCAAAAGGGGTGGAGGTAAGGATCATGGTTCCGGAAAAGAATGACAGCTTTCTCACCCAGTATGCAAGCAGGTCCTATTTTTCCGAGCTGCTTAAATATGGAGTTGAAGTCTACTCTTACCAAAAAGGCTTTCTCCATCAGAAAATCATCATCGCAGATGGAAATATGGCTTCTGTGGGAACAGCGAATATGGATATGAGAAGCTTTCACCTGAATTTCGAGGTCAATGTCTTCCTGCTTGGCTGCAGCTCAATCAGGGATCTGTCAGCGCATTTCGAAGAAGATATGAGGGATAGTGTACGGATAACACCTGTACAATATTATAAACGCGGACTCTGGGAGAGGACGAAAGAGTCCTTCTCCAGACTGTTTTCCGGAGTGCTCTAATCCATTTGCGCTGCTGACTGGCATTTGTTCAGTCAGCAGCTTTCTCATCTTCTTCGCTGAACTTTGCTGCGCCTGGGACGTTCCGCGGTTCATATTTGATGGCATCCGAAGAAAAGACCCTGATGGCAAGCGTTCCTCCATATACCTGCGCGCGGATCAGGATGGGCTGGTTATAAGTGTTTTTAAAGGTAAAATCCGGTCCGTACCAGCTTACGGTTGCATCTCTGCCTGAAGGGACATACGGCACGCGCTTGCTGTGGGAATATCTTTGGATGATGCTTGTTCCGGCATTATCGACAGCATTATAAAGGGTTGAAGATACCTGGCATATCCCGCCACCGATCCCCTCGGACAGTTCTCCCCTGACAATTACCGGAGCTGGGAGATATCCCTTGGCTGCCGTCCTCTTGCCGACTGTTTCATTAAATGAAAATACTTCTCCGGGAAATACAACAATGCTGTCTATTGATCCGGCCGCGAGCCTGATATTCTGTGTTCTGGCCTTATTATGGGAGTTGAAATAGGTCACATATTGGCCGATCTGGCGTGCTTTAACAGATAGAATGAGCTCACTGTCGACCCTTGGATAAATCGGGAGAAGAGGCAGTTCAATGCTCCCTGAACCTGACTGGTAGTAAGTAGTATAAAAACGCGCTGAAAATAAATCCTGATTCAATTTGCTTCCGGGTTTTTCAGGGATGATTCTTTCTCCCGGGCCTATCCTGGCATCCTGCGGCTCTTTATAAGCCAGGCTGTTCATTTTAGCCTGGAATGCTTTAAATTTATCTTCATCTGCCAGCGGCAGGCCGGGTATATTGGCAGAGAATTCTTCTTTCTGGACTTTTATTGCATCCTTGCCTTCCTGCAGCACAGATAACTGTTCCGTTCCAATTCCTCCAGCTGCTGCCATAAGGCCGAAAAATAATAACAGCTTCATCATGCACCTCCCTGAAATAGTATGGGCAAGCCTCCTGAATTTCATGTAATACAGAAGAATGGCTGTACACCTCAAAGAGTGAAGAAAATTCCGGTATATGCTAATATAAATCTGATTATAAAAAAGAATCTTACTATTCAGGGAGGCAGAAATATGTTCAAAAGGGTGGCTTCAGACGTGCTGGGGATCAGTGATATTGGCAGTGTCATCTCGCCGGCTGACTATGATAAGGTCGATGCTGATGATTATGTGATGCATGAAGATAATGAAAAAATCTATTTTTTGATTAAATCCAAATCTGATGAATATTGCTTTACAAACAAAGCAGTCATCCATTTAGATGGGACAAGCGCGATGAGCAAGAAGAGAGTCCTGAAGAGATACAGCTTCAGGGAGCATCAAATTTCAAATGTGTTCCTGGAAACAGCAGGGACAGTCGACATGGATGTAGAGATCAAATTTGTGATAGGCTCTGCCGCTTTCTCCATAGATGTACATAAACGCTTCATTGAAGAACTGAAAGACCTGTATAAAGCCTTGATAAAAATCTCCGAAATTTGTGCGGAAAATGAGCATTCGATGGAGTTTGCCAAAAAGAGCATTGAAGTAGCTTCTGCAACATTGGGCAGGGCTGCAGGGGCAAGGGAAGGAAGCCTGACGGATGATTTCAGGGTGCTGAACGAAACCGCTTTTAACTGGCTGATGAACAGCAGGAAAAAATACCACGTAAAAGATTTTGGATATGTTTTTGAAAAATTCATTAATAATTGAGGACCGGTTCGCTGCAGTATAAGAATTTATTCATAGCGGGGAGATGCGTAGCATGAGTATATCTTTGATGAAGAAAACAGCCGGGGTCGTGCTGGAAAAGAAAAAGCTGTCACACGTCAAGGCGAGGGTCGGCCTGGTTTTAGACATTTCAGGATCGATGCGCACCTTGTACCGGAACGGCACGGTACAAAAAGTAGTGGAGCGGATCTTAGCCGTTGCGAGCCAATTTGATGATGACGGCATGCTCGATATCTGGGTATATGACAATGAGTTCTCAAGGCTGAAGCCGGTGACAGAAAGGGACTTTGAAGGCTATGTTAATCAGTATATCCTGAATAACGATCTAATCCATAAATTCGGGCGCAATGACGAACCTCCTGTCATGGAGGATGTCATCAGCAAATACACACTGGAAGATCCGAGCAGCGATCCTGCGTTCATTGTCTTTATCAATGATGGCGGCTGCAAAAAGACGATCAGGAAACCGATTGTAAAATCGGCAGGCAAGCCTATTTTCTGGCAGTTTGTCGGTATTGGCGATGCAAATTTCGACGTGCTGGAAAAATTGGATACAATGGAAGGCCGCTATATTGATAACGCGAATTTTTATCATTTTAAAGATATCGGGCAGGTAAGCGATGAAGAATTGTATGACCATCTTCTTGATGAATTTCCATCATGGATTAAAGAAGCGCGGGAAAAAGGCGTTTTAAAATAAGAAAAGCCTGGCATCTGTCAGGCTTTTCTTATTTTTTCTGAACATTGAAACGTTTATAAATTTAGATCGTATATACAATTAGTAACAACTCCTTGTCATGAGCTATGAATGAACACTCATCACGCAGGGGAATGTAAGAGGAACAACGATCAGCAGGAGGAAATATGAAAAAGATTGCCGTATTGCTTATCTTATGTTCTTTCTTTGCCTCATCTGCCAGTGCCGAAACCCAGCAGGAAGAAAGGAAAGCTGCTATCATCATAGATGATTTTGGAGGAGGCATCGGAGGCGTAAAAGATTTCCTTGAAGGCGATATCCCGATTACAGCAGCAGTGATGCCATTTACAGATCAGACAGCACAGCATGCTGAATGGGCGCATGAAAATGGATTCGAAGTCATGGTCCATCTGCCAATGGAGCCTAAAAGGGGAAAGAAATCATGGCTCGGGCCCAAACCGATCACAACCAATCTGTCTTCTGAAGAAGTCAGGAAAAGGGTCAATGAAGCCATTGACAGCGTTCCCTATGCAAAGGGCCTCAATAATCATATGGGATCGCGGGCAGTGGAAGATGAAGGGATAGTAAGGGAAATCGTAAAAATTGCGAAAGAACGGAAGCTTTATATTGTGGACAGCGGCACAAGCCCTGAATCAAAATTTCCCATCATTGCAAAAGAGCTTGGTGTGCCGCTCATTAAAAGGGATGTATTTCTTGATGACATTTCTTCTGTTTCCCATGTCAGGCGGCAGATGAAGAAGCTGGCGCTGATCACGGAGCAGCAGGGCAGAGGGATCGCAATCGGGCATGTCGGTGTGACTGGCAAGGTCTGTTCGGCAGGGATCCTTCAGGAAAAGGGGTATTTTGAAGAGAAAGGCATCAGAATCGCCCCTGTATCAGAGATCATTTCAAGTGAGATCCGAAAAGAGTATTATCCATTCTATTAAAAGCCACTGGACAAAATGAGGCAGGTGGAAAGGGTGATAATCATGTTATGGCTCATCATTTTAGGCGGGCTCCTTGGATTCGGGGTGCTGGTTGATGTTATCTATCGGAGGAAGGGAATCCAGCATACAGACCCCGAACATAATGAACAGCATGTTTCTTCTTCAGAAAGGGTCTATATTGAATCCCATCTCCATAACAGCCGCCCGGAAAATCAGAATGGCAATTTTTAAGAAAACAAAGAGGCAGCCCAATAAGGCTGCCTCTCAGTTTTAGCTCCGTTTAAATCCTTCTTCTTCAAGATATTCTTTTGCTTCCCGATAAGATAGAAAAGCGGCGTCCAGGTTCAGGCCGGCATATACATTCCACATTTCATCTTCCTCTATGAGGACAAGGGTCTCGCCGCTCCGGCTGCTCCATGTTTCTTCCAGCCTTGCAGCAGGCTGGGCTTCTTCGGCATCATGGCCGGAGAGGGACTGGATCGATTTTGCAATGATATCCCGAAGCTCAGATTCAGAGAAATCCCTGATGTTCACCATGCCTTTGCTGTCAGGCGAATAACTCTGTACATATTCTGCAAAAACAAAGCCATTGCCGTTAGGATGCAGATGGTAAACCACATTTTTCTTGTCTATTGCGCTTTCTTCATAATGGAAGTTGACTCTTCCAAGAGAGACGTCTTTTCTCTCAAGCTCGGGAAATGACTCGATGATCGCTAATTTTTCTTCAAAAGTAAGCATGTTTCCTCCAATGGATAAGGTGTTAATTTTGTGTTCTGCCTATTATACCATTAGAATAGAAGAACAAAAAGCGCGCCTGATGGCGCCAAAGGAAAAGGAGCTGATTGCATGTCTGACACCGGCAAATATCGTGAGCATGTTAAGCCTGGAATGGAAGCGGATATCATCTTAAAGAAGGACCAGCGGTCAGGGGCAAGGACAAGGGGGATCATTAAGGATCTTCTGACCAATTCTTCTTTCCACCCGCATGGAATCAAGGTGAGGCTGACAGACGGCCAAGTGGGCAGAGTGGCAGAAATCATAAAAAAATAGAGGGGCAGCTGATGGCAGCTGCCTCTTTTTTTTGCTCTCCCGTTCACACTTATATTAGGAACATGGCGACAATTGTAGTGGCTGCAAGCCCAATGATGACAGGCAGGAGATTCCTCCTTGCAAGCTCAAAAGGATCCACATTGCAGATGGCTGCTGCAGGGATGAGCGCCCAGGGCACGAGCGTAGTGGTTCCTATAAAAGACATTTAGTCACTTCACCGATACAATAATAATCTCCCTGGACTCATTCGAGCCCCTTTTATATTCATCCTTGGTATCAATGACAATTTGGGTAAATATTGAAGTGATCATTTGTTTTCGTTCATGCTCAGTTGCTAGGGGCCATAAAGACTCTATATTCTCAACAACATAACCTATACTATCGTTTGGTTGTTTTCGACTAGCTGCTATATTTTTCAATTCTACCCTAAGTTCTTTCTCTCTTTGCCTTAGTGCAGATGATTCCGTTATGAGTTCATCAATATCGATAATATCATTTTCGTACATAACCTTTTTCTTTTTTAACTGCTTTTCTAAGTATTTAATTTCTCGATCTAATTCAGCCACTTTTTCTGAGGAGATATCTTTAGCCTGAGTGGAACCATAAATTTCTCCCACAACTTTATTGAATACACTAAACAACTGCTTAACTAAGTTGTCTTCTAAAATCATATGACTATTGCATTTGATTCCAGCTTTTTTACCTGAACAACGGTAGCTTTTTTTGCCTGCGGTCTTATGTCCTGACATTGAGTATCCACAACGATTACATTTCAAAATTGAAGAAAAATAATAACTGCTTGTTTCTCGCTTGCCTCCGATTGTTCTGCGCTTACTTAGAATATCTTGAAGTTGCCAAAACTCTTCTCTTGAAACAATCCTCTCATGATTTCCATCATATAATTTTTGATCTCCGGGTGGCTTTTTAGTTTCTTTCGGACTTGAATTAAAGGTTAAATAGCCTGCATATATAGGGTTGTTGGCGATATCTCTAACGGAGTCAACGTGCCAATTTCCGCCTTTTCTTGTAGGATAGCCTTTTTCAGTTAACTGTTTAGCGACAGTGTAAAAGCCAAAATTTCTTGAGGACTCAAAAATAGTTTTTACGACACTAACCTCTTCTTCATTTACGATAAGATTCTTATCGACCATTTTATATCCGTATGGAGCCATGCCGCCTTTCCACTTGCCTGATTTAATCTTTTTTTCTAATCCAAAACGAACCCTTTCAGCTAAGTTCTCACGTTCCCATTGAGCAATTGCAGCAACAAGAGTAATAAATAACCGACCCATGGCATTAGTGGTGTCATATACCTCGGTGGCACTTTTAAACATACAGTTGTTTTCATCGAGTACTTTAAGAATCTCGTACAAATCAACTACAGAACGAGTGAGGCGATCTAGTCGGTAAACTAGAATTACATCGATATTGCCACTTTTCACTTGTTCCATCATTTTTTCGAATTTAGGGCGATTTAAATCTTTTGCTGAGTAACCTTCGTCAATGTACTTTTCTTTAAGGTCCCAGCCTTGCGATAAGCAGTAGGCCTCTAATTTTTCAATTTGGGCAGGGATAGAATAACCATGCTTTGCTTGCTCTTCTGTTGAAACCCTAACATATACAGCGCACCTCAAGATATAATCCTCCTAGATTGCCGATTTTATTTCATCTTTGCTATAGATATTGAGAGGATTCAATTGAATGACTGTTTCGTTGTAAAGTAGATAGTCTCCATGAATTTCTATATACCGATCTAAGGTTTCTTGTAGAAACTCTTCAGTCACATTAAGAAAGTCAGCCACCTCAAATCGATTGGAACATCCGTGTTTGTATGCTTCAATAAAACTTTTGAAGGGCAGTAATTCCCTATATCCCCAAAGCCTTGCCACTTTCTCTTGTTTGCGATTGCTAATTTTAGTCTGATCTATAATATTTCCGACCGTTTTAAAGTGATGGCCAAGCTCCTCAACTAAAATACAGCCTTTTTCAATAGTGGATAATTTTTTATCGATTGCGATTTTTCCAGACCTGTAGAGACCTTTGAACCCAAACTGGAGATCCTTTTCAAATACAGGGATGTATTCATACTTTTTTAGCAAATTCTCATAGTGCATGTAAAAGCCTCCCTATATTTAGTTGTTTTCGTCACGGAAAATAAAATCGATATATTTTAGAACATCATTCATTTTTTCTTCTGTAATTTCTTTTCCGTCCAAATGTGCTGCAATGGTTTCTAAAGCTTTGGCACGTTTTGTATCCTCAGGAGTCGAATCGGAAATGCCCATTATGTAATCTGGAGATGCATCAAAAAAATCTGCTAGGACTCTTACAATTTCCATTTTTGGATCTGCTAAATTGTTTTCATAACGAGAAATCATACTCTTACTCACTTTTGTCTCATACCGGTCATTGATCTGCTTTACTAACTGATCAATACTTAATTTCCTTGAGGTTCGCAAATTTTTAAGAATGGTTCCAAATGAATGCATACTCCTATTTCTCCTCTTCGATATTATTCTTATCTAATATATTAGCTTACCAATTCCTATAATGCAACATTTTCTAAATGAAATGTTCCTAAAAAGGAATAAAATTTATTGACACGTAAATTTTGTTAATCTATACTAAGGTTGTTCCTATATAGGAACGAACGGAGGTGATGAATATGGCACATTTTAATGAGACAACCTCTAGGAGGCATCAGCCTTACCGGAAAATCAAAGCGTTTCTGGTTGAGAATAGCATCTCCCAGAGGGATCTTGGAGAGTTGATAAATAAGAGCCAGAGCGCGGTAAATCAAAAGTTGAATGGAACAGGAGGGGATTTTTCTCTTCAAGAAGCAAGATTATTAGCAGAGCATTATGGAATTCCTCGTGCTTATTTTTTTGACCTTGATGTTCCTAAATAGGAACAAATGATAGTCCAAGTGTCCCTGTCGCATATGCTGTTTCGAGGTGATAAACATGACATTAATTGAAGTGGAAATGACTCAGGATAAGGTTTTGAAGCTCAAACCGATCATCGAAGGGATCCTATCTAGGAAGTATGGAAAAGAAGTGAAATTTAATGAATTAACTATTGGCGGCATATCAGCAGGGAGAATAAAGGAGGAAGCTTGAAATGCTAAAAATCTTAGATCCTCGAATTGCCTACTACACCAGGAAGGTTGCTGAAAGAAGGTCCCATCATCCATCCGAGAAGCTGCCACGGGCATACACATTCAGAAGTCAGCGACTGATGGCATATAAGAGGCTCATGCATCAGCTGATTGTGGAAGGATCGGAGGTTCAGCCTTGATTAAGATTCTCGAATTATTTGGAGGCATCGGCGCTCCCAGAAAGGCTCTTATCAATTTAGGTGTTGATCACAAGTCAATTGACTATGTTGAGATTCAGGAAAACAGGGTCCGCGCATACAACGCGCTGTACAATCATACACACGAGCCACAGTCAGTTGTTGGCTGGAACCTCAAGCCAGACATTCTTGTTCACGGAAGCCCTTGCCAGGATAACTCCCGTGCTCAATACAGCAGTCCAATTGAAAAAAGCAATAAGAAACGCGGTGCCGAAGAAGGCAGTGGAACCAGAAGCTCACTAATGCATGAAACCATAAAAATTATCAGGAACATGGGCGAGTGGAAGCCAAGGGTTGTTATATGGGAGAACGTGGTTGGAGTCCTGGAGAAAAAGACGATTGGTGCGTTCAATCAATATCTGCGGCAAATGAACGACCTTGGATACTCAAATAGCTTTGATGTACTCGATGCCCGGAACTTTGGCATCCTACAGGCCAGAGAGAGAGTCTTCTGCATTTCAACACTAGGAGAACCATTTAATTTTAAGCAGCTAGAACACAAGCCGATGCGCCATATAACTGAGTTCTTAGAAGCAGATGTGCAGGCGCCTCAGTATTTAATTCAGATCCCAAGCATGCTGAACAAAATTGAAGAAATCAACCCAGTAAAGCCGGGAGATTCATATAAACGTAGACTCGGAGTGATTGAAGAATACTGCTGGACGATAACAGAACGGCAGGATCGCTGTCCAAATGCCGGCATCATTAGAGCAGCAAATAAGCCAGAGTACAGATACTTAACCGAGAGGGAAGTTTGGCGGCTGATGGGATTTAAAGATTCTGATTTTGATCTAATGCTCGAGCAATTTCCAACAAAGGACGGGAAACGCAATGCGACTCTATACGCATTAGCAGGGAACAGCATCGTCGTCCCGGTACTTGAAGCAATATTTAAAGTGCTGATCGAAAGAGAAGCCTTTCTCTTTTACCAACATGGTGAAATTTGATGAACGGTTTCTGAAATAAATAATTCAAAACTGAATACGGAGGTTTCCCATGACCTGGTACTTACTAACGCTGCTGATCGTGTTTCTCGGAATTATGGTTGTCGGATTTATTACAGATGAATTGAAGGGAGGTGTGGAGTTTGAAAATCAGCGCAAAGAGCTGGCTTGCAATGAGTGAAGTTGACCGGTACATGGCCATCTATCGAAGGTTTGTTAGCTGCAATCAATAAGAAGGAGGTTCCTTATGAGGACTATTAAATTCGTATCTCTCAATCTAAAAAACTTTAAATCTCACCGTGATCTCACTGTTAAGTTTGGCGACCTGACGAAGATCACGGGAGACAATGCCAAAGGGAAAAGTTCAATCCCCGAAGCTATTTCATGGCTATTGTACGGCACAACCGTGTTCAATAGCAAGCTTGATCCGACGCCTATTACATACGAGGCGGAGGAAACATTGGTTTCACTTTTGTTGCAAGTCGATGAGAAAGAGGTTCTCCTGGGCCGCGGGCTCAAGAAGGGCAAGACCCAATATTACATCAATGAGGCACCAAAGAAAGCCGGTGACTTTACTGAAATCCTTGAACAGCTGTTTGATAAGGAATTATTCTTCTCCCTATTCAACCCTCAGTACTTCTTTACTCTCCACTGGGAGAAACAGCGTGCCATGGTCCTGCAGTATGTCACGGCGCCTGCTAATAAGGAAGTATTGAAGCATATGCTGGACGAGCAGAAAAAATGCCTAGCGCCTTTAATAAAAAAGCACCACCTAGAAGATCTTGAGGGTATCCATAAGGAAAACAAAAAGCGAATGGATAAAGCGTATATCGCTGCTCAGAGTAGAACTAAAACACTGAAGGAGCAACTGGAACATAATGCACCGCATGTTGCCCTTGATTCACTTAAAGCGGAGCTTGCCCAATTGGTGAAGGCAAGAGACGAAATCGAAAAAGTGACGGACTCTGCTGGAGATAACAATGGCAGAATCAATGTCCTGCAGTCAAAAATTAATGCTCTTGTAAATGAAAGGGACCGAATGAAAGAAGAATTTCAGGTCATGAAGAATGAACAGATTCAGGATACCTGCCGGGTTTGCCGTCAACCATTACAGGATGAATCCTTGAAGGCGACAGAGAGTGAAAAGCAGGAGCGCTTAAATCGGTTTAAGGAAACGTTTCAGCAGGTCGTAAACAAGCGCACAGAGCTGCAGAATCAGCTTGAAAGACTTGAGTATGTTGACGTAACAGAACATCTGGATAAGGCAAGGGAGCTGCAGAGGCAGATTACTCTATTGGAACAAGAAATTCAAAAGCATCGAGAGTTTGAGAGATTGCAAGAACAAGTCAGCCAGGCTCAGTCGGATGAAAAAGAAACCCTTGAGTCTTTGAACGACTCGATCTTTGTCCTGGATACCATCAAAGCATTTAAAGCCAAAGAGGCAGAGCTGCAGACTGAAAAGGTACAAGCCCTGTTTGAAACACTCTCCATCCGACTATTTGAAACGCAGAAGAATGGCGAGGTCAAAAACACATTCATCATTGAAATGGATGGCAAGCCGCACCACATGCTTTCCCTGTCTGAAGGCATCCGCGTCGGACTGGAGCTGCGGGAAGTACTTTCCCGGCAGAGCAAAGTGATTGTTCCTGCATTCGTGGATAATGCTGAATCGATCACGAAGTTCAAGCAGCCATCTGGCCAGCTGATACTGTCCCGGGTAGTTGCCGGCGAGGATTTAGCAATTAAGGCGGTGAGCGAATGAAACATGGTAAACGGCCAACAAAAAACCAAAAGAAAGCTCTACTCTCAGCCGGTCTTAGTCCTACCAAATGGCTTGTTTTTAAGGCTACCAATGGCGAACTACATGTTGTCCACCGTGAAACTGGCAGCACTAAAATTATTCTAGCCTAATAAGGAGGATTCTTTATGTCAGACATTCAGCATCCGGATATAACAAAAACAGAAAAGACTGGATACCCCAATCAGGTAGCTCAGCCGGAGCACTTCGGGTCGGATTATTTCGGTAATGAGATTCTGGTCGGAGACAGCATCATCGTGGATCCATCCAACGGAGAAATCATTTTGGAAAGTTCATTAGAAGATTACCTTCTGGAAGCAAAAGGCTTTCAGTTCAAAATAGCAGATTAATAGGAGGAATTATTTTGGCTAAAAACACAGATCTTGCAACTCAAAATACTTCTTTAAATGAGCTCCATGATATTGGCGGCTTTGGTGTCAATGAGCTAATGACCATGAAAGAAACTGTTGGGAAAGACCTAAGTATTCCTCAGTTTAACTTATTCATGTACCAGTGCAACAGAATGGGGTTAGATCCTTCTCTGCGCCATGCCTTCCCGATCGTTTACGGCGGCAAGATGGATATCCGAGTGTCCTACGAGGGCTTGAAATCACTTGCTCAGAAGTCAGAAGGCTATCAGGGTGTTTTTACACAAGTTGTTTGTGAGAACGAAGTCGATGACTTTGATGTAGTCCTCAATGAGGAAGGAGAAATGATCGGCGTTAAACACAAGCCACGATTCCCGCGTGGAAAAGTCATGGGAGCATACGCGGTGGCCAAAAGAGAAAACCGCAGCAATTATGTGGTCTTCATGGATGTCTCAGAGGTTCAAAAGTGGATGAAAATTAACGGGAAGTTCTGGAAGCAGGATAACGGCGATGTTGATCCGGACATGTTCAAAAAACATGTTGGCACTCGAGCCATTAAAGGACAGTTCGATATTGCTGATGTCATTGTGGAAGGAATGGAAGCTGCTAATGCTGGCAATTCCGATATTCCAGAATATACGCCGCCGGAACGCAAGGATATTACCCCAGTTCACGATGCTATAGAGCAACCAAAGGAACCGGAGCTCTCCGAAGAGGAAAAGCAGATACAAAAGGTTGGAGCAGACATCAATAGGAAATTCCGGAAACTTGGTCTGACCACAAAGGAACAGAAGAATGAATACAAGGAAAAGCATGCACCAAATTTCAAAGCTACACTTGCAGACTATGTCGGCCTGTCCCAGCTGCTTGATATGCATATCGAAATGGAGGAAGTGCAGGCTGCTGACGGGGACTCTCTGGAGTAAGGCATGAAAGTCGATATCTTAGCATCGGGATCCGCGGGGAATTGCATTGCCCTGCGGTCCTCTGAAACTACTATTCTGATTGATGCAGGAATAGCCAAGACAAAGATTGAGAAAAGGCTGCTGGAAGTCGGAATCCGGCCGGACAGCATCAGAGCCATATTTGTAACTCATGCTCATGCTGACCATATCAAGGGGCTACCATTGGCCAGCAAATATAAGATACCGGTCATCGCTGCTGAGGGTGAATGGAAATCCATCCAGGGGGTGGACAGGGACCTGCAGAGGTCAATAAAAGCCGGCATGGATGTCAGGTTTGAGGATTACTTCATTGAGTCCTTCAAGACCCATCACGATGCTCACGATCCACTTGGATATATCGTCAGCGACTTTGAAGGTGAGAAGTGCTCCATCTGCCTGGATACCGGCAAAGTTGATCCGGAAATGCTTTCTGCCATGGAATATTCAAACATCTACATCATTGAAGCCAATCATGAGCCAAACATGGTTGAGGTATCTGATTATCCGAACAGCGTAAAGGCCAGGATCCTCAGCCACGTTGGCCACTTGAGTAATGAGCAAACAGCAGAGGCCCTTTCTAAGCTTGTGAACGGTGTGGGAGAGCAAATATACCTGACGCACTTATCAAGCAAGAATAACATGCCTGCGCTGGCTGAAATGACAGTGAAAAGAGCGCTGGCGAAGAAAGGCTTTAAGCCTAATCAACATTACAGAATTGAGGTTGTCTGATGAATGTGACTATAAATATTAATCCCTCTAAAGAAGAACAACAAAAGGTTGGGGTGCCTATTGAAGTATACCAGGCATTCGAAAGGCTGAAACGATCTTGGTCAACATTAATGCCAAAGGACGATTTGAACTTTCTTTTCTTGAATATACAGCTTCTCGGAGACTTCGGAGACGCCTTAACACTTAAAAGGTTTTCTCGGGATAATCCAACACAGTATGCTGCAGCGCTGGCACACGGTTGGAGGCCTCAGGAAGATGTTCTCCTAGCTGCAGATGTCAAAAAGTTCTTGTCACAATGGCTTGAAGACTACGGCGACTCCGATGATCCAGAAGCCCAACAAGAATTCGCCAACAAAGTCACTCTTTACATGATGGGACACATTGCAAAACAAACATGAACGGATGATTCGTTATGGCAAGTCCACAACTTAAAAACGGATTCACGAGGATTGCCAACGAGATTTTATTACAAATCATGCGGGTCAATCTCAACGGGACGCAGTTCAGGATTGTAATGGCCATCTGGCGCTATACATATGGGTACAAGGGCAGGAAGGAATACGAAATGCCAATCTCCTTAATTGCCAGTCTCATAAATGCCAGCAGGAGCCAAGTAAACCGAGAGCTTTCTGATCTGATAGAACGGAAGATTATTAGTTCCAATGGGATTGGCCCTAGTGGAGGGAGAATATTGGGCTTCAACAAGGATTATGAGAAGTGGGACAGTGAGACGTCTGGAGCGCCGGCAGCAACTAAAAAAGCCCCAGCGCCAAAACAGCCGAAAAAGCCGGCAAAGCCACTAAAATACGATGAGGAAAACTCGTACTACAAAATGGCTGTCTACTTTCATAAGAGAGTGGCAGCCACTGCCAAAGAGTCAGGGGTGGAGCACCTAATCAAAAGAGCTAACCTGCAGACCTGGGCGGATGACTTTAGGAAACTGATTGAAATAGATAGGGTCACAAAAAAGAAGGCCAAGGAAGTCATGGATTGGGTGACAAAGGATGACTTCTGGAAAACAAATGTTTTATCGGCCCGGAAGCTGCGTGAGAAATTTAGTGAACTGGCCATCAAAATGACTGCTTCTCAGAAGCCGAAGCAACGGCAACAAGCGCCCCTGCAGCAACCTGATCCGCGAGATAAGGAAATAGCATTCCAGCGATGGATAGACGAAGGGAATGAGCCAGATGCATTTGATTGGAGCAAGTGATATCCCTGCTGAGCAGTCCGTCCTCGGAGCCGTGTTTCTGGATTCCAATGTCTTGGATGAAATCATCTTCCTCGAGGAAAGGGACTTCTCAGTTCCGAGACACCAAAACGTTTACAAGGTTATGCGGTATCTGGAGAAGAAGGGAAAGCCAATCGACATCATCACTGTCACAGATGCCTTTCAGAGGTTTGGAGGCGTGGAAAACATCGGCGGTGTATCTTACCTCTCTGAGCTGGCCGAGTCCTGCCCTACCACTTCCAATGTAGAGCATTACGCCAGGATCGTTCGCTCGAAGGCCATTGGCCGGCGGGCCCGGAACATGGGGGAAATCATCACGGGAATGTCCCGGGATGACTACGAAACGGATGAAGAGTATTTTGGCACCATCGAAGCTCTTGTCCAGGAAATGCGGCCGCAGGACACGGCTAAGATGAAAAGCTTCTCTGAAGGCAGGCCGGACTATTTTGAGCATTTGGCGAAAAAGGCTGAGTACATCAAAACAGGCTTTGCTCAGTTCGATAACTGGGCCCGGGGGTTATGGCGCGGCTGGCTCTTTGTATCAGCTGGCCGGCCTTCGGTAGGGAAAACAGCCAAGATGCTGCAGCGCCTCTACGGAGTGGCCAAACAGCATCAGGGAGTGGTCCTAATCTTCTCACAGGAGATGGGCGAGAACGAGCTCAAGGACCGTATGATTTCCTCTATCACCGGCATCGGGTACGGCAAGATCAAGAACAAGGACCTCAATGAGAAAGAGCAATCGCAAGTACAAATGGCATATGACGGACTTGAATATCTACCTATCTATATTCAGGATAGTGCAGCAGTCTCTATAGAAGAAGTAAGGGCGACGGCACGGCAATTTAAGCGGAAGTATGGAAAGATAGCCTGCATTGCGGTGGATTACTTGCAGATTATGAACATTCCTCAGAAGAAGGGTGAAACAAGATCTCAGGCAATCGGGAATGTGACAGGTGCAGCAAAACAGATTGCAAGGGAAATGAATTGCTGTTTCATGATGCTATCGCAGATGTCCCGGGCGTTTGAAGGAGCACTCAAGCCACAACTTTCCCACCTGAAGGAGTCTGGATCAATTGAGCAGGATGCTGATGTAGTGGAATTTCTATGGCACGATCCGCAAGATAAGGAAATGGGCGGCAAGGTCATTCAGCAGACCATTGCAAAAGGCAGGGACACCGGGCTGAATGAATTTCGCCTCTTGTTCCAGGGATGGAAGCAGCACTTTGTAGAGCTTTCCAAAAAATAATGGTTGTAAGATAGCCTATTACTAGATTTCACCTTCTTGACAAAGTTCAAGCGCTTTAATCAAGAGATCAATATCAGCGTGAATTTGTTTCTTAATGATGTAATCAGTGCACTTATAATAGTCATTAATTAAATATTCCAATTCAGTTAAAAAGGAAAGTGAGAGGTCATCCAATTCAAAGCTCCTTTCCATTTGACTACTTACTATTATGCGTGACCTTTTTCTCATATCAAGCGATTCGTCAGAACTATTTATAATTAGTGTGAATTCGACAAATTGTTGGTCTTTTAACGAAAGGGAGTGAAGGAATGAAGATTTCCCCCAACGAGTAATCAGCACCTCTATGAAGTAGCAAAAGTTGAAAAAGCACGGATGAAAGATCGGTATGCAGCTGCCAAAGAGCTGCAGGAAAGGAAGAAGAAAAATGCGCTTTGTCGGAATTGACCCAAGTACTAAGACCGGATTTGTTGCACTGGACGAACAGGGGGAAGTGCTAAGGGCAAAGGAGCTGACGGGTGTCGGCTCTGAAGATCCAAAAAGAATGATCACTATGATTGATGACATTATGGATCATATCCAAAAAGGTGATCAGATTGTGATTGAAGGGTTTGGATATGCCTCACAGCAGGCCATCCAACTTGGCGGGATTGGCTGGGGAATCAGAATGGCATTAATGCGCCGGGGCTATCCTTACACTGAAGTTGCTCCTGGAGGTGTTAAAAAGTTTGCTACCGGCAAAGGGAACGCCCCAAAAGAGGACATGGTCCAACCTATAGCTGAACAATGGGGATTCCAGCATTCCAGTGATAACGTCCTCGATGCATATGTGATGGCCCAAATATCATTCTCTTTATCTCTAACAAAGGAACTTGGGGCTATATTGGCGCCGCAGCATCAACTTGAAGTAATTGATACGGTCCTTAATCCTAATGCTAAACCGAAGAAAAAACGGAAGAAGAAGGCCAAATGATGCGGCGGCTGCGGAAGGTTGTCCACGCTCTTACAGAGGAAAAGCTCAATAAATTGGTACTGAGCCATGAAAATTGCGGCTGGAAGGTGGCCAGTGAATTGAGGAAGTTTCATAACGGGATCGGGTACCTGGTGACATTTGATCCGGAGATGAGGACGCAATGAGGGAAATCAAGATGAATATCCAGAGCTTCTGGGAGCCACCTGAACGCCTTTGTTTCTCTTTATGAGTTTATAGTCTAGCAATTGCTTGAAATTGAAAATAAGCCAATTATAAAGGGGAAATTAACATGCCGAATACTAAGCTGAATGTTCTGTTCAGGAAAATCCAGAAGGATGACAAAAAAGAGGTCCTGGAATTTCATGTGCAGGGGGACGAGCTGCCACACTCTCAGGAACTTGTGCAAATGGCCGGATCAATCGTTGTCCTGGAAGTAGAAACAAGCAAGGCAGGGAAGTTGAACGCAGAATTCAAGTCCATCCAGAGGGATTCCAAGAAGACGACGCTAAAATTCAATGTGAAAGGCGATAGCGAGGACAAGATGATTCAGCTTTACACTTATGCCGGCCGTGGTGTAATGCTTCTTTTGACTCCAAGCCAGATGAGCATTGAGGAGTTCAATGAAGAGCAGCATGATGGCGTTTCTTACACAGTTGATAAAGATGGGAAAGCGCAGGTGAGTCCGGATCAGATGTCTTTGGATGAAGTTGTCGAGGAAGATGGACCGGAGAATGAGGACCAGTTTGAAGATGATGAGGATTCGCTGGAGTAAAGTAGCAGGCTGAGTAAAATAAAACAGGTGCTTTCCAGGCACCTGTTTTCATAGGGGTGAACCCTACAGTCTACTCAACAATAATAGCTTACTCAAACCTCATGCAGTTAGTGATTATATAAAACAAAAAAGGCGCAAAGCTTGTGCCCGATTCCTAGGTGATTTAGAAGAAGTGTGTGCACAGGTGATTTTATGTAAACGTGTATTAAAGGGTGCCCTGTAGATATAGAAAGGTGCATACCAAAGAAAAAGAGGTACTGGGAAGGCACCTTGAAAGGACTCCTTGAATATAGATATACAACCCTAGCGATTGGTAAATAGAAAACAGGTACGGATCAAGTACCTGTTTTCAAGAGAGTGTGATAGTTGGATCGCTGTTCCAACTAATATAATATATGCGTTTATTTAAATAAGGTGCCGGCAGGATATTCAGAGATGCAATGTGGAGTGTTTCCAGCTGGCAACGAGCAATGATATGTTGTTATTGGCTTTTATGGTGATGGATGAACCTTGCACGTTTTATGACTCTGCGTCAATCATTCTTCGGTGAGGTACAGGTTGGATTCAATAAGGTAATTGTAGTTTAAGCGCTATTGATCCTGGTTTCCAAAAAACCACCTGTAGTATACGCGTGACAAGTAGTAGGTAATCCACATTGTTATCAAACTCCAGTACCAAGTCCACTTTTCGTACTTAATTAATTTAGTGTACTTTGCAGCAAAAAGTTCAAAGCCGGTAATAATTGATGAGTAAAACAAATAATATAGCAGCTTAATTATGCTGTTTCTCTTTTCTGGATAATGAACATTAAACAATGAACACAACGCGGGATATACAAAATATTCAAAGGTAAAACTTGATTTCGTTGATTTTCTAAAAAGTAGACGATGTGGATATTTGATTAATTTTTTTTCAACTACTAATAATCCAAATAGCCATGTAAGTACTTGTTTGAATAGAAAAGATACATGCGCTTCACGAATTTTGTTTCTAGGTATGAACTTTACTAATAAAAGCGATGTAACAATTAAAGCGCCGATTTCAATATTTTTTTCAAGCTTCTTTTTCAATGACACTCACCCCTGTAGAGTAGGGTGGCAAAAGTCGGCGTTAATTATGCGAAGATTTTTAAGGTGAATGGGAAGTTCGTAAAAGTAAAAAAAGACCAGAAAGCAAGGCCCTAATGAAGTATAGCTTGAATGGAGGTAGGCCTTGCTCGTGTGATTATCTATCCGTTTCTCATGGCAGATATGCGATACCACACAATTGAACTATGTCTAGGGACATATCCACACTTTAAATCTTAATTAAAATAGCGACTTTCCCTTTAGATTACTTTTCGTGAAAACACGAAGGGCTGTCTAAACCCTTTTCAAGTGCTGAGCCAAAGATCCGTTTAACTAAGCACTAGTCATTCATCGGTGATGTCCAGCTAAAGGTACCGGTTGGATTTAATAAAGAACAGTGTAGGTAAAGTGTATTGGATATATCAATCACTTGTAAATGATTTCCATTAAACTATTGGTTGGGAAAATTAATAATAAAAAAAGACCAGGATTTCTCTCGGCAACCTTAAATAATATTCTACATTTGGGAGGGGTCTAAATGCAAAACCAACCGTTCACACTCCCTGAACTAGACAGAAGGGCAACTCAAGCCAAAGTTGAGGAGTATCTTGAGACATACAGGATTTATAAGTATCTTATGTTTGAAGAAAGGGAGGCATCGATTACGGTCAGTTCAGAAGTCCGATATCACGGACCGACTAATGAAACAGGCGATCAGACCGGGAACATTGCGATATATAACGCAGACCAGCAGCGATATCGAAAAGACTATTGTGAGAGGGTAGAAAGAGCAGTTCGGTTCTTGCCCAGCAAGGAACGTTTTCTAATCGAAGAACGATACATGAGCGAGGAAAGTGAGTACCTCACGGACTACCAAGTGTATTGCTTTAAGTTCCAACCACCAATTAGTGCCATGACTTATTCAAAAATACGGTGGAAAGCATTTTACAGATTAGCATTGAACTTAAATATAGCCGTTTTAAAGCAATAAAAGAAAGTTGGGTATTATGTGCCCAACTTTTTAGCGTTTAGATCGTCTTTTGTCTTTCCATCTAGAATTAGGCTTGTAATCTAGGCTATATAATTTATTGTATTTAGGCTTAAGTTTTTTAATCGTAAGGCTTTCAACGTCTATTCCTTTTTTATTGTTAGCAAAGACGTTATCGAAATTACCTGCAGAAGTAACTAATATCCTATAAATTTCAGTATGAAAATGGCCAGTATTTTTGCTTCTACCTTTGCAATGTTCAAGAATTCCTTCCGCTAAATATGTAGCCCATCCTATATATAATAACTCACCTTTCTCATTATAAAGCCTATAAATTCCACTATGAGGTATATCAATTCTCCATCCCTTAACTCCTACATTTTCAGCCATAATTTCCGCATCTGTCATAAGCCAGCCGTACATACGTTACCTCATTTCGTTGTGAGTATATAAAAATAATAACAAAAAATTATACATTTTTTAGCAAAAAAATATAAATTAATTGTAAGATGTTTGGTCAAAGACGTGATAAATTTATATTATCGGAACTATAGCAAAGGCGCCTACATGGGGTGTCAGAAGGGGGGTGCTTAATTAAGCACTATTGCAAAGGGTGCTTAATTAGAGTACAGTAGAGTGCTTAATTAGAGTACAGTAGAGTGCTTAATTAGAGTACAGTAAAAATTTTTCCTTCATATATGTCCGAGCTCTAAAGATAATCTTTAAAGATAATATTAAAGAAAATATAGTTGCAAATGAGATTTGCAAGGGTCTCAAAACCTTCACAAACAATATTGTTTGGATAGAACCATTGCTTGAGTGCTAATTTGATGTTGAAGGGAATGTGGACATGAATTTTGAAACTAAGTACCTCATAAGATGGGGGATTCCTGGTTGGATGTTTCTCTTTATTATAATCACGTTTTTTTCTCTGGTTGACTTTGATACAGTTAAATCAATAATTTTTAATAAGAATGCTCCTGTAATTGTAGCTTTAATTTCCGTGTTTATTGGTGCTGGAATAATTTTAGGGCATATTATTCATCAGGTTAGTATGAGCTTAGGATTTGTTGTGTGGACTAAGAGAGCGATTTATTTTAAAAAAGAATATGAAATGGACTATAAAATAATTACAGGCAGCTATGGTTCAGAAATCCAACGAATATACAGCTATAGGTTAGGCAATGTGCATGCCCTTAGAGCATTATGGTTTAGTTTGCTTCTATCTCTGTTATCAATAATTACTCTTTCGTTTCTTGTTAATTTCACCCTCAAAATCGGAATATTAATTACAGTTGTCTTTGTAATCAATATTATAGTGTTGAATAATTGGATTTATTTCCAAAACAATTTGGATTATTTTTTGAGGAAAATAAAGTCTGATTTCTAACCAACTAATCTTTGATTTTTAGAAAAAAAGGTGGAGGGAGCCTTAATGTCGAAATAGGTAGAAAAAGGAGTTGGTTTAAAGTGAATAAAGATCTAGAATTATTATCAAGTCAAACTCTAATTGAATATGCTAAAAAGTTGGAGAGTCAATATGTGGTCTCGATTGATGGACAAGATATAGGAATTAAAATTTATGTGGATTCAAACGGATATTATCAGATGGATACTAGTCATTATTACCAAGGGCCTGGTCGAGCAGGGGTATACATTACATCTGCAGCTAATTTTGATTCTGCGGAGGAGGCCCTCATTATTGCAAGAAACCAATTATCGTTGGCTTATGATAACAAGGGTCAATGGGTTAAGAATATAAATTATTAGAAATCATTCCTTCAGGAGTGCTTTTTATATTAGGTATCTGGACAAATGATTCATAATTCCTGGTAAGAAAGAAGCAGGAAAACATCTTCTTTTGTCGAATTAATAATATTAATATTGATGAGAGGGGAATGCTTTTTATGATTACTTATCAGAATGGTATTACAAAGAAATCTTTAAGTTTTGTATTTGACAATTTACACAGACTAGGTGAAATTAACTCTATTGCTCATAAAAGAAATAAATCACAAATCTTCTACGAAACAACTATTAACGGTACCGATGACATCATGATTATTAAAGGTGGATTAGGATCTGGGTATGGTGGAGAAGGTCCAAACGGTTTACACAAATTGCTAGTTGAATTAGGATTATCTGAAGAGTTAGCTAACGAATATGTATATGAAAATACAGACACAGAATATAGTTTTGAAGTTGAATTTTAACAGCTGCTCTTTGGAGTGATTGTTCATTTCGAGGATTGTGGGGAAAAAATGTTTGATCAATTGATATATTTAAAAAGTATAAGGAAGAGGGGAGATAACACTGAATTTTGATTTAATTGAGTTTAGAGAAACTATAGGACAGTTATTAGGTGTATTAATTGAACCTTTATTGCCTATTTTAATTTTAGTTTTATTGCTATTCATAGTTATAAAAGTACCTAATTACCTAGTGAAAATTGGTGGAGGTATTGCGTTAATTTTATGCCTAATCTACGGGAAGTATAGTGAGGTTTTTAGCCCGGTTATTAATATGATTTTTAATTAAGGCATCCATCCGGGTGTCTTTTTAATTTCAAAAAGAAGGGAGCTGTACTTACTTCTTCGCCTGAAATTTATTCAATAGTGCATCCAGCTCCTGGCTGCATTTAATGGTCTCTTTGTTCAATAGTCCCTTTGTATTAGCTAGTTCAATCATCTTATTTCTCTTTATCACGATTGATAAGTAAAGTTCTTCTTTTCTCTCTGATTGGTTGTGTTTGTTGTAATGCAGCTTACTCATTCCTTCTTTAACGCATTTATTCATTAAATCATCAAGCGCTAAACCATTATGCTGGAAAATAAATTCAAAGAAAAGAGTTTCGACAGAATTAGACAAAAATGTAAGGGGAAGGGGACAAATGGCTGAGTATAAAACACAGCAGCAGAAACGAAATTTCTATGATAGTGGACCATGGAAGCAGCTGCGCAAACAAATAAAGCAGCGTGACAATTACGAATGCCAGGAATGTAAACGGCAAGGGCGAGCGGCAGTTGATACTAACCAGTACAGCAAGAGTGCCAAGCGTAAGAAGATCATGCTGCTTGTGGATCATATCAAGGAGCTCGAAGATCATCCGGAGCTGGCACTCTACAAAGAGAACCTGGAGACACTTTGCGTTAGATGCCATAACCTTAAGCATGGCAGGGTGTTCGAGAAAAGAAAACCAAAATGGAATGATGAGAAATGGTAGAGCAAGCCCCCCGGTCAAAAGTTTTGAAATTTTTTTCAGAACAGGGCACCGGAGGTGGGGCTCGATTTTCCAAATTTATCGCGCGTGCAGGCGTGAGGGGAGGGGGGTACCCATGAATGTCTAAGAAATACAGCATAAAAACCCAGGATGAATTGATTGCTGCCGAGATTGAAAAGTGGAATTCGACGCTGAGTAAGATGCCGGCAAACAAGAAGGAGGCAGCTGCTGTCCTGGTGGAGCGCGTTGCCTTTATGACAGTGACTCTGCGGATCCTGGAAGAGGACATCAAGGCCAAGGGGCCGACTTATCGGTTTGAAAATGGCTCGCAAAAGATGCATGTGGAGAACCCCTCCCAGAAGTCTTATAACACCATGATCAACCGATACACGGCAGCATGCGATAAGCTGCTCGCTATGGTTCCGAATGAGGCCCCGGATGTCGATAAGATACAGGCCAAGAAACAGCGCTCTGCAGGCGATTTGATATGATTCATAACCAATATGTCTCGGAGTATATAAAACTCTGGAAAACAGGCCAAATAGAGCTGAATAAAGAGCGCATAAAGCTCATTGCCTACCTGGAGAAATATATCCTTCCCAGAGATGACCTGTACTTTGATGAGGAAATGCTTGAAAACTTCATAAAGTTTGCTGAGCGGTGGTACTTCCCGTTAAACCCGTTTCAAAAATTCCTGGCAGCGTTTGTCTTCCTTTTCTACAAAGAAGATGACGCTATTTTTTATGAGCAATTTTTGTACCTTATGGCCAGGGGTGCCGGGAAGAACGGTCTAATATCTGCATACGCTCACTTCTTCATTAGTCCTTTACATGGCATTCCTCGCTACAACGTCTCAATTGTGGCCAACAACGAGAAGCAGGCAAAGACATCATTCAAGGAGATATATGACACGATTGGCAACCGGGAAGTCCTGGAGGATATGTTCTACCGGACAAAAGTAGAAATCATGAGCTACGATACCAAGAGCATCGTCCAGTTTCATACCTCGAATGCTGGAACAAAGGATGGTTTGCGCGATGGCTGCGTTATTTATGATGAAATCCATTCCTATGCCACCTTTGATACCGTCAATGTTTTCTCCTCAGGTCTCGGTAAGGTGCCGAATTCCCGAGAGTTCTTCATCGGAACGGACGGATATGTCCGGGATGGATTCCTGGATAAGACAAAAGAGCGGGCTGATGCCATCTTAGAAGGCCGGGAGCTGGATGATCCCCTGTTCCCCTTCATCTGCAGAATCGATGACCCGGCAGAGGCTGACGATCCGACGAAATGGGGCAAAGCTAACCCAATGTTCGAGGGAGCGCTTACTCCCTATGCCAAGGGCCTCCTGAAGAAAGTGAAAACGCAGTACCGGCAGTTGAAGACGAATCCATCCAACCGCATGGAGTTTATGACCAAGAGGATGAACTACCCGGAGACGGACCTTGAAAAGTCGGTTGCTCCATGGGAAGAGATACTGGCAACAAATCGAGAAATCCCTAATCTGCAGCACCTGCCTTGTGTAGGCGGCCTTGACTATGCCAGGATAAAAGACTTTGCCGCGGTCGGCCTATTATTCAAAGTGGGAGATGATTACATTTGGAAAACTCATTCGTTTGTGCGGAAAGGTTTTCTGGATACCGTGAAGCTGGAGGCTCCAATAAAGGACTGGGAACAGCAGGGTCTCCTGACAATTGTGGAAGGCCCCGTCATCGAGATTCATCATATCGTGAATTGGTTCGTCCAGATGCGGGAGCAGTACGGACTCATGAAAATAGTAGCCGATACTTTCCGCCTTGACCTGGTAAAAGCAGCATTGGAAGCTGAAGGGTTTGAGATTGAATATATCCGGAATCCGAAGGCTATTCATTCGTTGCTGGCACCCCGGGTGGAAACGATCTTTGCTAAGAAGAACCTCATTTTCGGAGACAATCCTTTGATGCGCTGGTACACCAATAATGTATATGTAAAGACAAAGCCAGACGGCAACAAAGAGTATTTAAAGAAGGATGAGTTCCGGCGCAAGACAGATGGCTTCCAAGCATTCATACATGCCCTATTCAAGGCAGATGAAATCCTGGTGGATGAGGTTGATTTTTTCTTGGCAGATATCCAGTTTTAGAAGGGGGTGAGAACAATTGGATTTTTGGACGCAATACTGAAAAGAAACAGTGAGTTAGGCTTTATGTTTGATGGGGAATTAATTGCCAATATCCCTCTGCGAATTCACATGAAAAAACTTGCTGTTGAGACTTGCGCTGCCTTCCTTGGTCGGACTATCAGTCAATCCGAATTCCGGATTAAAAAAGGCGCCGAGTTTGAGAAAGATGAGCTGTATTATCGGCTCAACGTCAGGCCAAATAAAAACATGACGGCCAGTACTTTCTGGCAAACTGTGATTCTGAAATTGATTTATGACAACGAGTGCTTAATCATCCAGGCAGATGATCAGGATTTGCTAATAGCCGATGACTTCCTCCACAATTCTTATGCTGTCATGGAGGACACGTTTTCCAAAGTGAAAGTAAAAGAATACGAGTACAAGAGAAGTTTCCGACAGAGTGAGGTTCTACATTTGAGGTATACAAACGAGAAGCTAACGCCATTAATTGATGGGCTTTTCTCAGATTATGGTGAGCTTTTTGGCAGGATCCTCAATTCCCAAAAAAGGAAGAGCCAAATCCGCGGGACAGTCGATATGGACATGGTTGCAGCTAAGACTCCTGAGCAGCAAGGAAAATTGCAAGAGTTTATCAATAATATGTACAAGGCCGTTTCGGGAAAAGACATAGCTATCATTCCACAGCAAAAAGGCTTCACTTACAAAGAGCACTTTAGCGGCAATACAAATGGTCCTGGAGTGGATGAAATCAACAAAGTGACCAATGGCTTTTTGGACCAGGTAGCCATGGCTATAGGCATCCCGGTAAGTTTACTCCATGGGGATATGGCCGATGTGGAAAAGCAAACGAAGAATTACATGATGTTCACAGTCAGTCCTTTACTCAAAAAGATTGGGGATGAAGGGAACAGTAAGTTTTTTACGAAGAAAGAGTATTTGTCCGGTAATAAGTTAGATATCAAGAGTATTTCTTATAACAGCTTATTTGACCTGGCAAACAGCATTGATAAGCTCGTTTCTTCCGGGGCCTTTACAGGTAATGAAATCAGGCAGGAGGCTGGGTATGAGCCGTCAACCGATCCGAATCTGGAGAAACACTACATCACGAAGAACTATACGGAAATGCAGACCACTGAAGGAGGTGAGAATGGATGACAGTGAAAATCGAAATCAATGGACCAATCGTTTCTAATGATGATGCATGGATTTATGAATGGTTTGAAATGGAGGCTACTTGGCCACGCAAGGTTATTCAAGAACTGGATAAGGCCAATGGTGAAGATGTTATTTTGACAATCAATAGTCCGGGGGGATATGTGTGGGATGGTTCAGAGATTTATACTGCACTTAAAAATTACCCTGGGTATACTGAGTCACAGATTGTAGGATTAGCAGCTAGCGCAGCCTCTTTCATTGCAACAGGCACTAAAAAAACCCGCATTGCACCTACTGCTCAGATAATGGTTCACAATGCATCTTCAATAGGTTTTGGAGATCATCGTGATATGACCAAAACTGCCGAGAGGTTGAAGGTGACAGACCGAACAATTGTGAATGCCTATATGTTGAAAACCGGTAAGTCAGAAGAAGAATTACTTAACATGATGGCAGAAGAAACTTGGATGGGTCCCCAGCAAGCCCTTGAGTTTGGATTTGTGGATGAAATAATGTTCGCGGATGATTCTATTAAATTTGCGGCATCGGCTGCCAGCGGGCCAGCTCTAATCCCTCAGGCGGTTATTGATGGCATTAGAAACAAGGTTATGAATGAAAAGAACAAGGAACCCGGGAACAAGGGTGATTTCGTCACCAAGGAAGATATGCAGCAGATGTTAAAAGATTTTAAAAATGAATTGAAAAATGAAATACACCCTAAACCAAAAGAGCCTGAACAAGCGCCAGCTGCAAAGCGGAACTTGAGCAAGCTCTTTTTAAATTTAAATTAATTGGAGGAATCCCCTAATGACAATAAAATTTAAAAAATCTGAGGAGTTTCAGAACGCCAAAGAAAACCTTACTGCTGTTTTAGCGAATGCAGAATCAACAGATCAGGAACAGTCAAAAGCGTTCCAATCCTTTTTCGATGCTTTGCAGGCTGAGGTAACAAATACTGTACGCTCTCAAGTTAATGACGGTATGTTGGATCGCTCCATCCTTCAGCAGCGCGGCCAGAATGTTCTTACATCCGAGGAAACTAGATTTTTCAATGCAGTCGTGGAAACAGGAGGATTTACTGACGAATCTATCCTGCCTGTGACTACACAAGAACGAGTATTCGAGGATTTGGTGACGGAACACCCACTGCTTGAAGCGATTGGTCTTCAGGATCTAGGTGCGGTTACTCGAATTATTACTTCAGATCCTACAAAAGCTTATGCTTGGGGACCACTCTTTGGTGATATTAAAGGAAAAGTTAATGCGGCCTTCGGAGAAGAGCAAATTGGTCAATTGAAACTTACTGCATTTGCTGCAATTCCTAACGATATGCTTGAGCTAGGTCCTGTATGGGTTGAGCGTTATGTTCGTACTCTGTTAGTTGAATCCTACTCAGTTGGTTTGGAGTTTGGATTTGTAAATGGTGGGGGACCTGCTGCTAACCAACCTGTAGGGTTGATGAAAAATGTTGCTGCAAATGGAGCGGTATCTGATAAAGCTTCTTCTGGAACACTTACTTTTGAGCCGTCGGATAAAGGTGTGATTGTAGCCGGAGAACTTTATGGGGTTGTCAAGGAGCTCTCTGTTGCTGAACCAAAAGAGGATGAAACAGTAGGTAAATCTCGTAAAGTGCTAAATAAGATTGTAATGGTAGTCAACCCCGTGGATGCCATTGCTGTACAAGCACGTAATACAATCCAGACAGCCAATGGTCAATGGGTGATGGCAATGCCATATAACATTCAAGTGGTGGAATCAGAAGAGGTTCCAGTAGGTAAAGCACTCTTCTTTGTAAAAGGACAATACACAGCAGCCCTGGCCGGAGGATACAAGTTGAAGAAATTTGATCAGACTCTTGCTATTGAAGATGCGACTCTTTACACAATTAAGCAATTTGCAAATGGAAAACCAAAGGACAACAAAGCCGCCCTGGTTTACGACCTGGACATCAGTTTCGTTCCAGAAACTCCAACAGTTTAAATAAAATTAAAAGGGAGATGATGCATTATGGCAACATATAAGGTGGTTAATGCCTTTAAGGATGCTGAGGACAACAATACCCGTTATAAAGCCGGAGAGGAATATCCTAAAGGAGATCTAAAGCCGACAAAGAAACGAATTGAAGAATTATCCAAGGTCCACCCTGAATATAAGCGGGTATTCATCGAGGAAGTAAAAGAAAACAAAAAGGAGTGATGTAAATGAGCATTTCTCCTGAAATAATTAATGAATTCAAAGAGAGGATGCACCTGGGCGATCATGAAGATGATAACCTGGGACGCATCCTTTCTGCGTCTGATAAGGCTCTCCGGAGGGAGTGTGGCAATTATGACATAAACACCGATGAGACGTTCAAGGAGTTGGTCTTTGAGCGTTCTCGGTATGTCTATAATGATGCCCTGGAATACTTCCACAAGAATTTTTTAAGCAAGATTAACAGTCTGGGAGTGGACAAAGCATTGGAACAATATGTTGTGGAGGAAGATCCCGATGCAACCGTTTAAATATCGCAGTCGCATTAATTCTGGGTTGTTCCGACATTACATCACTATCCAGCAGATGAGTTCCGGCACGAATGAAAATGGATTTCCAGAAGAAAAATGGACAGATTTTAAAGGTGCCTGGGCCATGCTCAAAACGCCTAATGACAAATCATCTAATGTGGAATTTTATTCTGCTGCCAGCACTTATGCTAAAAACACCATGACCTTTGTAATCAGATACACCGAAGGCATTGACTCTGATATGAGAATTAAGTATAAAGGCAGGTTCTATGAAATTACAGCGCCCCCTATTAATGATAATGGATTAGATGAAACTCTGACCATTATCGGAAGGGAAGTGAGCTAAATGCCAGCAGAGCTTGAAGGCATGAATCAATTGATGAGCCAGTTGGCTGCTATGAATAGAGCTGTGGGCAGCCGGGTGACGGAAAAAGCCTTGAACAAGGGTGCGGATCTTTTAAAGGATCGTATCAAAGAGTCTACTCCAGTAAGGACCGGGAAGCTCCGGGAAAATATTATTAAATCTGATGTGAAGGACGATAAAATCGATGTTGGCCCGGATCAGCAGGGGAAAGGCTTTTATGGGCATTTCCTTGAATTTGGAACAAAGAAGGCAGCACCAAGGCCTTTCATGGGCCCAGCCTTCGAGAACAGTAAAGGCGATATCCAGGATAAGATGGCGGATGTCGTCAAAAGGGAACTAGGGTTATGAGTCTGAATGCTTTAATCATAAACACCCTAAAACCTATTGGGGTCCCGGTATCTTTCCAGACCTATCCCGGTAATGAGCTAACCTATATCACTTTCTTTGAATTCAATCAGCGCTCTGCAGTGAGTGCGGACAATGAGGAAAAGAGGACGGCTCATTCCATTCAGGTGGATATTTGGAGCAAAACGGATTATACCGATCTAACAAAATCAGTAAAAGAATCATTGAAAAAAGAGGGCTTTATCCGATCAATGGAAACAGAATACTACGAGAACAACACGGGGTACTTCCACAAGGTGCTCCGTTTTAATTTTGTCCAATAAGAGGAGGAATAATAGTGGCTACAATTGGATTGAAAGATCTGCACTACTCAAAGTTAATTAATGATGATGAAACAGGGGCGACATACGAAGAGCCTAAAAGGATCGCTCCGGCTATTTCAGTAGGAATGACAACTTCTTCAAATACATCGACTCTGTATGCGGATGATGGGCCGGCGGCAACGGATTCAAGCTTAGGAACCACTGAACTGACAATTAATACATCAGATCTTCCAACCGATGTGGAGGCAGATTTACTTGGCCACACCATCAATGAATCAGGGGTCATGGTTGAAAACGCGGAAGATACTGCGCCTTATGTGGCCATCGGGTTCCGTTCTAAGACTAGTGATGGAGCGGAGATGTTTGTCTGGCTGCTGAAAGGAAAATTCTCAATTCCACAGCACAACTATCAGACAAAAGGTGAAAACATTGAATATCAGACACCTACTATTACAGGCCAATTCCTAAAACGTGATTATGATGGAGACTGGCGCTATAAAGTAAAAAGTAATGATGAAGGAGTAGACCCCGCCCTGGTTACTAACTGGTTTACTGACGGGGTGATTTCGACTGGATCCTATACACCTGAAGTTTGAGTTTAGAGAGTCGGTCGAATACCGGCTCTTTTTTGATTAGAAGGAGGAGTTCACTTTGCGTATTGAACTAATGAAAGACGGAGAAAAGAAAATATTTACTGCCCCATTTATCCCTTCCCGGGCCTTCCGGAAGCTGCTTGGACTAAAAAAGGAGCTGACGAATTTCGATAACCTCACACCTGAAGAGCTGGACGAAGTGATGGGCATTATCGTGACCGGTATCTTCCAGGATAAGTTTACTCTGGATGATTTATATGATGGGCTGCCGGCCGATCAGCTTATCCCGACCATTTACAAGATTATTGAATCAGTATCAGGCGGATCCGGTAAAGCGGGAAACGAAATGAAGGAATAGTTCAGGACCCCTATATCGCCATCAAAAAAATGTATAGGAAACTACTGAAAGAGGGATGGACCTTGCCTGAAATTGATGGCATGGACATCTCTTTTTATTTTGAGCTGTTGATGGAGGAAGAGGAAGAGGAAGAGACCTTCATTGATCAGCTATTGTAAGGGGATGAGAATTTGGCAGAAGTAGGAGCCCTGCGAATAACATTAGGACTTAATAGCATCGATTTCACCCAAGGGATGCATGATGTCAACCGCAGACTTACTGCGCTTAAATCAGAGTTTCGGGCCATCACTTCAGGTGCTGGGAAATTTGATAATAGCTTAGAAACACTGAGATCCCGGTCTGATATCTTAACCAGAACTATGCAGACACACCGGACAAAAGTGGAGGAATTAAGACGTCAATACGAGCAAGCTAAGACCACTCAAGGCGAGACAGCAGCAGAAACATTAAAGTTGGCCACAGCGTATAACCGAGCTGTGACGGCCATGAATACAACCGAGCAGCAGCTGCGGAACGTAAACAGGCAAATCCAGCAGCAATCCAATGGGTTTAACCAGCTGGAAAGTGTGGTTAACGCAGCTGTCTCTGATATTACACGTGAAATCAGGCTGTTGGACTCAGCTTTTGCGGCTGCTACTGCAGGAATCGATGACTTTGGTTCTTCCGTCCAAGACCTGGAGCAAAGGGAGGACCATCTTACCCAAACTCTGAGACTGCAGGAAAGACGCGTGGAGGAATTAAATCGACTGCATCAAGAATCAGTCAGAGCCAACGGAGCTGATGCTCAGGCGACTCAGGAGCTGGCCATTCGTCTTAATGGTGCCACTCAGGCTATGCGAGAAACGGAAGCTCAACTGATGGCAACAACAAACCAGATCCAACAGCAATCAAATGCTCTGCGGCAATTAAGTCAGCGAATGGCCGATACCGGAGAAAGAATGAATCGGATGGGTGGGCAAATGCAGTCAGTAGGCGGAGACATTGCCCAATCATTTGGAGCTGCGTTTCTAGCCATAGGAGCTGGTCTTGGGCTAAGCGCAAAGAAAGCAATGGATTTTGAATCCCAGATGTCTTCCGTCAAATCCGTTATGTCTCCCGATGAGGTATTGAAATTCAGCGGATCCCTCGAGGAACTGGCGCTTCAGATGGGAGCCAAGACGAAGTATTCTGCCATGGAAGCAGCAGAGGGGATTGAGGAGCTCATCAAGGCAGGGGTCACTGTCACTGACATTATTAACGGCGGACTGGAAGGCGCCTTGTCGTTAGCCGTTGCGGGAGAGCTGGAGCTTGCTGACGCAGCTGAAATAGCATCAACAGCCCTAAATGCCTTTAAGGACGATAATCTTTCCGTAATGAGGGCAGCTGACTTGTTAGCGGGCGCGGCCAATGCCTCTGCCACATCTGTCAGTGAAATGAAATTCGGGCTCTCCATGGTGTCCGCGGTCGCTTCAGGCGTGGGATTATCGTTTGAGGGGACGACGGCTGCACTTGCATCCTTCGCCCAAAACGGGCTAAAAGGATCCGATGCGGGTACATCCCTGAAGACGATGCTCTTAAACTTGTCTCCTTCCACAGAGGCAGCTTCGACAGAGATGGCCAATCTGGGCCTCCTGACTGAAGAGGGAACCAGCGCATTCTACGATGCAGAAGGTTCCATCAAGTCCTTATCGGAAATCGCCGAGCTGTTAAAAACCAAGCTTGCGAGATTGACAGATGAACAGCGGCAGATGGCCCTTAAAACCATGTTCGGAACCGATGCCATCCGGGCGGCCAACATCCTTTACAAGGAAGGAGCCCAGGGCATTGACAGCATGGTGGAGGCGATGAACAAAATCAAGTCCGCAGATGTGGCGGCAGAAAAGCTGAATAACGTCAAAGGAAGAATTGAAATCCTGAAAGGTTCTGTGGAAACAGCGGCCATCTCGTTTGGGAATGCCCTACTTCCCACGATCGATAAGGTTGTGGAAGTCATTCAGGAGTTGACGGATAAATTTAACGGCCTGTCTCCTGAGATGCAAGAGACGATTGCGATGGGAGCCATGGTAACGGCTGCCATCCTTGGAGTGATTACAGCAATAGGTGCATTCATTGCTATTCTTGGCGGTGCTATTACCGGTGTGGGAGCATTGGTAACAGCCTTCAGCACCGTTGTCGGTGCGATAGGTGTAGTCACTACAGGTGCTGCAGCAGCCACGCCAGCCATAGGTGCCCTGGGCGGCGCCATTGCCTTTATAACCGGTCCCATCGGGTTGGCGATTGCCGGCCTTGCGGCCCTTGGTTTTGGTGCCTACAAACTTTCAGAGGAAATGAAAAAGCCATCCATCCAAGCCGAAATCTTCACCGAGGATATTTCGGAGGCTACACAAGAAGCGGTCGGCAGTTTCCTTGAGATGAACGATGGAGTGACAGAGCAGCTAAACCTCATGAGGTGGGGCGGCGAAAAAGTGACGAAGGAAATGTCTGACTCTATTACTGGCACGTTTGCTAAGATGGCCGATCAGATATTGGCGGGACTGGAAGAGGATCATGCGGCCAGGTTAGAAACAATGAATCGATTTTTTGAGAATAGTATGATGCTGACGGATCAGGAGCAAGCGACCGTTCTTGAAAAAATTGATTCTACTTATCAACAAAGACAAGAAAAGGTAGAGAATGGCGAAAGGATAATTAACGAAATTACGGCAAGGGCATTAGCGGAGAATCGAGGATTGACTGAGGCAGAATATACCCAGATCAATCTAATACGCGAAGGAATGGTCAATGATGGAGTTAGGATTCTTTCTGAAAGTGAAATTGAATCAAAAATTATTTTGGAGCGTATGAAGGCTGATGCCAGCATTATTACTGCCGAACAAGCTGCAGAAGTGGTAAAGAATTCAAAAGAGCAAAAAGACAAAGCAGTAGCTGAAGCAGAAAATCAATATAAAGAAACACATGCTGCTATTATTCGCATGCGCGATGAAACGGGAGAAATCACTGCTGATATGGCCACTCGTATGATTGCTGATGCTAAAAAGCAGAGAGACGATACCGTTGCCCATGCAGAGGGTATGCACCAAAGCGTTGTGAGTGAAGCTCAGAATCAAGCTAAGGAGCATATAGCAAATGTAAATTGGGAAACCGGGGAAGTGCTTTCCAAGTGGGAAGTCATGAAGAATAAAGCCATTACTATCTGGGAACTGCAGGGAGTGGCTGCCAAAAAGCTATACAACAATATGAAGGACAACGTGATTGAGTCAGCAGAGACCTTGAAAAATTCCGCCGTTGAAAAATATGAATCTCTGAAGGCAGGAGCCCTTGATAAATTTGAGGAGCTCAAGAAGAAGGGCACTGAAAAAATAGTTGATCTGGGGAGGGAAATTGTCTCGCCTATTGAGGAAGCCAAGAACAAAATCAGCGAAAAAGTCGATGCCATCAAAGGAATCTTCGACAACATGGAGCTGAAGCTTCCCAACATTAAACTGCCTAAATTGCCAGAGTTCCATCTTACTGGCGAATTCAGCCTGATGCCTCCTTCTGTACCCAAATTAGATGTCACTTGGAACGCCAAAGGGGCCTTATTTACCCGGCCAACCATTTTCCACACACCTCTGGGATTTCAAGGCTTCGGAGAAGCCGGGCCGGAAGCGGCGCTTCCACTTAACGATGCAGTGCTTGGAAAAATCGGGGAAATGATCGTGAGAGCGACTCCTGGCTTTTCTGGCCAGCAGGCCGATTCTCAAATCTATCAGGATACGTTCCAATCGAGTGTCATTATCCAGGCGCCGGCAAACTCATCGCCGTCGGAACTAGCCAGGAAGGCCCTGCAGGCTCAACGGCAGCTGGCTATTGAATGGAGGCGATGAGGATGCAGAAATTTACGTTTATCAACGCGAATAATGAATCGGTTGTGTTAAAGAACAGTGGCTCATATGTCGTTGAAGATGTTTCTGGGCTTGGGGATGTGGACTCTAATATTCAATCACAAAAGGCCCCGGATCAAGACGGAGATACCTATACCGGCTCCAACCTGGAACCGCGGTATCTATCATTTGATATCAACATCATTGGCCTGAACAGGGCCGACACAGTCCAGAAACGGACCAAGCTGGGCAGGGTGTTTAACCCGACCTTAGGGCCAGGCAGGCTGATTGTTGAAAATGAGATGGGTACAAGGGAGATCGAGGCAGTCTCTGAACATGTGCCGAAATATCCGCAGGGAAGAGGCAACAAAGGGGCAACCTTTCAAAAGGCCCTGATAAACTTGAAAGCCCCAGATCCGTATTGGCTGGAGAGAGTGAGGAAAGAGCAGATGGTCGTCTGGGAGGGAGGGCTGGAGTTCCCCCTATCCTTACCTACCTTCTTTGCCCAGCAGTCTGAAAACAAGGCGAAGATTTTACAGAATGATGGGGAAGTGCCAACCTCCGTGAGAATTATTTTTAACGGGCCTGCCACAGCCCCAATCCGGATCATCAACGTCACGACCGGTGATTTTATCGAGGTCAATCAAAGCTTGACCGAAAATGAAAGACTGGAGATCAATACGACTCCCGGACAGAAAAGTGTCCGGAAAATCCAGGGGAGCGGAGAATCGTGGAATGCGTTTCACTTTATCCATCTAGGCAGCACTTTTTTCCGGCTGATACCAGGCAACAACCTCCTGGATTATTCAACCGGCGCGGACTATGAGAGAGCGGCCGTCTCAATAGCCTGGCATAATCGATTCACAACGGTATAAGGGGGCGCAAAGATGGCAGAAGAATCGAGTTTTTTCAATTCGGTCAACGGGGACCGACAGTATGATATGGAGCAATTTGCTCTATATTTTAAACAGTTCCTGAGCAATGGGCTGTATCATACAAACTCCTTACCTGCCCTCCTGGTGAGACCTGATTCTGGCATGGCCACATTGCTGGAATCGGGAAGTGCCTATATCGAGGGCTTTATGTATAGAAACACCGAGGAAATTCGCTTTACACATGATCCAGCCGACGTAACCAACCCAAGGATAGATCGAATCGTCCTGCGGCTGGATAAGAATCTGAATGCTCGTCATATCAAGGCGTTCATCAAAAAGGGGACACCGGGGACTATTCCCATTCCCCCAACCCTGCAGAGGGATGAAACGGTTTATGAAATCAGCCTGGCCCAGGTGAAGATCGATGCCGGGAAAAGCCAGGTGACAAGCGTGATCGATGAACGATTAAATCCTGAGGTGGCCGGATTGGTTTCCTCCCTCATCACCGTCCCCACTGAACAATTCGTGGAAGAATGGAACAGATGGATGGTCGACATGAACCTGAAGAAGGAAAACTATCAGAGGGAGTGGGAGTCCTGGTTTCAAGGGATACAGGTCCAGAACCCGGCCATGGGCGGCATCACGTTTTATACAGGAAAATCAGCGCCATCCATCCCCGCGCTGAATGACAGGTGGCTTGATACGAATTGATACGGATCATTGATTTAAACTTTAATCTTGTGGATGAAGTAGATCAGTACACAAGCCTTCAATATCAACCGAGATGGCATAAAAGCGGAAGCTTCCAGTTAATGATCGAGGGACGGGTGAATGTTTCGGCGTTCAGCAAGGACCACCTTCTGCTTTTTAATAATGACCACTTTAAAAGTGCCATAATCAGTTATGCTGAATATGAGGTCAGGGAAGACGGGCAGGAGGTCTTTGTGGTCCAGGGCAGCAGCCTTGGCTCTTGGCTAAGCCAGAGGATCACTGTCCCGCCAGAGGGGCAGGCTTATCACCGCCTCGATGCTTCAGTGGAAACGATCATGAAGGAATACGTGAACCTTCAAGCTGTCAATCCTGTCGATCCCAAACGAAAGATTACTAATCTAGTTATCTCGCCGGACTTGGAAAGAGGCAGCCGGACCGTCTATCAAACAAGGTTCAAGCAGCTGGATGAAGAGCTTGAGAAGCTTTCCATCGCCTCCGGCTTGGGGTGGGGAATCTACCTGGATATCGAGAATAAGCGCTTTGTCTTTGATGTCTTCGAAGGAAAGGATCTGTCTGTTTCACAATCCGAGCTCTCGCCGGTCACCTTCTCCATAGAATTTGATAACATAAAAACTCAAAAATACACAGACAGCGGGCTAGGCTACAAGAATTATGGCTATGTGGCCGGCCAGGGGGAAGGAGCCGAAAGAAGCCTGGTCGAGGTGGGCAATGCTGAACAGACTGGTGTTGAGCGCTATGAAACCTTCATTGATGCAAGGGATATCGAAAATGAAGCGGACCTTCCATCCAGAGGGGAACAGAAGCTTTCCGAGTTTGCCAGGGTCAGAAGCTTTGAAAATACCATTCTCCCCTATTCGAGTTTTGTCTACGGAAGGGACTGGAATCTAGGGGATATCATCACGATCCAAAACAGAAAGGCTGGCATCACAGAAAATCTGCGCATCACGGAGATCAAGGAAATCTACGAACCTGGGGGTTTAAATCTCGAGGCGACCTTTGGTAAGCCGTTCCCTTCTTTGGTGGACGTTATCAAGCAGGAGATGGACACACCTTCCCTGGATCCTGTTTCGGGTGCTGCAGGGGAAGGTGGCGCGGACGGATTAGATGGGTTAAACGGGTCTGATGGAATCGGGCTTGAATATCAATGGAATGGGACTTCGTTGGGGGTACGCCGGGAAGATGAGGCAAGCTTTGCCTACACCAATCTTCAAGGCCCGCAAGGCATTCAGGGACCACAAGGGCCCAAGGGTGACAGGGGTGTACAAGGTCAAAAGGGAGACACTGGCGCACAGGGTTCTCAGGGAGCGCAAGGCGCAACAGGTCCAGAAGGGCCAGCCGGGCCCAAAGGGGACACGGGTCCTCAAGGCATACAAGGTGCAAAGGGTGACACCGGTCCTATCGGCCCCCAAGGCCCGAAGGGAGCAACTGGCTCACAGGGTCCAAAAGGGGATACAGGGCTTCAAGGGCCACAAGGAGTGCCCGGGACACAAGGACCACAAGGATTCGGATTAGAGTATACCTGGGATTCGACCAAGCTTGGTGTAAAGAGGGAGGACGAGTCAGCCTACCAATATGCCGAGTTGAAGGGAGAGAAGGGCGATGCCGGTCCGGTGGGTCCCATGGGGCCGCCTGGAAGCTCTCAGTCCTATGTCCTGTTTGAAAGGGAGTTCAACAGCTCAGCCAACCAGACCGTCTATTCCTGGAATGATGGCTACGTGTTTCCCGTGGGCATTCATGCTGTTGAGTTGTATATCAATGGGGACCGGCAGCCGAGCCAGTCATTCAAGGAGCTTCCTGGAGGGAATGGGATCGAATTATTGGCTGACTTGCCTGACGATCAATATCTCTTGGTGTCCGCCAAGATGGCCGTGGTCGATCTTCAGGGGCCACAGGGTGAAAAAGGAGATACCGGGCCCCGGGGGCCGATTGGGTTGACGGGTCCAAAAGGGGAGCAAGGCCTACAGGGTCCCCAAGGAATAAAAGGGGACACAGGCCCTGCAGGACCTCATGGCTTAACTGGTTCGATTGGCCCGAAAGGGGATACAGGTGCTCAGGGTCCTACTGGTCCTATCGGGCCAAAAGGTGATAAGGGAGACAGCATTGTATGGCGGGGCACTTATAGCAGCTCCGCCACTTACTCTGTCCGGGATGCAGTGGCTTATAACGGCTCATCCTATATCCTCAAGGCGCTGGCCTCTGCCGGTACGATTCCGACCAATACAGCGTACTGGGACCCACTGTCTATCAAAGGGGCTACGGGCTCCCAAGGTCCTCAAGGGATTCAGGGTGCGCAAGGTCTGCAGGGGGAGACGGGTCCTCAAGGTCCAATCGGGTTAACCGGTCCAAAGGGCGATAAAGGGGAAAAGGGAGATATCGGGGCCACTGGGCCGCAAGGGATAAAAGGCGATACCGGTCCGCAAGGTTTAAAGGGGGACAAACCGGCGCATCAGTGGACTGGGACAAGCCTTCGGTTCGAAAATCCGGATGGCACATATGGCTTGTCAGTCGACCTGAAAGGGGAGAAAGGCGACAAGGGGGACACAGGACCCCAGGGACCAGAAGGACCACCAGGGGCAGCAGTTGCCGATTCTGTTGAATGGGCCAACGTATTGAACAGACCAAGCAACTTCCCTCCCAGCAGCCACGCGCATTCAACATCGGACATCACTTATCTGGGTTCATATGTGAAAAATGCGGATGACACCCATTCCAGCTACCCCGTCGGAGTGTCCTCAATGTTTGTTAGAAGCAACGAGGGTTGGTTCAGTTATGGAACGATAACCACTATCAAGGGATATAGTTCTGGCGGAGGTACTTTGCAAATATATACGCCCTATTCAAGTTCATATGGTGGAGACTTCATTAAAATTAGAAGATGGAACTACAATGCTACCACCTGGACTGACTGGGAAACTTTAATCACAGATAAGACGCTAAATGCCTTTAGCCCTTATCAAGCAGGAACTTCAGCACCAACCAATAAAAATCTCTTTTGGATAGATACCAACTAAGGCGGTGAAATAATGGCAAAACAAAAATATTGGAACGGATCCTCATGGGAAGTGATCGGTTCAGATGCCGGCAAGGTAGATGTTACCGACAGCGCTAATTTCTATGCCGGCTCGACTGTAGAGGGGGCCTTGGCGGAAATAGGTGCAGGAGCGATGCGGCAGTTAAGGACAGCCAAGTCATCCAAGGATGCCAACGGGATTTACACAGTGGTGGAATACCGGCGAAAGACAGATAATACACTATTTGCCCGCAGCACGCTCAGCGGGGGTACCGCGCCTCAATACACGACCCGAACAATAACCTATTATTCCACCAACGGGTCAACAGTCCTAAAAACAGATTCCTTCACCATCAACTATGATTCCGACGGTGACTGGTTTAGTGAGGTGTAAGACATGATAGATTTAAGGGATCACGGAGGCATCTTCGGTGGCGGCAAACCAAGAGGAATGCCCATTACCCAATTTAACGAAGCGATTGCTTTGCCCAGGGTTGCATCCGTCCCCAGCAGCGCGTCTTATTTCAAGGTGCTGATGGATGACGCTGGTGGAGATTTTATGTATGTGGTAAGCGATTATTCCAATAATATGTGCAGCCTGAAAGTCTTCAGAGTATCGACCATGGAACTTGTAAAAGAGTTGTCCATTAATGCACCCTACAGCTACGTTAACAATATATATTGGATGGGTGACAAACTATTTATCACCGCATTCAGCAGCAACCTTAATGAGAATTGGCAATATACATTCGTCTACAGCACCAGCACATGGGTGCTTCTTATTCAGCTTGGTGTTTCAATGGTTCAGGTCCTTCATTATGATGCCACCTATATTTATGGGCTGACTAAGAATCGGTACAATACGTATATGCAATTCCAAAGATTCCGCCGATCAGATTATGCAGTAACAGACGTCCTTAGCCGCACTAATATTGATTTTAAGGTGATTTATCAGGCCAAGATCCTGATTTGGAAGGACAAGTACTCTCCCTACACCACTGGAGCTATCCGGTTTGATGGGACGGCAGCAAGTACTCCGGTTTCGCAAGCATATGAACTGACTTACCCGGTTAAAAGTGATATTGGAAAATATGTATACGGATTCTACACGTATGGTAGCGACTACAAACACACCTATGTCTATTACTTCAACAAAAGTGACATGAGCCTGATCAAGAGCGAACAGTTGTCGCCCGATGGAGGACAGTGGGACGCTTATTCCCAATCAACGGGTGTCCAGTTCTTCCACATTCAAAAGGATGGAAAGTATGCGTATTTCTCGCTGGGAACCCGAGATACGAACGGACTTTATTCACAAGAATTGGATAACGGCTTTTTTAAATTCGGAAAACAAACTTTTGATAGTGGTAATACAGTCAAACGGCTTGATGTTGCGCCTATCTCGCCCGCGAAGGTGGTTGGCAATGCGGATGTATTTATTGCTCCTGATTTTAACGAGCGAAACGTCTACAAGCTTATCAACTATCTAACCATAAAATAAAGGAGGAATCAGAATGATATATGTAAAAGTCGATGGGGATGCCCCAAATGGATATGCATTTATTCATTACTTGCCATTTGATAAGGACCAGGGCCTTGGCAAGTCAAGAGAGGAGCTTGAAGAAGAGGGTGGCGTTTTCCTGGATGCTGTTCCGAATTCCCAGACGCCGGCTGATAAAGTGGCCATCATGAAATACAGTCCGGAGCAAGGGCTCTACTATGAGTATATGGACCGTCCCTTGTCTCCGGATGATAAGATTCTGCAGATCGAAGAGCAGCTGGGAACCATGCTATTTGAAAGCGCAACGGACAAGGCACGAATTGCCGAATTAGAAGCCTCACAAGGGGATCTGCTTATGGAAATTGCCACGATGAAGATGGGAGGTGATCGATAATGTGGTACACAACTATCAAGCGTTACTATGATAACAGCCATCCATCTTACAATGATGAGAGCCTAAAAACGTTTGTCAAAGCGGGAATGCTCACAGGTAACCAATATACAGAGATTACAGATAAAGCGTACACTGAGTAGGCTTTTTTATTTTGCCTTCAAGGGGGGATTGTGATTGACACAGGAGGCGGAAACAGTGGACATCTGGAAGACGGCTGTACAAAAAGACATCGACGATATGAAGGCGGATATCCGCCGGCTGCAGGATAAATCATTGCTGCAGGATCAGACCATCCAGAACATGCAGAGCGACCTGAAGGAAATAAAAGAAGACACCAAGTGGCTGAAGAGGACCATCACCAACGCTATACTTACAGCCACTTGTACAGCCATCATCGGCGGAGTGATTGGGGTTATATTCGCTGTGTTAAAAGGATAGGGAGGAAATAAAGATGTACGAACAACCGAAAACGTGGAAAGACTGGGCCATCCTGCTTACGGGGTGGCTTTCTTTATTAGGATTAGGCATCAAGGGATTTTTTAATGTGGATATCGTCCCGTTTGCTGGGGACATTGCCAATTTCATTCTTTTGAGTATTTTTATCGCGGTGAATGCATGGGCAGTCTGGAAAAACACCTTTGCCAGCAAGAAGGCTCAGCTGCAGAAAAATGCATTACAGTCCCAAGGATTGATGAAAAAATAAGCGGCCTCCGTGCGGCTTTTTATTATGACATGAAAGGGGTGGTCCTCATGTAGTTTTGTACTCGTGTTGTTAGTACAAGCAGTTTTTCGGAAACAACATAAAAATATTACGAGGTGATTTTAAATGGTAAAGGTTTTTATTGATCCAGGACACGGTGGTACAGATCCAGGAGCGGTTGGAAATGGTCTTCAAGAGAAGAATCTTACGCTACAAATTGGAACAAGAATTAAAAATATCCTGACAGCAGAATACGATAACGTTTCTATCCTTATGAGCCGGACAGGGGATCAATCATTGACCCTGACACAGCGAACTAATGCTGCTAATTCTTGGGGAGCTGATTTCCTGTTGTCCGTCCACATTAATGCAGGCGGCGGGACAGGCTATGAGGACTATGTTTATCCGGGAGTAGGGGCACCAACAACTACCTATCAGAGCAACACCCATGCTGAGGTTATGAAACTCGTGGACTTCAACGATCGAGGTAAAAAGTCGGCTAACTTCCATATGCTTAGGGAATCGAATATGCCGGCAATCTTGACCGAGAATGGATTTATTGACAATGCCAATGATGCAGCTAAATTGAAATCTGCTTCTTTCATTGAAGCGCTGGCCCGTGGCCATGTGAATGGAATTGTGAAGAGCTTCAATTTGCCTAAGAAGTCCACAGCTGTTTATCACACCGTTCTATCTGGTGATACTGTGTATTCTCTAAGCAGGACATACGGAAGTACTGTTCAGCAAATCAGGGATTGGAATAACCTTGATGCTAACTACACGATATATGTAGGACAAGTATTACGAGTAAGATGAATTTTCACTTATAAATAAATGACCCTCTTAGAGCAAGTGAAAATGCAGTGTAAATATTTAAAGGAAAAAGGACCTCGGTATAATACCGAGGTCACATCTAGTTGAGTATAGGTTTTTAAAAATTAGTAGCTAATAATACCTACATTTAAAATTGCATCTTCTGACATCCAAGAGCCACTTCTTTTAACTCGAGTATTCTTCTTACCATTTTTACTATTATAATAATAAACATCTATTTGTTCTTGATTGTGACTGTAGGTTTCTTTCCCTTTAACCGTCACATAATAAGAATATCTTTTTCGTGTAGCATCATAATATCCATTTAAAGAGTCAGTTAAAGAAGTGAGCCCAAATGATACTCCTAACGATGTTAGTAGAACAGTTACAGCAACAATAACTGAAGCAAATACAGTAGTAATTGCAGCTGCAACTACTGAAAGGGCAACATCTCTTTTAAAATCAAACATAAATTTCTTTATTGTACTAGTCTGGCTGGTACCATATAAATAACCTGTTAATTTAAGAGTGGAATTATACTTACTTTTAATATATGGATACGGACGCATTAGTGTTACACTACTTGTTGTAAAAGTAGGCTCATTAGCTTCTGTAACAAAGTCTTTAACTTTATATTCTTTTACCTTCTTAACTTTCTTTGGTTTCTTAACGTTTTTGACATCTAAAACTTGAGTGTATACCATTTCTTCTGAATATTCATTTTCTCCAATGCTTTCTCTAGTAGTAAAATCAGCTAATTCCCCATTAACATAGGTATTAACTCGAAGTTCATTTTCATCATATAAATATTCTAATTCGGTCTTATTACCCTCACTATCAAAAAACGATTCAACATGACCATTTTCGATGTTCTCGATTGCAGATTCCTGAGCGAAAGATTCAGTGGGCTTAACAACTACAGAAAAGATTAATGCTGCTACCAGTAAAACAAAAGTAAAACGTTTCATGAAACTCTCCTAACCCTAAATTTATTTTGTATATCTCCATATATTACAAAAATATACAATTACCTCCTAATCATACTATACTTTTTAATTATTTGTATATAAAATTCCAATTCTTTTTAAAATATAGTAAAATGAATATTGTCAGGGGGAAAAATATTGAACATTTTAAGATTAAATAAAAAACAATCTATATTCGTATTAGGTCTAATTTTAGTTATCGTTCCGATAATAAGTTATTTGGTTGTTTTTTACTTGGATATGCCAATACTCATTCCGATAATTTCAGTATTGGTTGCTTTTTTTGGTAGTTTAATTGCTAAGAAAAGTATAAAATGATGATTCTTAACCCAAAAGTTCTTCCAACTAAAAAGCCCTTCTCAATCGAGATGGGCTTTAAACTTTTACATAGGAGCAACTGCTAACCTAGTAGAACGAATCTGTCGAGAATTAAAAAAATCGCTATTGCAACATTAAAGATTCCGAAGTATCTTATAACCTTAATTACAGTACCACTTGGTTCAGCATCTTTAAATAACCAACCAATTGAAAAAAACCATATCATACCAGGGAACAATGCGAAGAAGAAACCCACTAGAAGTAATACTATTTCATTTCCCATTTCATTCCTCCATGGTTCTAAGACCAACATTTCTCATTCGAGAGGGGCTTTAATCTTATTTCAAGTTATCAACAGCATATTGGGCTTCTTCCGCAGTGAATTTTTCCCCGAAGTCCGAGATTAATTGATCGTAAATAGCCGAATTAGACATATTCATAGTTTCTGCATAAGATTGTGCCTTCAATAATGCATTTTCTTTCCAATCCCACACAATATTATCAATAGCATATTGAGCAGATTCCGGAGGAAAATTTTCTCCGTACTCAGAAGTCAACTGATCGTAAATACCTGCCTTGGACATATACATAGATTCTGCGTAGGCCTCAGCTTTTGCCAATGCTGCTTTATGTTCCCTAGGTATACTTTCTTCTCTTGCCTTGGCTTCCGCCTCTGCTTTAGCTTTAGCCTCTGCAGCAGCTTTTTCCTCAGCTTTCTTTTTAGCTTCTGCTTCAGCGGCAGCTTTCTTCTCAGCTTCCTCTTTTGCTTTCGCCTCTTCAGCTGCTTTCTTCTCTTCCTCTGTTTCCTCAGTATCTGTTTCACTTTCTTTAGTAGCCGTTGCTTCAACAGCTTTTTCTGAATCAATTTTGTCGGTTGATGCTGTATCTACCTCTGCGGGATCCATCGTAAAAGCAGATATGATTAGTAAAATAAAACTTGCAACACATCCCATAAACATATACTTGGCCTTTCCTGTTTTTCTAAAGGCTGCGATTAAAGCTAGTATCAAAAAAACGGGTATACCTAAAGCGCTAATTACGAACAAAAACATCAACAATCTCCCCCTAAGTTAACATGGTAAAATTTTACCATATGAGAAGTGTTATTAGAACACTACTTATTAAATTTTTGTCCCGGTATTGTCACTGTTACATTTGCTTGTATTATGAAAAACACCTCGGAACAGTTAACAGTTTGGTCTGTGCCTCTTTTAGTTTGGAAAATTATAGATAATAAGAAATGCTTATGGTAGAATTCTACTGTTATATAATAATTTTCCAGGAGGAAACAGATGAAGAAATTTTTCCTATGTTTTGCAGCTATTATCCTACTGCTGAGTGGGTTGGGGGGAATGCAAACACAAGCAGCCACAAAGAAGTTTAGTGATGTACCAGTTAACCACTGGGCAGCTGAAGCTATTAGCAGTCTCGTAAATCAGGGTATTATTAACGGTTACTCTAATGGTAAGTTCGGAGTAAACGACAAGATCACTAAAACACAGGCTGCTGTCATGTTATCCAGGGCATTAAACTTAAACACAAAGAGTGTGGCAAACCCAGGGTTCAAAGATATTAAGAGTACTTATTGGGCTTACGGTTCTATCGCGGCCACAACGAATTTAGGTATGTTTAATCGTGGCGGCAACTTTTATCCTAATAACATACTTACCAGGGCACAAATGGCACAAGCCTTAGTTAAAGGTTATAACCTTAGCAACAAATACAACTACTCATTCAGGGATGTTGGAAAGAGCTACTGGGCGTACAATTACATTTCTACAATTGCGTCTAACGGGATTACAACAGGTATTGGGGATGGAACTTTCCAGCCTGAGGGAGGCGTGACCCGAGGACAATTTGCTAAGTTCCTCTATAACACGATTAAGCTAGACAGTGTTAACCCAGCACCTGCACCTACACCAACAAAGACGCCAGTGATAGGTAATATTGCTCTAGGCATGACTAAACAGGAAGTTAAAAATACAACTGGTGGTTACCTTGCGAAAGAGGATGCAACAAGATTACTATACAGCGGCGCAAATGTATTAGGACTTACTGCTGACATAATTTACGAGTTCTCGGATAATAGCCTGACTTCGATTAACATCTACCATGATGTTGTGAATAATGCAGCTGATTTAGAATTATTAGAGGAATACTTTTACTTAATGTACGATAATATTTCTAGCGTGTACGGAGAGGCTGCTTACATTGATGCCGACTGGGGAGATGACATAGATAGTTATTCTTGGGCAGCTTCTTGGCCTAGACAAGGTTTTGGAACATACTTGATTGTAAATGTAGCGTTAGACTATTCTACTTGGGGCGGTTTAAGAATTACAATTGAATAAGTACGCAGGGCACAGTTTATTCTGTGCCCTTTTTTCTCCCAACTGTCATCTAATTCAAAAAGAAACAGTGACTATGTACTCCTCAGAGGTTGCTTGTGCCCTTGGGCGTCATTGTGAAAATGGAAAACTATCAGTAATTAATCCAGTTCAAAATAAAGCTTGTCCATAAGGTTATTCACGATGCCATTAAAATAAGCAAATTCCCCTTTAATCATTCGGACGCCTTTCTTTACCTTTATAACAAACTCCTTGAAAGCTTTCAGGCCGATCCCTAGTTCTTGCTCCTTAGTGAAGGCTCTATCTCCTGTGGCATGGTTGATGACTCTATTATTCTGCTTAACTACCTTCCAGAATTCCTGAATAGAAGTTGCCTTCGAGTAGAAGAAGCCTGCCAGCTGTGCAAATGGATCAGGAACCCAATGAGCGATAAAGTTTGCTTTATGAACAGATTTATTCACATGATGGATATGATCAATGTCCTTACGTTTAGTATTTATAATCTTTTGTTTTAGAGAAAGAGAATTTGTTTTATTGGTAGGACACTTCCCGGACCTTTTCGTTGGTGTCTTGCCGGACACTTCCTGTTTAGCTGGGGTAATGACAATGGCATTGGCCGTCTGCAGCATATCCTTTTTGCGCTTCATGGCCACCTGACGGATCATGCCAAGGTCTTCGAGTTTTTTCACCAGGCGCTGGACCGTCTTATAAGCAAGCTCCATCTTCTGAGCAATTGTTCTTTTGCACATATAGCTTACGCCGATCTGCTTGCAGCTGTGACGCTTCAGGAGCTCGAGCAAAGCAGTTAGCCTTGCCTGAACATCTGAACGCTTCACAGCCGCCTGGATATCTTCTTTGTATCTGCGGACAGTACGGTTCAATTCCTCGATAACTTTGAATGTAGAAAGGTTGTGGAAGGATTCTTCACTTGCGATTACGGAAATGTGTTTCTTCATTATTTTGTCTCCTTGGGGAAACAAAAAAGCAATGGTTCACCTGGACAGCAAACCGTTGCTAAGAAACCCTGGATGCAATAAACTACATATAAGGGTACAGCAAGTGTTTGCCTATCGAGAGTAGGCGGACGGTATAGGAGTGTTGGTAGCACTCTCTATACACGCTGTGCTCTTTTGTTTTGATTTTAGGAGAATTATCTGGATTGTATAGATAGAAGTGTCCCGCCGCCAACCCAGATGGCAGCAACCTGTCCCAGGGCTGTCAAAGTTGCTGCACCGGCACCGATGGCTGAAGCAAAAAGGCTGGCGACAGAGCCTGCCAGGGAGATGCCGGAAAAGCCGGAACCATCCAGACCGGTGATTGCACCGGTAACAGTGAGCGTAACAGCTGCCACTTCCTTGCTCAGCGGGACTGCTCCTGCCAGAGCAACCCCGAGATCATTGACGATGCCCTGTGACCCCCCCGGCAAATAGTCGCCGATTATGCTTGTAAAGCCGGAATCTCCAAGGTAAAAGAAAGCTGCGATAGGGATGACAGGCCCGAAGACCTTGAAGCCAAATTGAAATCCCTCAATCATATAGGAGGTTGTTTTCTCCAGTCCTTTATTTTTGTGGCTTGCCAAGGTGATCACCAGCAGAATAAAAATCGATGTCCCGCCTACAAGTGCTGTCGCATCGCCGCCCTGCAGGTCAAGCAAGAACATAGCTGCTACATCTAAAGCGAATAAAACAGGGATAAGGACTGCAAAAAATCCCCTTTGGCTCCTTGAAAGAAGCCCGGGCTCTCCTGATTCAGCCTCATTCCTTTGATCAGGGGGAGAGGCCGGCAGCAGGAGGCCCTTTTTCATATCCCTTTTCAAAAAGAAAAAGGCAGCAGCAACTGTGACAATCCCCATTACGGCTACAAGGGGAATGCTGGCAGCTATTACTTCCCCTGCTGGAAGCCCGGCAGCGTCTGCCGTCAATTTAGGGGCTGCCTGGATGATGAAGTCGCCTGACAGGGCAATTCCGTGCCCGAAGAGGTTCATGGCCATAGCTGCTCCCAGGGCAGGAAGTCCTGCCTTCAGAGCTGCCGGCAGAAGGACTGCTCCAAGAAGGGCAACTGCTGGTGATGGCCAAAAGAACCAGGATATCACCATCATAACAATGCCGATCGTCCAATAAGCGCCTGCCGGACCTTTGATCATCCTGGAGAAGGGCGCTATCATCGCATCGCTTACCCCCGCAGCAGCAAGGACCCTGCTCATGGCGACGATGATGGAGATGACGAGAATGGTAGAAAGAAGCTCGGTTATCGCGTATATAAAGCTATTGAACACACTGCTGACTGAGGTGCTCAGGGAGCCGGTGCTTGTGATGGCAATCAGGAAGATCCCGGCTATGCACACAAGGGCAGTATCCCGTTTCGCTATCATAAAACCGATGATGAGTACAATGAAGAAAACATAGATAGCATGAAGGACAGTTAAATCAATCGCCATTTTATATCCCTCCTATAGTATGCTTGGGCCATGGCCTTCAAGCGTACTATAGATTATGTTCAGTTCTGGGCGATGTGCATGGCACACATCCGCCTCAAGGCGGAGGGAAAAGCATTCCAGAGGCAGTTAAAGATTGATGGAAGACTGATAAAATGGGATTGCAGGGAAAAGCATTTTCTGCAGCGAATATTTATAGAGAAAGAAAGAAGGGGAGCCAATTGCGTTATCGATCAGTCAATCAAATGATGTTTGCATTATGCCTTCTGGCTGCAGGTGTCCTGCTGCTTCTTGTAAATATAGGTGTCATTTCCTTGGAAATAAAGAAGTTTTTTGTCACAGTATATCCTTTTGTGATGTTCGGCTATAGCCTAATTCTGCTGATCTCTACATTGGCCAGAAAAAAAGGGGGCAAAGTTTTTGCCGGATTTTTGCTTGTTTTCTCCGGGCTGCTGGCCTCTGACAGATTCGGACTGATCCAGTTTTCTTTTTGGGATGTGTGGAAGCTTTGGCCGCTCGCCATCGTATACCTTGGATTCTCGCTTCTCGTAAGGAAAGAGCATATTAAAGTGCATGTTGAAACAGAGTTTCCAGCTAAGAAATATGATGGGATAGAAGAAAGCGAAAAGGATCTGGGCGAGGAAAAAATCATCAGGATCAAAAAGGGATCGCGGCATGCCCCATTAGCAAATATCAGAGGATTCTCTATAGGCGACGTCAGCTTTAAAAACGCAAATTGGTCTGTAGAACCTTTGGATCTGTATAATACGGTCGGTGATTATTTTATAGACTTCAGCAAGGCGTATATCCCGGAGAAGGAAACGCCTATTTCAGTCAAGGGATGGGTCGGCGATGTTAAGATGATTATCCCTGAGGATGTCCCGATTATGGTTCACTCCGATATCAATATCGGGGATATCCGCATTTTCGATCTGAAATCAGAAGACCTTAACCGCAAACTTTATTATAAATCCCCGGGATACGATGATGCGGCAAGAAAGTTGAATATAACGATCCAGCTCAAAGTCGGCTCCATTCGAATTGATCATGTATAGGAGATACTGCTGATGAAAAAAATGTTCGGAATCAGGTATTGGTTTATCCAGAGCTTTATTATGATGGCGCTGATCAGCTCGCTCACCTTCTTTGTCGGGATCCAGATTTATTTATTCTTTGCCGATGAACCGGTCCTCACCATTTCAATCTCTTTCTGGCTCTTTATCTATTGCCTGCTGATCCTGCTGGCTGCCGGAGGCTATTTTGGCATTAAAGGCAGTTACTTAATCAAGGGAAGGCTTGGAGATATCCTGGTTGCAGTGTCCAATCTGCGGTCCGGCAAGCTGGCAGGAAGGATATCTTCTTATGAAAACGATGAAATCGGGCTTATTGCAGAGGAGCTTGATGGTTTGGCTGACTATATCCAGGAGCAGGTCCACTCGGTCCAACGGCTTGCTGAAGAACGTTCATCCCTGGCCCAGTCGGCCCATGCTGCAGCAGTTATGGAGGAAAGGCAGCGCCTGGCAAGGGATCTCCATGATGTTGTGAGCCAGCAGCTGTTTGCTCTTAGCATGATGTCATCTGCCGCGCTGAAGGTCTTTGACAGAGATTCTGAAAAAGCAAAGAAGCAGCTCAAGGAAATTTCCGGTATAGCCGCCAAAGCACAGGGGGAAATGAGGGCTCTCCTTCTCCATTTAAGGCCGATCCAGCTGAGCGATGATACCTTGTGTGACGGGATTATCAAGCTGATACGCGAATTGCGCGGGAAGACTACCATCGATTTTCAGGCCAGCATAGATGAAATCGAGCTCTCCAAAGCAGCAGAAGAGCATTTGTTCAGAGTTGTCCAGGAGGCACTTTCTAATATTCTCAGGCATGCCGATGCATCAAAGATAAAGCTGACCCTTACAGAAAAGGAAGATTATACATATTTATTTATTGGAGATGACGGAAAGGGATTTGACCCTCATATTGAAAGGGTTGCCTCGTATGGATTGAAAACCATGCGGGAAAGATGCGAGGAAATCGGCGGGATTTTCAATATCCGGTCCAAACAGGGAGAAGGGACTTATATTGAAATACGGATACCGCTGAAAGGGAGGGAATAAAGTGATCAGGATCGCAGTTGTGGATGACCATGAAATGGTCAGGAAGGGAATCATCTCGTATCTTTTGACTGAACCGGAAATAGAAATAGTAGGGGAAGCTTCCAGCGGGCATGAGGGAGCTGCCCTCGTGCTGAAGGAAAGGCCAGATGTCGTCCTTATGGATCTTTTAATGGAAAACGGAAGCGGCATTGAAGCAACAAAAGAAATATTGAAAAGCTATCCCCAGTGCAAGATCATCATTATTACAAGTTTTTATGATGATGAGCAGGTCTTTCCTGCAATAGAGGCCGGTGCATTCAGCTATATGCTGAAAACAGCAACGGCGGATGAAGTGCTTGACTGCATCCTGAAGGCTGCAAGAGGGGAGCCGGTAATCGAGCCGAAGGTCGCCACCAAAATGATGGGCCGCCTTCGCGGCAGGGAGAAAAAGCCCCACGAGGAACTGACGGAAAGGGAGCTGGAGGTCCTTCTGTGCATCGGCGAAGGGATGACCAACCAGGAAATCAGCAATCAGCTCTTTATAGGGATAAAAACGGTGAAAACACATGTCAGCAACATACTCAGCAAGCTGTCCGTTTCCGACCGCACCCAGGCAGCTGTGTATGCCCATCAAAACGGCCTCATTAAACAAGGACCTAAAGCCTGAAGGGATTTTGCATAGGGCGAATGAAAGAATCTGGCGTTAATTTCTTCAGGTTCTTTTTTTTCAGCTGCAACCCGAAGAAAAGGCCGGAAAATGCGGGCTTCCGCATCTTCCGGCCACTTATGATAGTAATGATCAATCTGCTTCAGGGATATAATAAGTTGTTACAAAGGATGGGCGTGCAAAGATATTTGGACGCTGGACATCGATGCCTTGATCTGTTCCCCGTTTTTCGTGTGCCTTTTCATAGGCTTTGGAATCCTGCCAATTTTTGAAATCCTTTTCGCTCTCCCATTGGGTGAGAATGACATACGTATCACTGGAAAGCGGGCGAAGTACCCGGATGCTGATAAAGCCAGGCTCGTTTTCAACCGCCCCAGCCCTGTTTTTAAATCGGTATTCGAATAAGGGCCTTCCTTCTTCTGTTACGGGGATATTATTCATGACAATAAAACCGCGGCTTTCGAGTGAACCTGTTGAATCCAGCACTTCATAGCTCCGCGGTTCGTTAAATAAAGTTTTTCCCTCGGTTTCGTGGAGGAGCAGTGCATTGTCCGCATCCTGCATCAGCACCATTTTCTCTGCGCTGTTCTTATTTTGTACTATTTTTAAAAAATCAAAAGTGCCGTTCGTCATATAAATCCTCATCCATATCACCTCAAGATTCTCTTTGTATGTTAGCGCTCTCCCTCATTATAGCTTCTCCGCATGCCGATTCCCAATCAGAGCTCTTAGCTGCCGGATAGAAGTTTATTTCAAAATTTTGGTTTATCCAGGAACTATTGGTGGTATTTTCCTATTCGGAGGCTGCTGTATCTGTGTGCATCCTCCTGCCTCTGCCTGCTTATTGATGGTAGTATTTCCTTATTTTTTCCTTTTTATCTATTAAACAGGGAAATCTATCATTTCGTGATTTATAATGGCGAAGGGAAAATAATCCAAAAAAAGGTTGTGTAAAAACGTGAAGAAAAATGTTTTATGGACAGCACTCTTGGCTCTAATGCTTTTACTATCGGCATGCGGGAATGATGAAAAAGCTTCAAACGGTAAAGAGCCGGAAAAGAAGGTTGAAGCTGAAGAAACAGATCATGCTGCCGCAGAGGAAGAAACTGATGAGTCGGAAGAAGCTGAAGAAACGGCTGATGGAACAAGTGCAGAAGGAGAGCTGCTCAACCCAAATATTGCAGATGAATCAGAGGGCGAGGTTGAAGTCATCTATACGAACACAGATCCTGGCTTTGTCCATGATATGAAAGGCTTCAAAGTTTCTGTGGATGAATATCAGATCGTCAAAGTGACAGATATGCACGAGGATGTCACCATCCCGTTTAATGATGAGATCGACGGGTATGTGATTACGGCAAAGGTTACAGTGGATAATGGCACTGATAAAGCAATGTATTACAACAATATGCACCGTATCCAGACATCACATGAGCTGGACTGGTACCCATCAGACCCAACCTTTATCCTTGATGCAGACAAGGTCAAATCGAAAAAAGAGTCAGAAACAGGGAAATTCGCAGCCGGGGAAAAGATAACAGGGCTGATATCATTCACCCTGACAAATGCCGAATTTGATAAGCTTTCGACTGTAAAGCCGAAGTACATCATTGAAGGCGGAGCTGCAGACAACGACCAGTTCAAAGGTTCCATCCAGGGGAATGCAGTCTTTGATTTTGCTTACAGTGTTGAACAGAAGGAGGCCATGGCAAGCGAGCCATCCTTCTACCAGGATCAGCTGACAACCGATAATATGGCAGATAAGAAAATGATTTTCGAAAAAGAAGGAATTGGCGAAGCACAAAAAATCGGTGATGTGAATGTAACACTTGAAGGGGTTCAGTATACAGAAATCACCCCGACAGAGGCCAATAAGCCGCGCTTTACAAATTTTGGCGACAGCGGCATTGTGGCTCTGACAGTCAAATTTAATATTGACAATCAGTCTTCAGAGCCGGTCAGCATCTGGAATATAGGTTCCATCCTTTCAGTGGATGACAACCGCGCCAGAATTCTGTCACAGGGCATGGTTGAACCCCGTGAACCAAAGGCCATCGAGGCAGGTGCACAGGGAGAAAAGCTTCATGTCTTTCTATTCAGGAAAGATGAATTCGAAATATACAAAAAGTTTGATCTGGAATTCGGCCCTTTCTATAACGAAGACGGCACAAAAGCATTCAAAGGAAGAACAGCTGAATTTACACTGCCGAGATAAATTACATGAAGGCAGTATTTTTCAGACCAGAGGGGGTACGGAATGTTAGGGTTCCGTGCCTTTTTTGGTTTGTTTTTTCCTTTGCAAAATCAATGAATTAAAGGAAATAACCCTAATAATAGAATTGAATAAAGCAATGTCATGAAAAGCCAACTTTACGTTAACGTTTTTTACGAAATATAAAACTATAAGGTATTAATTGACCTGCTCCGATGGAGTTCTAAAATGGTAATTGAATGTTAAAGTTTTCAGGGTTGTACTGCCATTCGAATTTAAAAACCTGTTGATTGGAGTGCAAGGCACGAAGACTCCTGCGGGATTGCAGCGGAAGAGTTGAGACCCCACAGCCGCTTGCGGCGAGGAGGCTCAACTCCGCCCCGCGGAAAGCGAAGTGCCTGGAACGGAGATCAACACCCCATTTAAAAATAGAAATGATTTTTGTAATGCAATTTGTTTTTGCCTTTTCTCTTTTAAGGCAAATTTTCGACATTTCCCCAGGCAATCTATACAACCTATCCTGAAACCGCTATAGTGGAAGGGGCAATATGCCCTATACATACCGAAATTTCTAATTTCCAGAAAGATATATTACAATAAACAAACAGAAGAGTACTGAAAGGTGGATACAGTTTTATGGCAAAACAGATAGACGATACATTTTTAAAAGCGGCGCGCGGGGAAAAAACAGACCGCGTCCCTGTATGGTATATGCGGCAGGCTGGGAGATCCCAGCCCGAATACCGTGCCATCAAAGAGAAATACTCCTTATTCGAAATAACGCATCAGCCTGAATTATGTGCCTATGTTACAAGGCTGCCGGTTGAAAACTACGGAGTGGATGCTGCGATTCTCTATAAAGACATCATGACGCCGCTTCCCGCCATCGGAGTGGACGTAGATATTAAAACAGGCATCGGTCCGGTCATTTCCAATCCGGTCCGCTCGCTTTCAGATGTTGAGAAACTGGGGGAACTTCATCCTGAACAGGATATTCCCTATGTCCTTGACACAATCAAGCTCTTAACAGAAGAACAGCTGACAGTTCCTTTGATTGGCTTCTCCGGCGCGCCATTCACAATCGCCAGCTATATGATCGAAGGCGGGCCGTCAAAGAATTACAATAAAACAAAAGCTTTCATGTATTCTGAGCCGCAGGCATGGTTCGCGCTGATGGACAAGCTTGCTGACACCATCATCGTTTATGTAAAAGCACAAATCAAGGCTGGTGCAAAGGCTATCCAGCTTTTCGATTCATGGGTAGGCGCACTGAATGTGGCCGACTACCGCTGCTTCATCAAGCCGGTTATGGAACGGATCTTCACAGCTCTTAAAGAAGAAAATGTGCCTTTGATCATGTTTGGAGTGGGCGCAAGCCACCTGGCCATGGAATGGCATGACCTTCCATTGGACGTAGTCGGACTGGATTGGAGGCTTCCAATCAGCGAGGCAAGGGAGATGGGCATCAGGAAAACAGTCATGGGCAATCTTGATCCTGCCATATTGCTTGCTCCATGGGAAGTAATTGAAGAGAGAGCCAGGGAAATCCTTGACCAGGGAATGCAGCAGCCAGGCTATATTTTCAATCTTGGCCACGGCGTCTTCCCGTCTGTCAACCCGGATACATTGAAAAAACTGACTGGCTTTATCCACGATTACTCGGCTTTCAAGCTTGCTGAGTAATTCCTGAGCATTAGATTTTGTATTCAGCCGGGTTTTTGGCACAATAAGTGACTAGATACATGATTAAAAAGAGGTGTAAATATAATGCCGAAAAAGAAAATGGGCCTGCTTGTCATGGCCTACGGAACGCCATATAAAGAAGAAGATATTGAGCGCTATTATACTCATATACGCCATGGAAGAAAGCCCTCAGATGAGATGCTTGAAGATCTGCGGAGCCGCTATGAAGCAATCGGCGGGATTTCCCCGCTTGCCAGGATTACACAGGAGCAGGGTGAAAAGCTTGAGCAGCATCTGAACAGCATCCAGGATGAAATTGAATTCAAGATGTATCTGGGCTTGAAGCATATTGAACCTTTTGTCGAAGATGCAGTGAAGAGCATGAAAGAAGATGGAATCACGGAAGCTGCAAGCATCGTGCTGGCTCCCCATTTTTCAACCTTCAGCGTGAAGTCATATAATGGCCGTGCAAAAGAAGAAGCAGAAAGGCTTGGCGGCCTGACCATCACTTCTGTAGAAAGCTGGTATCAAGAACCGAAATTCATCGGCTATTGGGCAGAAAAAGTGAAGGAAGCCTTCGCATCCATGCCTGCAGATGAAAAAGACAATGCAGTGCTGATCGTATCAGCCCACAGCCTGCCAGAGAAAATTCTCCAGTCGGGAGATCCTTACCCTAACCAGCTGCAGGAGACTGCGGATCTGATCGCTGAACAGGCGGGGGTAGAAAATTATGAGGTTGGCTGGCAGAGTGCCGGGAATACTCCTGAGCCATGGCTTGGGCCGGATGTCCAGGACCTGACGCGCGACTTGTATAATGAAAAAGGCTATAAAGCATTCGTCTATACACCAGTCGGGTTTGTAGCAGACCACCTTGAAGTTTTATATGACAATGACTATGAATGCAAAGTTGTAACAGAGGAAATCGGGGCAAGCTATTATCGTCCGGAAATGCCGAATTCACAGCCCGAATTCATTGATGCTATGGCATCTGCCGTACTCAGGAAGCTTTCAGAATAGCAGAGAGAAGGAGACCTGCCTTTTGGGGCAGGGCTCCTTCTTTGGTTTCTGATTATGTCCCTCAGTTAGGGATAGTAATTAATAATAAAATATTAACCGGGAAGCATTGCAAGAGCTGCTGACATATGCTATTATTATTTTTGTTCAAATTGACCAAAATGTTCATTCAGTCATTTTTGTGAATCGAGGTGTATAGATGGCTGTAGACCGCAAGCAATTAATTATTGAAGCTGCCAATAAATCATTTTCTCTGTTTGGCTATAAAGCAACCACAATGGATCAGGTGGCCAAAATTGCGAATGTCGGCAAAGGGACGATCTACACGTTTTTTAAGAATAAAGAGGAATTATTCGATGAAATCATCACAACGCTCATCAAGGAAATGAAAATTGCAGCTGACGAATCTCTGGATTCTTCATTATCTTTCCACGAAAATGTCCATCGCGCCTTATATGGGATCCTTGAGTTCAGGCTGAAGCACCAGCTGACCATCAAGCTTTTCCAGGAAGAAAAGGAAATGGGCACTCCTGCAGTAATGGAGGTAATGGAGAGGCTGGAAAAATCAATTCTTTCTTATATTAAAGAAAAAGTTGCCGAAGCTGTGAAAAAAGGCGAGATAGCAGACTGCGATCCTGAGCTGACTGCCTTCATCATGTTCAAGCTCTATATCGCCCTGATTTTTGATTGGGAAAAGCAGCATAAACCTCTTGAAAAAGAGGAAATTGCAAAGCTGTTTGAGCAATACCTGTTTAAAGGATTATCTAACTGACTTAAGGGATAGTCCTTGTTTTATGAATAAAATTGACCATTTGAACAAAATAGTCAATCGTACAGGAGGAAAAATAAATGAGAAATAGATTATTCAGGAATGAGTTTTCAGCTATTTTTAAAAACAGAAAACTGCTGATCCCGATTATTGCTGTCCTGTTCATTCCTGTGCTTTACAGCGGAATGTTCCTTTGGGCATTCTGGGATCCTTATGATCATCTTGCCGATCTGCCTGTCGCAGTAGTCAATGAAGACAAAGGGGCAGAATTTGAAGGAAAAGAGCTGCAGCTCGGGGACGAACTGATATCCAATTTAAAAGATAGTGCTGATTTTAGTTTTAAGTTTGTTACTAAAGAGGAAGGCTATAAAGATCTGGAGAAGGAGAAGTATTATATTCTTGTAGAGGTTCCTGAGGACTTTTCAGAGAATGCGACAACTCTTTTGGATGAAGATCCGAAAAAGCTGAATTTAATTTATGTTCCAAACGAAAGCTATAACTTCCTTTCTTCACAGATTGGCGGTACAGCAATTGAAAAAATCAAAGCTTCTCTTTCCGAGAAAATTACCGAAACCTATGCTGAGACGATGTTTGATAAAATCGGCGACATGACAGACGGTTTGGTACAGGCGAGCGACGGGGCCGGTAAGCTTGACGAAGGAGCCCTGGAGCTTAAATCAGGTTCACAGGAACTGAAGAATAAGCTTGGAGAATTGGCCGGGAAGTCTGTTGAATTTGATAATGGCGTCAGCCAGGTGAACAAAGGATCTGCAGAGCTGGCTGCAGGAGCGAAGGACCTGGACTCTGGTCTTGGAAAGCTTCAAGCCGGCCATCAGAAATTGGAAGCTGCGGCCAGTGAGCTTCAGGCGGGTAATCAGGAAGCAGCTGCTGGAGCTGCAAAGCTGAATGAAGGAATCCAGCAGGTCCAGGGAAAGGTTCCTGCCCTTGTCCAGGGAGGAGAACAGCTTCAGGGCGGTGCTGCCTCAATTTCAGGCTCACTTGATCAATGGCAGTCAGAAGCTGCCAAGGTCAGCGGCGGAATGTCCCAGCTTCAGCAAAAGCTGGGGGCAGTCCTGCAGCAGATGCCGGAGGACTCCCCTGAAAGAAAAGAGCTGGAAGCAGCCTTAGGCCAGCTGGCAGCCGGTACATCACAGCTTGCCGAATCTGCCGGCCAAATATCCGGCGGAGCACAGCAGCTGTCAGACAAAATAGGCAGCCTTTCAGAAGGGCAAAAGCAATTGCAGCAGGGAATTGATTCTCTTGCAGCAGGAAGCTCTTCACTCGCACAAGGTACAGCCAAGATACAGGATGGCCAGCAGCAGTTTATCGCAGGCATGAATGAATATGGACAGCAATTTGCTTCAGCAAAAGCCGGATCAGCACAGCTGGCAGCAGGGAGCACAGAGCTTTCCGGCGGTCTCGGCAAGCTGGCTGATGGCTCTGGCGCCCTGAAGGAAGGCGCAGGAAAGCTGTCTGAAGGTGCCGGCAAAGTGGCAGAAGGGAATTCAGCATTGTCCGAAGGCTCAGCAGAGCTTGCAGGCAAACTGAAGGACGGAGCTGAGGAAGCTTCATCTGTAAGTGCGGATGACAAAACCTACAATATGATTGCCGAACCTGTCCAGGTGAAAAATGAAAAAATCAATGAAGTGCCTAACTACGGAACCGGCTTTACGCCGTACTTCCTTTCATTGGGCTTGTTTGTCGGAGCTCTGCTTCTGTCCATCGTGTTCCCGCTCAGGGAGCCGGCATCGGTCCCTGGAAACGGCCTGAGCTGGTTTGCAGCCAAGTTTGGTGTTCTTGCAGCGGCAGGCATCATCCAGGCGCTTATTGCTTCATGGATCCTGATTTCGGGACTGGGGCTTGAAGTGCAGAGCATCCCATTATTCCTTCTGTTCAATATTATTACAAGCCTGACCTTCATGGCGCTGATCCAATTCTTTGTTACAGCGCTTGGAGATCCGGGAAGATTTGTTGCTATTCTTATACTCATCCTGCAGCTGACAACAAGTGCAGGCACCTTCCCGCTTGAACTGATTCCGGGCTTCCTGCAGCATTTCAATGCCCTGCTGCCGATGACCTATTCAGTGGCAGGCCTGAAGGCCGTGGCATCGAGCGGAGACTTTGCCTTCATGTGGCATAATGCAGCCATCCTCCTTGGCTTTATGCTCGCATTCATTGCTGGCACGATGACTTATTTCACTATCATGCATAAAAGAAAGTACGCAGCAATCGCAGAATAATAGAGACAGAGAAAGACCCGGCCGCCGGCCGGGTCTTTTTGGTAAAATAAGAAAGTATATTTTTTTAACTTCGATTACTGTCTAGCTCCAGCGCCTACCCCCTCGAGGTCACAAGCCAATCATCCCAAAAAGGCAAAGAACGCCTTTCCGGGATGATCGTCTTGAGGCCCCCAGGATGGGGGTTATGCAGACGTTGCCACAGGACGTGGCGTTCTTAGTCTGCGTTCCTTAAGGGTGAGCAAGGCGCTTGCGCTTTTCTTATAATTTTATAGAATTCCAGTCAGTTCAAGTCAAGACACTTATCACATTTAGTCCCATAGCATTCGTGCTGCTCATCAATGGAGCTGCCGCACTCCGAACATTGTTTTGCTGGCAAATTCCTGAAAAATTCCACGATATTTTCTAGCATTCTGTCAGCCTCCCGGGTTATGTGTTTGTGTTTCTGTATTTACATTGTATTATAACAGTATTTTTAAGTCAACAACTGTATCAATACAATTTTAAAAAAATGAAAAAATAGGCATAATCGATTATAGTGTTATTAGGGATTCGGAAAAAAGGAGGACTGTTAGATGAAATTAACTGTTATAGGGCCCTGGGGAGGTTATCCGAAGGGGAATGAGGCCAGTGCCGGCTATCTTCTCGAGCACAATGGCTTCCGCCTGCTTGTGGACTGCGGCAGCGGAGTACTGTCGAAAATGCAGCAGATCATCCAGCCGGAGGAGCTAAATGCGGTCATTATTTCTCATTATCATCCTGACCATATCGCAGATATCGGCGTATTGCAGCATGCCCGCCTCATCCAGGGCTTCCTCGGAAAAAAGATGGATACCCTGCCTATTTATGCTCACAGGGAAAACCCTCAGGAGTTCTCGAAGCTCAGCTATAAGGATATTTCAGAAGGAAAAGAGTATAAGCCGGACGAGGAATTAAACCTCGGGCCCTTTACAATCACATTCTTAAAAACAGATCATCCGGCACCATGCTATGCGATGCGGTTTGAAGCAGAAGGAAATGCGATTGTCTATACAGCCGATACATCCTATAAAGAAGAGCTGGCTGCTTTTGCATCCGGAGCTTCCCTGCTTGTCAGCGAGTGCAATTTCTACGGAAATCAGAATGGAAAGAACGCAGGGCATATGAACAGCTATGATGCCGGGAGGCTTGCTGAAAAAGCTGGCGCGGAACAGCTTGTCCTGACCCATCTTCCGCATTATGGGGAGCTTTCAAAGCTTGCTGAGGAGTCGGCAAGGGAATACAGCGGCCCAGTCCGCCTGGCTGCATTCAATGATACCTACACTATCTAAAACAAAGGAGAATCATCATGCTATTTATCGACAACAAAGGGATTACAGACCCCCGCATAAATCTTGCCATTGAAGAGTATGCATTGAAGAACCTGGACATTGACCAGGAAAGCTATCTGCTTTTTTACATAAATGAGCCTTCCATCATCATCGGCAAAAACCAGAACACCATCGAGGAGATCAATACAGAATATGTTGAGAAAAACGGCATTCATGTGGTCCGCCGTCTATCCGGAGGGGGAGCTGTCTACCACGATTTGGGCAATCTTAATTTTTCATTCATTACAAAGGACGATGGGGACAGCTTCCATAACTTCAGGAAGTTCACAGAGCCTGTTGTCGAGGCCTTGAAGAAAATGGGGGTGGCAGCTGAGCTGAGCGGACGGAACGACCTTACTGCGGAAGGAAGAAAAATTTCCGGTAATGCCCAGTTCGCCACAAGGGGCAGGATGTTCAGCCACGGGACATTGCTGTTTGATTCTGAGATCGACAGTGTTGTATCGGCCCTTAAGGTGAGGAAGGATAAAATTGAGTCAAAGGGCATCAAGTCCATCCGCAGCCGTGTAGCGAATATTTCTGAATTTCTGGAAGAAAAGGTTTCGACTGAGCAGTTCAGAAGCACACTCCTGAAGAACATTTTTGGGGATCTTGACGAAATTCCAGAGTATGTACTGACAGAAGAGGATTGGGAAAAGATACACCAGCTATCAAAAGAGCGCTACCAGAATTGGGACTGGAATTACGGGAAATCGCCGAAATTCAATCTCCAGCATTCACACCGATTCCCGGTTGGCCAAATCGATGTACGGCTGGATGTTAATAAAGGGATTATCGGGAATTGCAAGATATTCGGCGACTTTTTCGGTGTCGGAGATGTAGCAGTAATTGAAGAAAAGCTGTCAGGTCTGCGCTATGAAAAAGCGGCAATCGAAGAAGCCCTTGCAGATATCAACATCAAACATTATTTCGGCAATGTTACCAAAGAGGATTTTATTAATCTTGTCTACTGAGTTTTCCCCCGCCCAGGCGGGGTTTTTTCATGGGGAAGCAATAAGCGGCGCCCAAATATCTACAAAATTTTGGCACTGTGCACTTGAATACATAAATTTCTTTCAATATAATATATTTAGAAAATTTTTTATTATTTAATGAATGATTATTCATTCATTTAGGAGGAGGGAAAATGATGAACTTATCTTCACAGCTGCATGAAACCGCACAGAAGCTGGGTGAAAAACCCGCCTATTATTTCATGGACAAGGAAAGCACTTATGCTGAGCTTGATGCGGCAGTTACAAAGTTTGCTTCAGGCCTTGAAAAGCTGGGTATCCAAAAGGGAGACCATGTTGCACTGCTTCTCGGCAATTCTCCATTCTTCATTATCAGCTTGTATGGGGCGATGCGCCTGGGGGCGACCGTGATTCCGATTAATCCGATCTATACGCCGGATGAAATTGGCTATATTGTCAAAAACGGTGATGTGAAAGCCATCATCAGCCTGGACTTGCTGGTTCCAATGGCAGAGAAAATGCATGGGGCGCTTCCATCGGTTGAAAACTATATTATTTGTGAAACTCCGCAAGGCAAGCAGGCGGATGCTGATGTCTCGGCCCTGAGTGTCTATCCTAAACTGAAATCGTTTACATCAGTTCTGGCATCAGGCGATGCAGGGTACCAGGGACCGGAGCTTGAGGAGGAGGATACAGCTATCATCCTTTATACATCAGGCACCACAGGAAAGCCAAAAGGCGCAATGCTCACGCATAAAAACCTTTACAGCAATGCAAAGGATGTAAGCGATTACTTAAAAATGAATGAATCGGACAGGGTCATTACGTCGCTTCCGATGTTCCATGTCTTCTGCCTGACTGTTGTACTTAACGCACCTCTGATGAATGGAGCGACCATCCTGATCGATCCGAAATTCAGCCCGAAAGAAGTATTCAGGCTGGTAAAAGAGTATGAGGCAACTGTTTTTGCCGGTGTGCCGACCATGTACAATTTCCTGCTGCAATACAGCGATGGAAAGGCGGAAGATTTAAAGTCCCTCCGCCTCTGCATTTCCGGCGGTGCATCACTGCCGGTAGCATTGCTTGAAAACTTTGAAAAAAAATTCAATGTCCTTATTTCTGAAGGCTATGGCCTGTCCGAGGCATCGCCGGTAACATGCTTCAATCCGCTTGACCGGCCGCGCAAGCCTGGTTCAATCGGGACATCCATCCTGAACGTTGAAAACAGAGTTGTCAATGAACTGGGTGATGAGGTGCCGCCTGGTGAAGTCGGCGAACTTGCTGTAAGGGGCCCGAATGTTATGAAAGGCTATTATAAGATGCCTGAGGAAACTGCTGCTTCCATCAGGGATGGCTGGCTTTTTACAGGAGATCTTGCGCGGATGGACGAAGAAGGCTATTTCTATATTGTAGACAGGAAAAAGGAAATCATCATTGTCGGCGGCTACAATGTCTATCCAAGGGAAGTGGAGGAAGTGCTGTACAGCCATCCGGGCGTGGTTGAGGCGGCTGTCATCGGCGTGCCGGATCCGAATCAGGGAGAAGCGGTCAGAAGCTATGTTGTGCTGTCCGACCCTTCTCTCACCGAGGAAGAGCTTATAGGCTATTGCAAACAGCATCTTGCTAAATACAAGCTGCCTTCCTCAATTGAATTCCTGGACGAGTTGCCTAAGAATACGACAGGAAAAATATTGAGAAGAGCATTGAAGAAACAGGTTCTCCAGACCAAATAAAGCTAAGATGGCAGTTTGTCCATGGCCATTCTGCCGATATGTGAAATATCATTTACACCTTGTTTTTCAAAACCAGGCCGGACTTCGCCTCCAGCCTGGTTTTTTGATTTGAGCAGGAAGCTGCCTGCTTCCATCCTGTCATCTTCCGCCGGGGATAATATAGAAACGCTTCACACAATGAGCGAAAAGAAAGGGTTTTCATACCTGGAAAGCGAATTATGCAGATAGATATTAAAAGGAGTTGAAAACGAAATATGAGCAGCATTGATTTAAAAGTGGAGAACCACGCGGCCATTATTACCCTGAACAGGCCAGAAGCCCTGAATGCTTTTAATTATGAGACTCTTGAAGAGCTGCAGCGGACAGTGGAGGATATCAGGATCAATCCGGATGTCCGGGTTGTCATTTTTACGGGAGCAGGCGATAAAGCATTCAGTGTCGGGGCTGACCTGAAGGAAAGAAAGACACTTTCTCAGACGGACGTTAAAAGGAATGTATATAAAATCGGCGAGGTATTCTCATTGATTGAGAGTCTCCCGCAGCCTACGATTGCAGCCATCAATGGATTTGCTTTTGGCGGGGGGATGGAACTGGCCCTGTCCTGTGACTTCAGGCTGGCTGCCCAGGGAACGAAGATGGGGTTGACTGAAACCAGTCTTGCCATCATCCCCGGAGCAGGCGGGACGCAGCGGCTTCCCAGGCTGATCGGGCAGGCAAAGGCACTTGAGCTCATCCTCACTGCAAGGAGACTCACATCAGAAGAAGCTTTGCATTACGGATTATTGACAAAAGCAGTCCCTCTGGATCAGCTTCTTGAAGAATGCCTGAAGCTGGCAGAAGAAATGCTGGCTAACGGGCCTGTCGCCCTTCAGCAGGCTAAATTTGCTGTAAAACAAGGGATGAATGCGGATCTGCAGACAGGTTTGCAGATTGAGAGAAAAGCCTATGAGGTGACCATTCCTACAGAAGACAGGATGGAAGCCCTTCAGGCGTTCTCAGAAAAAAGGAAGCCTGAGTTCAAAGGAAGATAATAAAACACCCTGTGAATGGAATGCCGTTCACAGGGTGTTTTTGAGTTTTCATATTATTAATTTTTAAAATTGTTAAAATACATCTTGAATCCAGCACGGTTCGCCTATATAATTTAGTGAATAAAAGCATAAAAGCATAAAAGTACAAAAGCGGAATAGCGATTGATAGGACAAGAATGGGGGATATTTCATGAAACAGAAAAAGTTTGGATTGGCTGCGGCAGGACTGCTGGCAGCAGGATTGCTGTCAGGGTGCGGTTCAGATGAAGCTGGAGGGAAAACGGCGGCAGAGGGGGAAAAAACGTATCAAATCGGCGTAACGCAGATTGTGGAGCATCCTTCTCTTGATGCTGCGCTTGAGGGGTTCAAAAAGGCCCTTGAAGATAAAGGGCTCGAGGTTGACTATGATGTCCAGATCGCCCAGGGCGACCAGAACAACAACCAGGCAATCGCCAACAACTTTGCCGGAGACGGTGTGGATCTTATCTTCGCCAATTCGACGCCGAGCGCGTACGGGGCACTGAATGCGACGAAGGATATCCCAATCGTTTTCACCTCTGTAACAGATCCTGTTGGTGCTGAGCTTGTCGCCTCGATGGAGGAGCCTGGAGAAAATATCACTGGCACAACAGATACCCATCCGGATGCCATCCCGAATACGGTGAAATTCATGGCTGAGCAGATGGAAGGAAAAACGGTAGGAGTCATCTACAATTCGGGGGAGCAGAATTCCAATGCCCAGATTGATCTTGTGAAAAAGGCGATGGAAGGAACAGACTTAAAGCTGGAAGAGGCCACAGTATCAGCTTCCTCAGAGGTGAAGCAGGCAGCTGAATCCCTTGTAGGCAAAGCAGACATGATTTATATCATTACGGATAATACAGTTGTTTCCGCGCTGGAGTCGGTCATTCAGACAGCCAATGACAATGATATCCCGCTGTTTGTCGGTGAATTGGACTCAGTCGAGCGCGGAGGGTTTGCTGCTTACGGTTTTGACTATGAAGATATCGGTTATGAGGCAGGGGAAATGGCGGCCGAAATCCTTGAAGGAGAGAAGAAGCCATCAGAGCTCCCTGTGCAATATCCGCAAAACTTAAAGCTCCTGATCAACAAGAAGGCTGCAGAGGAAATGAATATCGGGCTTAAAGAGGAATGGAACAGCCTGGCTGAATTTACTGAATAGAATGATAGAATTACCTCCCGGAGAAAGGAAGATTATATGTTCACAGCGATATTTGGCTCAGTGGAGGCTGGTGCGATTTATGCTTTGATGGCCCTTGGTGTGTACCTGTCATTCCGGGTACTTGATTTCCCGGACCTGACGGTGGATGGGAGCTTTGTTACAGGTGCGGCTGTCGCTGCTTCAATGATCGTGGCAGGCGTGAATCCGTTACTTGCTACCATAATGGCCATGATATGCGGCTTTGCTGCCGGGTGCCTGACAGGCCTGCTCCACACAAAAGGAAAAATAAACCCCCTTTTGTCCGGCATATTAATGATGATTGCCCTTTATTCTATTAACCTGAGGATAATGGGAAAATCGAATGTCCCCCTCCTTTCAGAGGAGACTGTCATCACAAAGCTGTCCGGCTTTTGGGAGTCACTGCCGTTCGACAGCGGGATGGCATCCCTTTTGACGGGCATGGGGCTCGAGGGGATGGTTCCCAAAACATGGGGGATCCTGCTGGTAATGCTTGCTGTATCAATGGTCATTAAGCTGCTGCTCGATGCTTTCCTGAAAACGGATATCGGGCTTGCCATCAGGGCAGTGGGCGATAATGAGACAATGGTGCGGAGCTTTTCAGCAGATACCGATACACTCAAAATCCTGGGACTGGGGTTGTCCAACGGACTTGTTGCTTTTTCAGGAGCCCTTATTGCCCAGTACAATGGCTTCAGCGATGTCGGCATGGGGATCGGCATGATCATTATCGGCCTTGCCTCCGTCATCATCGGCGAGGCGGTCTTTGGGGCAAAAACGATCTTCAGGGCGACTTTAGCCGTTATTGGGGGAGCCATCCTTTATAGAATCATCGTGACCCTTGCCTTGAGGGCCGATTTTCTTGAAACGGGAGACATGAAGCTAATTACGGCTGCAATCGTTGTCTGTGCGCTCATCATCCCAAGGATGATTGAGCGGCAGCGGGATAACAGGCGCAGAAAAAAAAGGCGCTTTGATAAAGATGGGCTGAAAAAAATGGCAGAGGAAGGCGGTGGGCAGGTTGCTGCAGCTAAAACAGATTTATAAAGTATTCAATGAAGCTACCCCAGATGAGAAAAAAGCTCTTCAGCATCTTAACCTATCCATGCAGCCAGGAGATTTTGTCACTGTCATCGGCAGCAATGGGGCAGGAAAGTCCACCTTGATGAACATCATATCAGGCCGCCTCTATCCGGATGAAGGGGAAGTGCTGATTGACGGCAAAAATATTACGCAAATGAAAGAGCACAAAAGGTCGCGCCTGATCGGCAGGGTCTTCCAGGACCCCATGGCAGGGACTTCTCCTAATCTAACCATTGAGGAGAATCTGGCGATCGCCTCTTCGCGGACTGGGGGGCGGGGCCTGAGGATGGGAATGACGAAGAAACGGAAGGCATTTTTCAGGGAGCAGCTCGAAATGCTCCACCTCGGGCTTGAGGACCGCCTTGAAGCAAAGGCTGGCCTTTTATCCGGAGGGGAAAGGCAGGCATTGTCATTATTGATGGCAACCTTCACAGAGCCGAAAATCCTGCTGCTTGATGAGCATACAGCTGCGCTTGACCCGGCCCGGGCTGCCCTTATCACTGAACTGACCAGAAAGATCGTTGAGTCTTTCGGACTGACAGCCCTGATGGTCACCCATAATATGCAGCAGGCGATCGATCTCGGAAACAAGCTGATCATGATGGACGGTGGGCAGATCATTTTCGAAGCAGGAGAAAAGGAGAAGCGGGAACTGACAGTTGAAAAGCTGCTTGGGGAATTCCAGCGCATCCGCGGTGAGAAATTGAACAGCGACCGCGCTGTTCTTGCCTGAATAAAAGGTGCCGATGGTCTGCCATGCGGCACTTTTTATTTTGTTATTCGTAATACATGACTACCTGGCATTTTGCTGGTGCTTCCCCCGTATTCCTGTAGCTGTGGGTCTGGTCAGCGGCAAACCGGAGGGCAGAGCCTTCCTGGATCCTGTATGGCCGGCCACCGATGATTACCTCAATTTCCCCGCTTATGACTGTGATATATTCTTCTACCCCTTCGTTATGCTGATCTGATGTCTGCTTCCAGTCAGGGGCGATTTCCACAATAAATATCTCGAATTTCTTTCGGGGATCAAAGGGGAACAGCGGGAACACTTTATACTTCCCTTCATTCTCAATGATCGGGTTAATCCGACTGATGCTGGCAAAAGAAACTTCAGATGATTTTTCTGCCATCAAAGAAGAAAAAGAAATCTGGAGGCCGCTGGCAATTTTCCATAATGTTGTGACGGTGGGGTTGGATTCTCCCCGTTCTATCTGCCCAAGCATTGCCTTGCTTACACCGGTTGCCTCTGCGGCCATGTCCAGGCTGAGACCTCTGCTCCTTCGTATATTCCGTAAATTTTCCCCTATATTTTTGTGAATATTCTCCATTTTTTCCTCCAAAGGAATTGTGTAATATAACGCACATATGTATAATATAACTCAAAAGTATAGAAGAAACACAGTACATTACAATAATATTTTCCAAGATACATAACGGCAGGTGAGGATATGGCAGAATTAGCAGCAGAAAGGCCAGCGGGGGAGTTCCGCAAAGGGATACAGGCAGGGATAAGCATTGCGATCGGATATTTTCCGATTGCCATAACATTCGGGCTCTTGGCAAAGACTACAGGGCTTTCAGTAGGAGAAACAGTGCTGATGAGCCTGCTCGTCTTTGCGGGTGCGGCCCAGTATATCTCCCTGAGCCTCTTGACGCTGGGGACAGGGATATTTGAAATCATCCTTACTACCTTTATTGTTAACATCAGGCATTTCCTGATGTCAGCATCTCTTAATGAAAAGTGTGAAGACGAGCATACGGCAAATAAAATCATATTTGCTTTTGGCATTACAGATGAGACCTTTTCAGTTGCTTCCATGAAAAGAGAGAAAGTTTCTTCAGGCTATATGTTCGGCCTCATCTTTGTATCCTACTCAAGCTGGGTGGTCAGCTCCGGCATCGGCCATCTGATCGGCGCCAGTCTTCCGCAGACTCTCCAGGAAAGCATGTCAGTCGCATTATATGCCATGTTTGTGGGACTGCTCGTGCCTTCCATGAAGGGCAGTGCAAAGGTTGTGTTCCTTGCTGTGCTTGCAGCAGGGTTCAATACGATATTCACAATGGCAGATCTGCTTTCGACAGGATGGGCCATTGTCACAGCTACACTTTTGTCAGCACTGGTTACTGAAGCTGTTGAAACTATCAAAAAGAGAAGGGGAGTTAATCGGCATGAATAGCCAAATCATTATGATGATCATCGGGATGGCGGCCGTTACCTATATTCCGAGGATGCTTCCCTTCGTCCTGTTCAGAGGTAAGGAGCTGCCTGCATTCTGGCAGGGGGTCTTGAGAAATGTCCCTTATGCGACACTGGGAGCGCTTATTTTCCCAGGAATCCTATTTATCCAGGAAGACATCTGGTACGGCCTGCTCGGGGCAGCTGCAGCTTTCCTGGCAGCTTACCTTGGAGCAAATGTCATCGTGGTTGTCCTCGGGTCGATCGCTGTATTGTCGGTATACTCCTATTTTTTCTAGCATGACTGCCAGGCTCAAGCTGCTGAGCCTGGTTTTTCTATTGAGGGCAGCGGTTTGAAAGCGGTTTGGGAGAATATATAATTGAGGCTCATCCATTTTGCTGTTCTAAAATAAACAATCGGTACTACACTGTAGGGAGAGAGGTTGTACAAAGAAAGCCCGTCCAGGCTGCCCGCTTTTTGCGAAAAAGCAGCCAAGAAGAAAGGGGGAATTGAAATGGCTCGGAAAATCGGCTTTTACACAGTCATAGGATATGTAGTCTACGGGCTGTTTTTTTACTGGTATCTGTTTTATTTTGCGAATACAAGCCTGCCTTTTGAGTATCAGGGAACACAGGCAGACCCGGAAGCTTTTCTGAACGGGCGGGAGCTTATGCTGAGCGAAGAGTATTCCAAGATAAGGAACCTGCTGTTCTTTTTGTCCACACCCCTTGAATGGGTGTTTTATGTTCTCGTCCTTGTGACCGGCCTGTCTTCAGCCATGAAGAAGTGGGCGGGGAAGTCGGCGCGGGCAAAGGCTCTGCAGACGGCCATCTATCTGCTGTGGCTCTCAGTCTTTGCTTTCGCCGCCACATTCCCCTTAAGCTTTATCAGCTATTCGCTGTCCAAGAGCTATAATATCTCAACACAGACCTTCAGCTCCTGGATGAAGGATGAACTGATCGACTTCTGGATCAATTACGGAACGATGTTCATTTTGGTTTCAGTGCTGTATTGGCTGATGAAAAAAAGCACAAAAAGATGGTGGCTGTATGCATGGCTGTTATCGGTGCCGTTCACACTTTTCATGATGTTCCTGCAGCCTGTTGTGATCGATCCGCTTTACAACGATTTTTATCCGCTTAAAAATAAAGAGCTGGAAGGAAAAATCCTTCAATTAGCGGGTGAGGCACATATTCCTGCTGAGCATGTGTTTGAAGTAAACATGGCGGAGAAGACCAACTCGCTTAATGCGTATGTAACAGGCATCGGTTCAAACTCACGGATCGTTTTGTGGGATACAACACTCAACCGGCTGAGTGATGACCAGATCCTGTTCATCATGGCGCATGAAATGGCCCACTATGTAGAGAAGCATATATACATAGGGATTGCGGGTTATTTAGTGCTTTCCTTGATCGGCCTGTATCTGATATCGAAGCTGATGAAGCTGGTGATTGCAAGATGGGGGAGAGCCTTTAAGCTGCAGGAGGTTTCCGACATCCGCTCACTCCCTCTGTTCCTTGCGCTCCTTTCGATACTGCTTTTTGCTGCCAGTCCGGTTACCAACCTTGTCTCAAGATATCAGGAAATGAGAGCTGACCGGTATGCCATTGAAATGACGGATGATCCGGAAGCGGCAATAGGGACATTCCAGGAATTGACGAAGGCAGGCTTGAGCCAGGTAAAGCCGCCGCTGCTTGTGAAGATTTTCCGGTACGGCCATCCCACCATGCTGGAGCGTATTTCCATGCTGGAAGAGTATGAAATGAAAAATAGAACTGGATCCGGCAGCGAATAACAGCTGTTAAGCAGAGGGGCACCCGGCCGAGCCGGGGCCTCTTTGTTTGTTGAATCTTTTTCACAGTCGAATCCGTATGATTATTATACGAACCAAAAAAGGGGACCTGGTAATGAATCTGGATCAAAGAATTGCTGAAGCAAGACAGCGGGAACAGCAGTATGAAAAATATAAAAGGCGCCTTGAGGCGCTGATGGCTGAAAATGATCAGGAAAAGGCTTCATCAGAAAGGCTGAAGAAAACTTGGGAGAAGGAACTGAAGGAAGCGGATAAGCTAGAAGGCCCATCATTGTCAGGATTCTTTCTGATGCTCAGCGGCAAGAAGGAAGAAAGGCTGCAAAAAGAAAAAGAGGAAGCGTATAAAGCAAGGATTCTGTATGATGAGTCCCTGAAGAAAATAAAGGATTACGAAGCTGACATCAGCGCGCTCAGTGAAAAAGCTGCCGGATTGGAAACGGCTGGGGCGGTGTACAAAGAGCTGCTATTGGAAAAAGAACGTCTGATCCTGCAGGAAGGCGGAGCTGTCAGCGATATGCTTTTTCATTTATCAGACCGGCTGGAGGAAAGGAAAGCGATAATTCAGGAAATACGGGAAGCTGAGAGTGCTTTGGTGGAGGCAAGGGAAGCCTTGCGCAAAGCTGATGGCGAGCTTTCGAGCGCGAAAAATTGGGGTTTCCTCGACCTTGCGGGAGGCGACTTCCTCTCGACCATGGCGAAAAGGTCATATATGGACAAGGCAAAAGAGTCCTTGCATGACGCACAGCACAACTTGAAAAAGCTGCAGAAGGAGCTTGATGACCTTGGCCGCTCCATTTCCGCCGAGCTTGAGGTGGGAAGCTTTTTGGGCATTGCCGATCTTTTCTTTGATAATATTTTTTCCGATTGGATGGTCCAGGAGAAAATCAATGCCTCTGCTGATAAAGTGAAGGAATGCCTGAATGTGCTTGAGGACCTCGAAATCGAACTCAGAACGGAGAAAGATGCTGCAGAACGGGAGATTGAGGTCTTAAAAGAGAAAAGGGTAGAGTATTTGGGCCACTGAACGGTCCGTGGATAATAAAGAAGACCCTCCGGCCGGACCGGAGGGTTTCCAGTTTTCTAGTTTCCAAATCGTTCGTTCAATTCTTGGTACTCTTTTGATAGCTGGGTGAATAGGGCCTTGTTGCGATCATCGAGGGCTTGATCGATTTTTTGGGCCAATTTTTCTTTTTCGGATATCAGCTGGACTTCCGACAAGAGCATTTCAATGTAGAGGTGTAAGACGTACGTGTCCTTAAGCTGGTTGCGGTTCATCGTGTTCTTTTTCATCGACTCTGCATATGACTTCTCTTTCATGAAAATCACCCCTGCTGCTTTTTAATATTATATGGAGGAGCAGGGGAAAATTCAACTAAATTATTTAAATTTTTAGAAAATTAATTCCGTGACAGTGGCATTTGACAATAATTGACTAAAAATTTGCAATTATCTGGAATAAAGATGGTATAATGAAATGAAACGAAGAGCAAAGGAGATGAATCACTTGGATATACATAAAAAAAGATTGGTGGAGGAGTACGAAATAAATCCTTCTACGATGATCATCCTGCCGCAGATATACGGCAAAAAAATTTATTCGCGGATCTTTGAGGTGGAAGATGAATTCCTGTCCCCGTTCAAACCGTTTGATATCGTCAAAAAAAGCTGCGGCTACTTTGGCTCCTCTTATGAGGGACGGAAGGATGCGACCAAGGATATCATTGGCGTGACGCATAAAGTCCCAATTGTCATCGACCCGACAAACCTGCTGTATTTTTTTCCGACAACTTCCCCGAACAACCCCGACTGCATCTGGATCTCTTATGAGCATATTGCAGCCCACCATCGTACAGATCCCTCACATACCAAGGTCGTATTCGGAAACAAGCATACACTGATCCTCCCTGTATCATCCAGCTCATTTGAAAATCAGCTCCTCCGGACAGCTCATCTAAGGACAAAGCTTCATCAGCGGATCGAAGGGCATGGCAGGAAGATGTTCTATTTCACAGATAATCAGAGGCTCAACAGGGCTTCAGAACCCGTCGGGAGCTACCGGAACAGGAAGCTCGAGTGACCTCCGGCATGCACCTATGCGGTAAATTAGAGATGCTGGCCTGGCCTCTTCAGACGTAGGCGGCTCTCTTCCTGCATCGTCCAGCGTTTGAACAAGTAATATTCCATCAGCTCCTGCACCCTGTTGCGGATCCTCGGATTAAAATAATTATGGTGCTCTTCATACCCTTTATAAAGGAACATGAACATCGTAAATGCTTCATCACGCTTGATCTCCTGGACCTGGAGGCGGTTATCCTTCATATAGCGCTTTACGCCTGCCAGCTCTGTCTGGATGAATTTCATCGTATCCTCAATTAAATTCAGGTAAGGCTTTTTGAGTTTAAAGGGACTATTATTAATCACACCTATGTCCCTGTTCAGCACAACCAATACCATAGGAAGATAGATTGCCTGCTCCATAATATTTCGGTCATCCTCTGGAATTCTTGTCATATCAGCTTGCTCCTCCGAACAGAAATAGAACGTTTGTTCGTTATTATTTTACTGAATCCCTGCCTTCTATGCAAGTCGAATTTAGCATCACTCTATAACAGTCTTCCTCATATTGGGGCATAGAGCTCATTTGGAGCCGAAAAAATATTTTTCCTGAAAAAATGCCAGTCAGGCAGGAAAAGTATTTCTGTTGTCGAAATAAGTAGAATGGTTTTACATATAAAGGGGAGATGATTATCATGGCAAAAAACACCATTGCATCAAAAGATCTGCATCATTTAAAATCAGCGGCCGACCCCCAGCTGGCGCCGAACGGCAAGGATTGTGTCTATACGGAAACCGTTATCCTGGAGGAAAAGGATGCATACAGCTCCAATCTTTATTACATAAACACGGAAGATCAAAGCGCTCCTGTCCAATGGACATTCGGCACATGGCGCAATCATTCGCCGCGCTGGTCGCATGATGGACGCCAGGTGGCCTTTGTGTCTAACCGAAGCGGGAAAAATCAAATCCACATTCTTTCCGCAGCCGGCGGAGAGGCCCGCCAGCTTACATACTGCAAGAACGGGGCTGGCAATCCGGTATGGTCGCCAGACGGCTCCAGAATCGCCTTTACTGTTTCCCTCGGAGAGGGAGAATCGGTTAATGACCGCGAAGGCGGGGAGGAAAAAGATGAAAAGCCTGCTCCGCTCGAAGTGAATAAAATGAGGTATAAATCTGATGCCCAGGGCTTCTGGAACGGAAAATTCACCCATATTGCCATTGCTGACACAGATACCGGCAACATCGAGCAGGTGACAGAGGGGGAAAATGATTACAGCCTTCAAAGCTGGTCGCCGGACGGAAAGCATTTGGCTGTGACAGCAGACCTGAGCGGGGACAAGGATTTTTCATATGGCAGCGATGCCTACCTGATTAATCTTGAAACGAAAGAGCAGGAGAAAATCACCCAGGGTACAGGCTATTTCGGCAATATCACCTGGTCGCCTGAAAGCCGCTATCTTGGTTTGATCGGACATGAAAGGGAGTTTGAAAATGCTACACTTTCAAAAGCATGGGTGTATGACCGTGAGCAGAGAGAACTCCGCTGCCTGACTGCAGATACAGACCTGCTGATCGGGGATTATGCGATCGGCGACTTCCAGCAGGGAGCCGTTTCCCCAGGCCTTCTTTGGTCAAATGATAATCGGAGCTTCTATTTCATTGCCACTGATAATGGCAGCACTGCAGTCTATTACGGGACGGTTGAAGGAGAGCTGTTCCCTGCGCTGCTGGACAGGCAGCATGTCTATGGGCTGTCAACCGGAGGGAATAATGACAGAGCAGTAGTGGCTATAAGCAAGCCAGACCATCCGGGTGACCTGTTCCTGCTGGAAATCACTACAGGAAAACTGGAGCAGCTGACTGCTGTCAACTCTGAGTTTCTGGAGAAAACCGGCCTTTCCGCAGCAGAGCCGATTGAATTTACTTCTGCTGACGGATGGGATCTCCATGGCTGGCTGATGAAGCCTGCCGGTTTTGAGGAAGGAAAGAAATATCCGCTGGTCCTTGAAATCCATGGCGGACCGCATGCGATGTATGCCAATTCCTATTTCCATGAGTTCCAGGTCCTTGCAGCTAAAGGCTATGCTGTACTCTATATCAATCCGAGGGGCAGCCATGGGTACGGGCAGAAATTTGTGGATGCCGTCCGCGGTGACTACGGGGGCAGGGATTACGAGGATTTGATGGATGCAGTCGATTATGTGCTGAAAGAATATTCGTTCATCGACCAGGACAGGCTCGGGGTGACGGGAGGAAGCTATGGCGGCTTCATGACCAATTGGATCATCGGCCACACAGACAGGTTCAAGGCAGCTGTCACCCAGCGCTCGATCTCAAACTGGATCAGCTTCTATGGAGTAAGCGACATCGGCTATTATTTCACAGATTGGCAGATCCAAGCAGGGCTGGATGATATTGAAAAGCTATGGAAGCACTCGCCGCTTGCTTATGTCGATCAAATGAATACGCCATTGCTGATCCTTCACGGCGAAAAGGATTTCCGCTGTCCGATTGAACAGGCGGAGCAGCTGTTCATCAGCCTGAAGCACCGCAAAAAAGAAACAAGCTTTGTCCGGTTCCCTGAATCCAACCATGAGCTCTCCAGGAGTGGGAAACCTTCGCTCCGAATCAGCCGCCTTGATTATATCTCAGGCTGGTTTGACAAGTATTTGTAATTTTTTATCAGTAAATAGCAGGATAATCCAGAAAAACAACCGCAAAGCTGTGAGTCTTTGCGGTTTTTTGTGTACAATAAAATAAAGGCCAGTCCTTCAGGATGCCAAGCGGCCAAGGAAAAATAGAAAATGTCAGAAGGACAAACGAAACCTTTTGCACGCAGACAGAGTCATATAAAGTGGTTATTCTTTTTATAAACCGGAGCTTTGAAAATGCGGTTCTGCAGGCTTGCTGGAAATAACAGCTGCTGCGGACCTGACTATATGATGGAAGGATAATTGTGATGAGATCGGATCGATACGAAAAAAAGCAGAAAAAGAAGAAGCGCAAATGGAAGCTGGCTGTGTTGTTCCTGCTTTTGATTATTGCCGGCACTCTTGCTTATGCATACTACCAGTTTAATCAGGGTGTGGCCCAGTCTGAAGATAAAGTGAAAAATACTAATGAAGTAAAATATGAATTCAATGGCGAAACAGACAAATACGGGGGCACGAACGTACTGCTGCTTGGAAGTGATGCACGCGGGGAAGAAACGCCGCGGACCGATACAATCATGGTAGGTCAATATCATCCTGATAAGGGGACCTATAAGATCATTTCCATCATGAGGGATTCTTATGTAGACATCCCGGGCCATGGGAAAAACAGGATTAATGCTGCGTTTGCGTATGGCGGCCCAGAGTTATTGAGGCAGACAATCAAAGAGAACTTTGATATTGATATACAGTATTATTCAATTGTCGATTTTCAGGGATTTGTTCAGCTTATCGATGAAGCATTTCCGAATGGTGTCGAAGTGGACGTTGAAAAGGAGATGTCGGATAATATAGGTGTAACGCTGAATCCAGGGCTTCAAAGGCTGGACGGAGAGCACTTGCTCGGATATGTGCGCTTCCGGCATGATGCTGTAGGCGATTTCGGCAGGGTGGAGAGGCAGCAGAAGGTGATGACAGAAATTGCCGATCAGTTCACCAGCATCCAGACATTGCCAAAGCTTCCTAAACTGGTAGGTGTCGTCACCCCGTATATCAATACAAATATGGATACCGGAGACATTTTATATATGGGCAAAAGCCTGCTGTCTAAAGAAGGCAGGCAGATTGAGACATTAAGGGTTCCTGTTGAAGGTTCCTATTGGGATGAAACAACTCCAGGAGGTGCGGATGTCCTTGGGGTCAATCTGGAACAAAACCGGCAGGCGGTCAGCGAATTTTTGTCGAAATAATAGGCACAGGGAGGAATTTGTGGTGTAAAGACGCCTTGCCAGAGGTAAGAATAAATACCGAATTGTTTTTACTAAGGAGATTTTTCAATGGATTTTGACTTGCTCAAGGATTGGCTGACACTGGAAAATATAATGGATCTTATTGAACGCTACCGTTCTTTTGGGCCGCTGCCTGGAATATTGCTGCCAATGCTTGAAGCTTTCCTGCCTTTTCTGCCGCTGTTTCTGTTCGTCATGGCAAATGCCAATGCATTTGGATTGTGGCTCGGCTTTCTGATATCCTGGGCAGGTGCATGCGCTGGGGCCATGCTTGTTTTTTATCTTGTCCGTACATACGGGCAGAAGAGGCTATTAACCTTTTTGAGAAAACATGCAAAGGTGCAGCAGCTGATGAGCTGGATTGAGCGCCATGGCTTTGGCCCTTTGTTCATCCTGCTTTGTTTTCCCTTTACCCCGTCGGCTATTGTGAATATAGTGGCCGGGCTTTCCAAAATAAGCTTTGCTCAGTATATGCTTGCCGTGCTGACAGGCAAAATGGTCATGATTTTTACCATGAGCTTTATTGGCTACGATATAAGGTCATTGATTACCCAGCCCATCAGGACAGTGATTGTCCTTGCTGTTATTTTTATTCTTTGGTATGTCGGGAAAAGGATTGAAGTAAAGATAAATATGGGAGCAGATAAAGACAGCAGCAAATAAACCAGGGAGGTGGGGGACCGCGTGAAAGAAGAGGTTAAGCGGGAGGGTCTTGAGTGGATAAAGGCCTTCGCGATCGGAATTATCATTTTTGTATTTATCCGTATGTTTTTCTTCTCAAATTATGTGGTTGAAGGCGGGTCCATGATGCCGACGCTGCAGGATGGAAACAAACTGGTAGTCAATAAAATCGGCTATCAGATCGGAGAGCTGCAAAGATTCGATGTCATAGTCTTCCATGCAAATGAAAAAGAGGATTTTGTTAAAAGGATCATCGGACTGCCGGGTGACAGGGTCGATTATAAAGATGACCATCTGTATATCAACGGCAAGCTTGTGGAGGAGCCTTTCCTTGAAAAATACAGAAAAGAGACCCTCGGCGACCGCCTGACCGGTGATTTTACCCTGGAGGAAGTGGCACACACCGAAACAGTGCCTGAAGGACAGCTGTTCGTCCTCGGGGACAATAGACTGGAAAGCTGGGATGGCCGGCATTTCGGATGCATTGATGCTGACCAGGTGGTAGGAAAGGTAAATCTTCGCTACTGGCCGATCGATGAAATGGATATTAAATTCTAAGGACTTGGAGAATTCAAGTCCTTTTTGTGTGCAAATATGCTAAAATAATCTAAAAATTATAAAAATGGAAAGGGGGGATAAAAATGCCTGTCATCAAAACCAAGCTGATGGTGCCGCCAGTCAAGGAAGGATATATAAGGAGAGCAAGGCTTTCGGCAAAAATGAAAGCGGTTGCTGAATATTCGCTGTGCATTATCGAATCAGGTGCCGGGTATGGAAAAAGTACGGCCCTGGCCCTGTTCGTCCACGATGAAAAGCTTCCTTGCAGCTGGTATTCCATATCATCCGAGGATGATGATATCATTCCTTTTCTATCCTGCCTTGTGGCATCGGTCCGGTTGGTGCATCCTGATTTCGGGACTGAGATCTTAAGCATCCTGGAGCAGCTGGACCGGTATGTAAAAGAAGAAGAGATTCGTTCACTCGCCTCTTTATTTTTAAATGAAGCAGCCCTTCATGGGGAAAATATACTGCTGATCCTTGATGACTTTCATCAGGTTGAGCACTCCTATACGATCAACTGCTGGATGGAAACCCTCCTTGAACATATTCCGCCGAATCTTCATCTTATTATCTCAAGCAGGAGCAGGCCGGGATGGAAGCTGCTGAAAAAGATGAGGGTCACAGACAAGCTCCTTGAAATAAAGAAAGAGGACCTGGTCCTTTCCCGGGATGAAGTGGAGCTGCTCTTGAATGAATTATACGGAATTTCCATTAAGCAGGGGGATTTGGACAGAATTTGCCTTGCTACAGAAGGATGGGTCATTGCTGTGGGGATGATTGGACAGCAGCTGACAGACAAAAAAAGCATCTCTAATTTATTCGGAGCATCGTCCGGCTCCCTGGCGGACCTTTTTCAATATCTGGTCACAGAGGTATTTGCCAAGCAGCCGCCGCTTATCCAGCAATTCCTTGAACAAACAAGCATTTTTGATGATATGACAGAAGAGCTTTGCAATGAGGTCCTGGGGATCGCCGGGGCAGGGGCAATGCTTCAGCAGCTGACAGAGAAGAACCTGTTTATCCATAAGGTAGGGGAAAAGGTATACAGATACCATGCTCTATTTAAGGAATTCCTGGAAAAGCAGCTGAAAGCCGGCCAGCCGCATAGCTACCGCCTTTTAAATGAGAGATGTGCACGCCATTTCGTACGGAGCCTTCAGTGGGATGATGCTCTTAAGCATTTTGAGAAGATTGGTTCAACAGAGGAAATGGCGTCTATATTAAGCGACCAGGGGCTAAGGATGCTTGAAACCGGTAAGCTGGGAAGCCTGTCAGACAGGATTGCGGGCATCCCCGGGCAGACAAAGGACAGGTTTTATCCCGTCTGGTTCCTTGAAGGGGAAGTATTGCGCTACAGATCTTCTTACCAGGAAGCAGAGCTTGCCTATGACAGGGCGGCAACAGGCGCTGACGGTAAGAAGGACCTGATTTGGAAGGCGCGTGCACTTGAAGGGAAGGCAAGGATCTATCTGGACACGATTCAGCCGCATAAAGCAGAGCGCATTTTATCCCAGGCGATACAGCTGAAGGAATGGGATATCCGCGGGGGAAGGGATGAACCGGCGAGACTTTATCATTTGCTTGCGGAAAACCTTATAAATGCCGGGCAGGCCGCCAAAGCAGAAAAATGGATGGAGAGGGCAGAATCCATGGGTCATCAGATGCTGGACAAAAGCCTGCTGGCCCGGCTTTATTTAAGGACGGGTAAATTGGCAGAAAGCAGGAAAATTTTGATGGCCGGCCGCAAAACAAAGAGTGAGGGCAAACCGCTCCCGAAATCCCACAGGGAGACAGATCTGCTGCTGGCCCTTATCGAGGCATTTACAGGCAATGGGGCAGAAGCGAAAAAGTTGTCCCAGGAAGGCATCCAGCAGGGAATCAGTACAAAGGCGCCGTTTGTAGAAGCCTGCGGGTGGATCAGGCTTGGGCATGCGGCACAGCTGCTGGGGGAATATGATTCTGCTCTTGCGGAAAAATGCTACAGGACTTCCCTGGACATAATGGACCGGCTTGAAATTGAAAGAGGAAAAGCAGAGCCGTTAATGGGATTATGCATTTTATACGGAGAACGGAATGACTACAGCAAATCGATGGATGCCGGGAAGGCAGGGTTGCAGGAAACCGAGAGAGTGAAGGATATGTGGCTGTCTTCCCTGATCCTCATCAGTATGGGCATCAGCTCTGCTTATGGGAGGCGCTTCGGTGAAGCAGATAAGCATTTTGATCTTGCATCAAGCATGCTTCAGCAGTGCGGGGATGATTACGGCTGTATGCTGGCTTTATTCTGGAAAGCCTATTCTGCTCATCAGCAGGGGCTTCAGGAAGATTTTGAACACTCATTCAAGTCTTTCCTCAGCCAGATGCAATGGGGGGACTATGAGTTTTTCCTGTTCAGAAGGACATTGTTCGGCCCAAGGGACCTGCAGATGTTTGCACCCATTCTGATTGAAGCAGAAAAAAGCGGCATTATGCCTGATTATACTGCAAGGCTGCTAAAAGAAATGAATCTTGGCAACCTTCATTCCCACCCGGGATTCACCCTCAAAGTGAAAACGCTCGGGCAGTTCCGTGTATGGCTGGGCGATAAGGAGATTGACGAAGGAGGATGGCAGCGGGGCAAAGCTAAAGAGCTCCTCCAGCTTTTTCTCACACACCTCCACCAGCTTATCCGGAAAGAGGATATATTTGATATGCTTTGGCCGGAGCAGGATGCCGCGAGTGCGGATAGAGACTTTAAGGTTGCCCTGAACGCACTCAATAACGTACTTGAACCAAACCGCAAGCCAAGGAAGAACCCATTCTTCATCAGCAGGGAAGGCACCTCTTATGGGATAAATCCAAAGGCTGTCATTGATTTGGACTCCATCCTATTTGAGGAGTGGATCAAAGATGGGCTGGAAGAGAAAGACCATGGAAAAAGCATCCACAGACTTGAAAGAGCCCTGAAACTGTATGCCGGGGACTATCTGCCTGAGCGGCGCTATGAGGATTGGTGCATCAGTGAAAAAGAAAGACTGCAGGTATACTTTCTGAGAGGTGCTGAAAAGCTCGCGCAGCTTTGTGTCCGGAAAGAAGACTATGACATGGCGATTGAATGGTGCGAAAGAATAATAGAAAAGGACCGGACGTGGGAGGAGGCTTACAGGCTCCTGATGTACTGTTATTACAGCAAGAATAATCGCCCCCGGGCAATCAGATGGTTCCAGAAATGCTGTGAGGTTCTTGAGGAAGAGCTGGGCGTGGCGCCTCTGGAGCCTACGCTCCATATGCATGAAATGATCATGGAATCGGGCAATATTGCGGGCCATGCATAGCGGAATTTTGTGTAAAAAATGTAAACAGGAATGAATATCGCCAATTCTAGGGCGAATAAATGAAAAACTGGGGTGAATCATTCTAATTCTTGGGCGAATAACAGCCAATTAGGGTAGAAAAGATTTAATTTAGAATGAATAATGCCAGCGGCCCGCTTTGGGGCGCTGTTCTAACCTGCATCTGCCTGCGCCGGAGCCTTTGCTCCGGCGCATTTTAGCATTAGAGAATTTAATCGGTGTGTTTTCCGCTTTTTATTTGTCCAGCTCCTAGGTGCTCGAGTCATAAGCCACTTTGGAACCGAAGGCAAAGAACTCCTTCAATTCCAAAGCGTCTTATGCTTGTCGCACCTTAACAGTCGCCTCCGCTTTTCTATTTGTCCAGCTCCAAAGCCTAGCCCCTCGAGGTCTTAAGTCAAGCAGATCAAAAGGTTAAAGAGCCAACCTTTCGCTCTGCTCGCCTTAAGCTTGTCGGGGCTGAGCAAGGCTTTTCCGCTTTTCTATTTAACAAGCTGCGCCTTATAAGCAGGCTGGCAGTATACACAGATGTGGACATTGACGTCGGCAATGAGGATGTCGGCGGCATTGTATTCAATATCACAGAATGAGCAGGCAACCATTTTGTCTTCTTCGAATGCTTCAACAGTTTCAGGAATAGGGTCATTTACCTTGATAAGCTCTACCCAGATGCCTTTTGAAAGCGGAAGATTGGTCTTTAAATATTCATTGGCTGCCTCTTCTGTTTCCCAAAAGCCTAAGTCCCACAGCAGTTCATTTGCGCTTCCATCCTGTGTCATCAATCCATAAACTGTTTTCATTATCTTTCGTCTCCTCTCAGACGGAAATTAAGATCAATAGATTTCTTATCTCTTTTCCGCTTTTCTTAAGTATTAAACCATTTGCAGGAATTTCCAGATCGGGCAGGTCTATTTCATCCGGCAATAGAAATTAAGAATATATCTTGGCTGTAACCGATTTGTAACTGGGGCTGATTAGGATGAAGGCAGGAAGATTTGCAGCAAACAATTGATTTCAAGGGGGAGAAAGGATGAAAAAGAATACAGGGAAAATGGCATTGGGCTGCCTGATGTCGCTGATGGTGGTCTTTTCGAGTGCCTGCAGTTCAGAAGAATCGGGAGGCAGCGGGGATGAGAAGAGCGATCCGATCAAAATCGGCGTGCTGGCCTCGCAGACAGGCGGGCTTGAGTCATATGGGGAACAGACACTCCGCGGCTTTGAGCTGGGCCTGGAATATGCAACAGACGGTAAAAATGAAGTGGCTGGAAGGAAGATTGAATTCATTGTAGAGGATACTGAAACAAAGCCGGAAGTGGCCGTCCAAAAGGCGACAAAGCTGCTTGAGGAAGATGAAGTTGACTTCCTGGTCGGATCCTCCAGCTCCGGTGATACATTGGCTGTTCTTCCCCTCGCAGAAGAATATGAGAAAATCATGGTCGTCGAGCCGGCGGTAGCTGACAGCATCACAGGCTCAGAGTTCAATCCTTATATTTTCCGGACCGCGCGCAACTCTTCTCAGGATGCAGTCGCTGGTGCTGCAGCCATCGCTGGTGAAGGTGTAAAAATAGCGACGCTTGCTCCTGATTATTCTTTCGGGCGCGACGGTGTGGCTGCATTCCGGGATGCAGCGGTGAAGCTTGGCGCTGACATTGTCCATGAAGAATACGCGGATCCTGCCGCAACCGACTTTACTGCAAACATCCAGAAAGTGATTGATTCCAAGCCGGATTATCTGTTTGTTATCTGGGCGGGGGCCAACTCACCCTGGAATCAGATCGCTGATATGAAGGTCCAGGATAAAGGCATCAAAATTTCCACAGGCGCACCGGATATTGCTGCCCTTGCGACAATGGAGCCATTGATCGGGATGGAAGGATTCTCCGTCTACTATCACGATCTTCCGGATAACGAAATCAACAGCTGGCTGGTAGAGGAGCATAAAAAGCGGTTTGACGGGGATGTGCCGGATCTCTTCACTCCAGGAGGCATGAGCGCCGCAATCTCCATCGTGGAAGCACTGAAGAAAACGGAGGGCAGTACAGATGCAGACACGCTCATTGAGACAATGGAAGGAATGAGCTTCGAGACGCCGAAGGGGAAGATGACATTCAGGGCAGAAGACCACCAGGCCCTTCAGGCATTGTACGCAATCAAGCTGGAGAAAAAGGATGGTGTCCCATACCCTGTACCGGTGCTTGTGAGGGAACTGTCACCTGAAGAGACAGCGCCTCCTGTACTGAACAAGTAAGTGAAAACCGGATTATAAAATGCAGTAATGGCAATGGACTCCGGCAGCAGGCCTGAGTCCATTGCTGCAAAGCGGATCCGGGGAGAGCCGGGCATTCTTTTGGAGTATGCCGCAGGCAGCTGAATATAAAGTGGAGGTGGGCATGTGGGTCCAATCATAGAAACAAAAGATTTATCAATATCATTCGGAGGCCATAAAGCAGTGGATTCTGTCTCGCTTGCTGTCCCGGAAAATGAATTTTTATCAATTATCGGTCCAAATGGAGCCGGCAAAACGACGTTTTTCAACCTGCTGAGCGGTCAGCTCGCCCCTACAGGGGGATCTATCCATTTGCGAGGGGAAGACATCACAAAGCTTTCTCCTGTTGAAAGGACGAGAAGGGGAATCGGAAGAAGCTTTCAAATTACCAATGTATTTCCAAGTTTGACTGTGTTGGAGAATGTAAGGCTTGCAGTCCAGTCGCAGGCAGGCATCCGCTATCAGATGCTGCGCCATTTCAAAATGTACAAAGAGCTTGAAGAAAAAGCGTCTGAATGGCTGAAGCTGGTATTGCTTGATAAAAAACAGGATGCAGCCGCCGCCAATCTGGCGCACGGCGAGAAAAGGAAGCTCGAGATCGCTATGCTCCTCGCCCTGAATACCGAGGTTTTGCTTCTGGATGAGCCGACAGCAGGAATGTCGCTGGAAGAGGTTCCGGCCATCCTTGAAGTCATCAGGAAAATCAAGCAGGAGAGCGGGAGGACCATCATTCTGATTGAACACAAAATGGATATGATCCTTGATTTATCAGACAGCGTCATGGTCCTGTTCAATGGCTCGCTTCTGGCTAAGGGGACTCCTCGGGAAATCATGGAAAATGAAACGGTGCAATCCGCATATCTGGGAGGTTTTGAACATGCAGGTTCAGCTTAAGCTGTCAGATGTCGAAACGTATATAGGCCAGTATCATATCCTGCAGGGAGTCTCGCTGGAAGTGGCAAAAGGGGATGTTACCGTGCTTCTGGGCCGCAACGGCGCAGGGAAGACCTCCACCCTCAGAACCATCATGGGGCACAATGTCCTGAGCAAAGGAAGCATAGAGTGGAAAGGGACAGAAATCGGCGGACTGCCTCCTTATGAGATTGCGAGAAAAGGGCTTGGCTATGTGCCGGAGGACCAGGGGATATTTGCGGGGCTGACAGTTGAGGAAAATATGAAGGTGGCCATGCGGAAAGAGACTCCTTCCGCTTTGGAAAAGCTGGATTGGACCCTGGACCTTTTCCCGGATTTAAAACGATTCTGGAAAAAGCCGGGCGGCCTTTTAAGCGGAGGACAGAAACAGATGCTTTCCATCGCACGGGCTTATGTGAATGATAATGATTTAATGCTGATTGATGAGCCGAGCAAAGGACTCGCACCGATCATGGTTGAAAAAGTAATGGATTCAATCATGCAAATGAAGGAAAAAACCACGATCGTCCTTGTGGAGCAGAACTTTATGATGGCGAGTACGGTTGGCGACCGCTTCTACATTATTGATGATGGAAGAACGGTAGGGGGCGGCCCGATGTCAGTGCTGAAGGAAGATGAATCTATGAGGAAAAAATATTTGGGCATTGCCTAGAAAGGAGAGTATAAGATGGAGGTGCTTATTAACCTTGCCATAAACGGGCTTGCGACCGGTATGCTGATTTTTTTGCTGGCGGCAGGACTGACGCTCATATTCGGACTGATGGATGTCCTTAATTTTGCCCATGGCGGACTGTTTGCTTGGGGGGCCTACAGCGGGACATGGATATTTGCCCAGACAGGCAGTTTTGCTGCAGGGATCATCGGGGCAGTCGTGACCGGGCTCATACTGGGTTTTTTGACTGAACGGTGGATCATCAAGCCGGTATACGGGAATCATGTCCAGCAGATATTGATCACACTTGGCCTGATGCTTGTATTATCTGAGCTTCTTAAGGTTGTCTGGGGCCCCAATCAGCTGTCAGCTTCTCCGCCATCCTACCTGGCCGGAAGCTGGGAGCTTGGCGGAGTGATCATTATTAAATACAGGGTATTCATCATCATCGTCGGCCTGCTCGTTTTCCTCGGGGTGCAATATATCTTGCGCAACACAAAAATCGGACTCGTTGTACGGGCCGGTGTCATGGATAAAGAGATGGTCCAGTCCCTGGGGATCAATATTAAAAGAGTCTTTATGATTGTTTTCATGGCAGGATCGGGAATGGCCGCATTGGGCGGGGTGCTTTTAGGCCCGTATTCGGGTGTCATCCATGCGGAGATGGGGATGGAGTTTGCCATCCTTGCTTTCATCGTTGTTGTAATTGGAGGGATGGGCAGCTTCTCGGGATCCATTCTTGCTGCCATTCTGGTAGGGCTTGCCGGAGCCTTCATGTCCTATTATGTTCCATCCCTTTCCCTGGCCGTTAACATGCTGCTGATGGCCGCCGTGCTTATCTTCAGGCCGCAGGGGCTATTCAGATTGAAGGGGCGGGGAGTATGAGATATACCTTTGATAATAAAAAGGCCATGATCTACACCTTTATAGCAGCGGCATTGATGCTGCTTCCATTTGTATATGAATCAAGGACCATGCTGATCTTGTTTACACAGATCTTTATTTTTGCCATTTTTGCCATGAGCTACGATATCCTGCTTGGATATACAGGGATTGTTTCCTTCGGCCATGCCATGTTTTTCGGGATCGGGGCCTATACAGCAGGCGTGATGATGAAAAGAATGGAACCGACGATGGTGAACCTCCTATTGGCTGTGCTGCTGACAATTGTTCTGACCGCAGTCCTCAGTTATGCAGTCGGCCTTCTGACACTAAGGCTGAAAAGCCATTTTTATGCCATGCTGACCCTGGCATTTGCCGGCCTTTTCCTGGTTCTTGCCGAGAAGTGGAGAACCGTTACGTACGGAAACGACGGATTTACCTTCCGGGTCCCGGATCTATTAAAAGACCGGACAGACTTCTACTTCATCTGCCTGGCGGCTATGATTCTCGTTTTTATGATATTGTCGCGGTTCACCCATTCTCCGCTCGGAAGGGTGCTCCAGGCCATCCGTGAAAATGAACAGCGGACAGAGTCCCTTGGCTATAATGTGATTCAGTACAAAATTGCTGCGAGTGTTGCAGCCGGTGTTATAGCGGGGATTGCCGGGATGCTGTACAGCATATCCCTCCGCTTTGTCAACACGAGCGTATTTACGATGGATATCACTCTTGATGCCCTGCTGATGACGATTATAGGCGGGGTCGGAACATTGGCGGGGGCTATCATCGGGGCGGGGATTATTGAATTTGCCCACCACGGGCTGACAGAACTTGCAAAGGTCCATTGGATTTTTGAACGGTGGATCATCTTCTTTGGAATCATATATATACTGGCCGTGATGTTCTTTCCGAAAGGGATTCTCGGGACGCTCAAAGGGAAGCGATGGAAACGCACGGGAAAAGAAGCAGACAAAAAAGAAGAAAAGATTGCCGGCTAGGGGGGAGAAGATGGTTCATGGCCAGGTTGCCTCGTTCATTATCCGGATTTATCTGAGTGATCAGGAAGGAACACCAGGCAAAAGGAATTGGAGGATTAAGGTGACGCATGTGCAGGAAGACAGGGAAACATTCTTTGAAACGCTGGAAGAAGCCAATGATTATATGAAATTGGCAGCCGGGGCGATGGGGCCGGTGCAATAAGGAGGCGGAAAATCTGGATATCGGAATAGCGGCAACAGGCATTTATTTGCCGGAAACATATATAACAAGTGCAGAAATTGCCAAAAAAGCAGGAATCCCGCTTCATATTGTTGAAAATAAAATGGGTATCAAAAAGAAGCCGGTTCCAGGCGCAGAGGATCACACCTGCGAGATGGGGATCAGGGCTGCCCGCGAAGCAATCGGGAAAGCTGGAATTGATCCGCTGGAAATTGATCTGGTCATTTATATCGGCGAAGAATATAAAGAATATCCCTTATGGACAGCAGGCATTAAGCTTCAGCATGAAGTTGGGGCCTATAAAGCCTATGCATTTGATATGGCCCTCCGCTGCGGGACCGCTATAATGGGGCTGAAGACAGCGAAGGATATGATGTCAGCAGATCCCGGCATATCGACAGTCCTGCTTGCCGGCGGCTACAGGAACGGGGACTTCATTAATTACGAAAATGAAAGGACCCGGTTTATGTTTAATCTGGGAGCAGGGGGCGGTGCGATCCTTTTGAAAAAAGGACTGTCCTCAAACAGGCTGCTGGAAAGCGCCATCATAACCGATGGATCTTTTTCAGAGGATGTTGCGGTAGTGGCCGGAGGGACTAAGAACCCCTTAACGGCAGAGGCGCTTGAAAACGGTCTTTACCAGCTTGATGTAATGGATCCGGCAGGGATGAAGCAAAGGCTGGAGCAGAAGTCCATGGAAAACTTCCTGAAGGTAATTAGGAAAGCGGTTGCAAAAAGCGGCTATGCAGAGGATGATATCCATTATCTCGCGATGCTCCATATGAAAAGGTCTGCCCACGATTTTGTCCTTCAGGAGCTTGGCCTTGGACAGGGGCAATCCATTTACCTGGAGAATTTTGGGCATATCGGCCAATTTGATCAAATATTGTCATTGGAGCTTGCTGAAAAAGAGGGAAGGCTGGCACCCGGGAAAATAGCTGTCCTTGTCAGTGCAGGCATCGGCTATGCCTGGGGAGCTTCTGTCATTAGATGGGGGGAAGATGGAAAGTGAGCAAGAATGAAGAACTGAAAAAGATTGTTTTGAGCAGCGGGGAAACCATCAGCTGGAGGGAAAGGGAAGGCGGCGGGCAGAAGCTGCTGCTCATCCATGGCAATATGACTTCCTCGAAGCATTGGGACCTTGTGTTTGAACATCTGGACCCGAAATATAAGCTGTATGCGATCGATCTTAGAGGGTTCGGCCAATCCAGTTATTTCGAGCCAATCCGTTCCATCAAAGACTTTTCGGATGATGTAAAGCTTTTTTGCGATGCCATTGGCCTCTCCGATTTTTCCGTTGCCGGCTGGTCGACGGGAGGTGCGGTTGCTATGCAGCTTGCTGCAGACAATCCCGGCCTATGCAATCGCCTGATTCTTTTGGCCTCAGCTTCCACAAGGGGATACCCGTTTTACGGGACGTCAGGGGATGCTGTGCCTGATTCATTAGCACGCCTGACCAGCCTGGAACAAATAAGGGCGGATAAGAGCAAGACAATTCCTGTGCAGTCGGCTTATGACAGAGGGGACAGGATGTTTCTAAGGGCGATGTGGGATGCCCTTATTTATGATAAAAATCAGCCGGAGCCTGCAAGATATGAAGAGTATCTGGATGATATGCTGACACAGCGGAATCTTGCTGAAGTCTATCATTCTCTTAATATTTTCAATATAGGTTCCGTCCCGAATGGTGAAGAACCCGGAACAGGGGACGCGGATAAAATTAAGGTGCCGGTGCTGGTCCTGAGAGGCGACCGTGATCAGGTAATAACAGCGGGGATGGCCCGGGAAATCCTTGAGGACATCGGAAGCAATGCACACTTTGCAGAATTGAAGGATTGCGGCCATTCCCCGCTTGTCGATGATATCGGGCAGCTGACTGATGTGATGTCGGAATTTTTGGATAAAGAGCTGGAGGTATTAAAGTGAGACTAAAAGAGAAAACAGCCATTATTACCGGGGCGGCCAACGGTATTGGATTTGCCGCAGCCGAAAGATTTGCACGTGAAGGGGCCAATGTGGTCCTGGCCGATTTTGATGAGGAAATCGGCAGGGAAAGAGAAGGGGAGTTAAATAGAGAAGGACTTCATGCCAGGTTTATTCAGGTAGACGTATCAAAAAGGGAAAGCATTGACGAACTGGTCCGGCAGGTGCTTGAGGAGTATGGGAGAATCGACATTCTGATCAATAACGCAGGGATCACCCGTGACAGCATGCTGGCCAAAATGGCTGCCGAGGATTTCCAAAAAGTGATTGACGTCAACCTGACCGGTGTATTCCATTGCACCCAGGCTGTGATCCCAAGCATGATTGAACAGGGGAAAGGGAAGGTCATCAGCACTTCATCTGTATCAGGCGTTTATGGAAATATCGGCCAGACCAATTATGCTGCCGCAAAGGCCGGGGTTGTGGGCATGACAAAAACCTGGGCAAAGGAGCTGGGCCGAAAAGGGATCAACGTCAACGCCGTCGCCCCCGGCTTCATCCATACAGGAATGACAGCAAAGGTGCCTGAGAAGGTGATCGGGCAAATGAAACAGATGGTGCCGCTCGGTCGCCTGGGCAGCCCGGAGGATATTGCCAATGCCTATTTATTCCTTGCCTCTGATGAATCTGATTATATTAATGGAACCGTCCTGCATGTGGACGGCGGCATTATGATGTAAGAATAGTTTGACGGGAGGTAGAAAAATGAGGACTGTAGTTATCGTATCAGCTGCAAGGTCTCCGGTCGGAACCTTCGGAGGTGCATTCAAGGATCTCCTGCCAACCGACCTGGCTGTACCAGTCATAAAGGAAACTGTAAAAAGAAGCGGTTTGGATAATCATGAAATCGATGAGGTGATCCTCGGTCATTGCATCCAGCGGACCGACCAGCCCAACACGGCCAGGACCGCAGCGCTGCTGGCAGGGCTTCCGGATGAGACCTCGGGATTCACTGTCCAAAGGCAGTGTGCATCCGGCATGCAGGCGGTCATTTCGGCAGCTCTGCAAATCCAGGCTGGCATATCTGATATCGTAGTGGCAGGCGGTGTGGAGGCTATGAGTTCAAGCCCTTACCTTCTAAAAGATCACCGCTGGGGAGCGAGGATGCAGCATGGTAAAATTACCGATTCTGTATGGGAAATTCTCGAGGATCCGATCCACCATATTATGATGGGTGAAACTGCTGAAAATCTGGCAGAGCTTCATGGGATAACAAGGGAAGAGCAGGATGAAATGGCACTGCTGAGCCATCAGCGCGCCCTGAACGCCATTGAAAAAGGTTATTTTGAAGAAGAAATTGTCCCTGTAACAGTCAAGCACAGGAAAGGGGAAACCGTTGTATCCCGGGATGAGAACCCTCGGCTTGACCTCACAGCAGCAAAGCTTGCCGGCCTAAAGCCTGTTTTCCGGGAAAATGGAACCGTGACGGCGGGGAATGCCTCCAGCCTGAATGATGGGGCAGCAGCACTGGTGCTGATGTCCGAAGAAACGGCAATGGCAAAAGGGCTTACGCCGCTAGCCCGGATTGCCGGATTTTCAGTATCAGGCGTCGACCCTAAAATCATGGGAAGGGGACCTGTGCCGGCAGTCAGGAAAGGCTTGCAGCAGACTGGCTGGTCTCTGGAGGATGCAGACCTGATCGAAGTGAATGAAGCATTCGCAGCCCAATATCTCGCTGTTGAAAAGGAGCTTGGCCTGGACAGGAGCAAGGTAAACGTCAACGGCAGCGGCATCAGCCTCGGACACCCGATCGGCTGCACAGGAGCAAGGCTCATCGTCAGCTTGGTGCATGAACTGAAAAGAAGAGAACTGAAAAAAGGCATCGCCTCCCTCTGCGTCGGCGGAGGCATGGGAGCCTCGGTTTTTATAGAAAGATAACAAGAGAGGCACGAGATGCCTCTCTTTCTATTTGCAGACAAAAGGGATGGGTGAAATTATCCTGTCTTTCTAAGGGGAACTTTATGCTCAAAAAGTATAGAAAACCCTGTTGATTGGAGTGGAAGGCACGCAGACTCCTGCGGGAAGATAGCGGCAATGCTGAGACCCCGCAGCGCGCAGCGTGAGGAGGCTCAGCGTCGCCCCGCGGAAAGCGAAGTGCCTGGAACGCAAATCAACAGCCCCCATTCAAAAAGATATTCATAAGCTAGTGAATAAATCCTTTTTCCCTGCATTTGCCCTAAGTCCAACTATTGCAAATTAAACTAGTAACCCCATCAGCTCCCCAGCAGTCACAACCTGCGCAAACTCCTTATTCAGCATCGCCAATTCAATCTCATGCACCTGCTCAGGAGAATAAACCGTGCCTCCAGTACCTTTAACCTCAAACGCGGCACAAGCATCGGAAACAAGATAGGTGGTGAAGCCCAGATTGCCCGCCATCCTTGCAGTGGTTGAGACGCAATGCTGCGTCGATAAGCCGGTTATACAGACATTCTGGATATTTTCGCCTCTTAAATAGGACTCCAGGCTTGTACCGATGAATGCAGAATTCACTTCTTTCTGAAAAACCTTCTCATCCGGCAGCGGGGCATTGGCATCTTTAAAGCTCACACCCTCTGGATTATCACGATATAAAGGAGAAGACGGCTGAACCGATAAATGCTGCGAGTAAATTATCTTCCAGCCTCTTTTTCTCCACTCATCCTGCAGCTGCCCTATTACTTGTTCTGCGGCGGGATTGTTTCTTTTCCCCCAATAAGGGTCGTCAAAGCCCTTTTGCACGTCCAGGACAAGCAGGGCTGGCGGAGAATCCATCTTTTTCAAAGGCGCACCTCTTTTCTCGGATTAATAACTCAGCTTTATTATTTCCGGAGTATGGAAAATCATCCAGGTGTAACTCTTCTGCAACTGATGTTATTTACACTCTCCATATCAAAGATGAAGGAGAGATTGCATTGTGGAGGGAAATCGACTGGCTGACCAATAGAGCGGGGCTGTCGCCCGGCTCCGTGGCAGTTATTGACGCTGAACAGGGGAAATCCTGGACATATAAAGAGTTGAACAGCAGGGCGGAGGCTTTGGCGGGCTGGCTGCTTGAAAGGGGAGCTGCAAAAGGTGACAGGATCGCGCTGCTTGCGCCTAATCATATAAGCTGTCTGGACTTTCTGTTTGCCTGCGGAAAAATCGGGGCTATTTTCGTGCCGGTCAACTGGAGGCTTGCGGCGGAAGAGATCCAGGCTATACTGGCAGACTGCACACCCGTAATTATAGGCTATCATTATTCATTCATTGAACTCGCATCACGCCTGCAGCTGCATCAATATGAGTCTGTCTGCCTGGATGAAACACCCTTCAGGATGCCTGGCCGCCCATTCATTCCTCCATGGCAGGTCGATGAGGAGGATCCCCTTGCCATGATTTATACAGGGGGGACGACCGGGAAGCCGAAGGGAGCTGTGCTTTCCCACCGGGCGATCTTGTGGAATGCCGTCAATACGGCAGTCAGCTGGGGGCTTACGAACCAGGATACGACCATCACTTATCTGCCGATGTTCCATACCGGGGGCATCAACGCCCTTACTCTGCCTTTGCTGTTGGCCGGAGGCAAAGTTGTGCTCGCCGGGAATTACAATCCGTCTGATGCAGCCCGTTATATCAGGGAATATCAGTGCACCATCATCCTGCTTGTGCCTACGATGTACCATATGCTGATAGATACAGATGAATTTAAGGAAGGCTCGTTTGAATCCATGAGGGTATTTCTTTCAGGAGGTGCTCCGTGCCCGCTTTCAATTTATGAAGAATTCAGGAGGAAAGGATTGCACTTCAAAGAGGGCTACGGCATGACGGAAGCCGGGCCGAATAATTTTTATATCTCCCCGCAGGAAGCTGTGCTGAAAAAAGGATCCATCGGAAGGCCGATGCTGTTCAACACGGTGAAGATCCTGGCAGAAACAGGCGTCGAGGCAGGAAATGGAGAAGTTGGAGAGGTTTTGATAAAGGGGCGCCATGTCTTTTCCTGCTACTGGAATAATGAAGAGGCCACAAAGGACGCAGTAAGAGATGGCTGGCTCTATACCGGTGACCTCGCAAAAGTCGATGATGAAGGATTTTTCTATATAGTCGGACGGAAGAAGGATATGATCATCACCGGAGGGGAAAATGTATATCCGCTCGAAGTGGAGCAGTGGCTGGGCTCCTGCCCGCAAGTGGATGAAGTATCTGTCATTGGGATCGATGACCGGAAATGGGGGGAAGCAGTAACGGCATTCATTGTGCTGAAGGAAGCAGCTGCCATGACCAAAGATGAGATAAAGGGTTATTGCAGGCAAAAGCTCGCTGCTTATAAAGTACCTAAATTCATTTATTTTCTTGATAAACTTCCAAAGACCCATGTGGGAAAGATCGACAAAAAGCAGCTGAAAATGACTGCGGCAGAAATGGCAGCTGCTAAAGAAGGATAATTCGGCATCCCTATCGAATAAAAGGGTACTCCCGGCGGCTGAAAGCCTGCTGGAAACAACTGGGGAGATCCTTATGATTACAGAGAAAATGCTGGAAGGCGAAAATATCAGACTAGGCTATTTTGCGGAAAAAGATCTGGAAAACATATTGGAGTGGCATACAGGAGAGCTTTTTATGCGCCATCTTGATGCGGTGCCTGTAAAGCCGCGGACGAAGGATGACCTGAAAAAGCAATGGCTGGAGGAAACCAGTGATGCGTTCCGATTTGCTGTCATCCATAAAAACACTGAAAAGGTAATCGGGTTTGCTGAGGTTAATGGTGTGCTTTGGACGCATAAGACTGCCTGGGTCAGCCTGGGCATCGGCAGCGAAGAGCACTGGGGGAAAGGATATGGAAGAGAAGCGCTTCAATGCCTGATTGACTATAGCTTCAATGAACTGAATCTCCATCGCCTTCAGCTTACCGTGTTTTCCTATAACAGCCGGGCCATCAGGCTGTATGAAAAAATCGGCTTTAAAAAAGAAGGAGCCTTCCGTGAGTTTATGGAACGAAACGGGCAAAGATATGATATGTTCCTCTATGGACTCCTCCGCAGAGAATGGCAGAAAAGTCCGGAATGACAGATTCCGGGCTTTTTGTGCTGACAAGATAATTGCGGCGGGCAGGAATGACCGGCAGGGCGATTATATCGGTCACTCTTGGACAGAAGCAAGAGGGGTTGCTTTGCCCCTTCCCCCTACAAATCCCTCCCCGCCTTCTCAAGCCTATGAACAATTACCAAATCAACTGCAAAACAGCATAGCAGAAGAATGAGCACCCCGGCAAAAGGCAGGATGGCGGCAGCTGGCGAGGCAAGGCTCGCCCCGGTTAAGAGAACGAAAGAGTAGAGTGATAAAGCTTTGGCGCGCCGCTCTCCGCCCAATGATCCAATCAATGTGATGATCGAAGGAATCAAGAGAGAGATCGAGGCGACGAAAGAGACTGATAGAATAACAAGCATTTCCGCCCCTGTGAGAAGAAGGCACATGCTCAGGATCCCAAGCCAAAGGCCGGTTATTAGTGTGCGGTAAACCCCGAATGTTTCAATTAATCTGCCGGTGAAAAGGGATAAAATGGCGCCTGCCATGCCTGCCGCCCTAAGAAGGAACAGTTCCTGGAAGGTGCCGCTGAATACCCGTGCAAGGCTGTCATAGAAAGCTGCAAACGAAAACAGCAGAGTAAAAGCAATCACATAGCATGACAGAAGCCTGGTATTTTTCAGCAGGACCGCAAAGGATGAAAAGACGCTTTCCCGGACTGCAGGCTTTCCTGTCGCAGGCATCAAAATCCAGGCCAAAATGAATAGCGCGAGATAGCATACAGAAAAAAATAAAAAGACAGATTGCCAGCCATAATGCAGGGTAAGGACAGAGCTGATCAGCTGGCCGAGTATGCCTGCAAGGAGAAAGCCCGTATTGATGAGCACAAGCAGAAGCGTTCTTCCGCGGCCCGAAAATAAGTCGAAAGAATAGGCAAAAGCCACAGGTGCAAAACTTCCGAGAACAAATCCCTGAAGTGACCGGAGGAAGTAAAGGCTGACTTCACTGCCGGAAAGTCCGACCGCAAAGGTGGCAAGCGCAGAAGCGAGCATCCCAAAGACAATGACCTTCTTTCTGCCTGCCCTGTCTGACAGGGGGCCGAATGTTAAAAGGCCCATAGCATAAAAGATGGAAAAAAGGCTTCCGGCTGTGATGATTGCTCCTTCATCTGCATGGAGAGAGGCGGCCATTTCACCGTATATGGGAATGAGGGTATAAATATTCGAAGCGACCAGTATCCCGGAAATGACAAGCAGGGCTCCGGAGACGGACAAACCTGGTTTCATAGCGTGAGTTATCCCTCCTTTTTTGAAATTTTTGGGGCTTGAAGATTCTTATGCTTACGCTACAGTCTGCGTTTCTTTATGAATTTGTCTCTTTTGTTTTTATCAATATATGCACGCGGGGATGTGCTGGAAAGTTGTTCCCATCCAGGTGTATCCCATTGGCAACAGTGACGGAAAAATAGTATAATAATAGATAAATAAGGGCAGCCGCTTCCATGCTGTCTGGTATAAAAATAGAGTTGTTTTTTCCAAAGGCGCAGAACAAGCTGCGCCTTTTTCGCACTTAAATAGCAGAATGAAGGGTATCCGAAAAGCCTTCACGGCCGAACGGAATCCGGAAGATGGATAATAGGGGAGGACCACGGATGTCTGTACGTTTTATATTAGGCCGGAGCGGCAGCGGCAAGACTTCGCTCTGCCTTGAAGAAATCAGGGAGAAAATGAAAATCGAGCCGAATGGCCATCCGGTTGTTTATCTGGTGCCTGAGCAGATGACATTTCTTTCGGAATATAAGCTCATCACAACCCCGGGGCTTGGCGGGATGATCCGTACACAGGTCTTGTCATTTACAAGGCTTGCCTGGAAGGTGCTGCAGGAAACAGGCGGGATCAGCCGCTATCATTTGAACAGCACCGGCGTTAATATGCTCATCAGAAAAATAATTGAAGATAAAAAAGATGAACTGAAAATCTTTCAGCGGGCGGCAGGCAAGAACGGCTTTATCGGCCAAATGGAGCAGATGCTGACAGAATTCAAACGGTACTGCATTGAGCCGGGAGCTCTTGCAGGGAAACGGGAAGAACTTGAATCCCGAAGGGGCAGCAGGGGGCTTCAGGACAAGCTGCATGATATGGAATTGATCTATAAGCAGTTCGAAGAAGGCCTTCTTGGCAAGTACGTAGATTCTGAAGACTATTTCCGCCTTCTTACTGAAAAAGCAGGGATGTCGGAGTACCTGAAAAATGCCGAGGTGTATATCGACGGCTTTTACAGCTATACGCCCCAGGAATATATGATCATCCAGCAGCTTATCAGAGTCTGCAAAAGAGTGACGGTGACATTTACGCTTGACAGGCCATATAAAACAGCAGTCCCGGAAGATCTTCATCTTTTCAGGATGTCGGCAGAATCATACCAGTCGGTCTATGAGATTGCGGGTATGGCCGGGGCCGAGATGGAACAGGAAGTGCTTCTCAATGGTCAGCAGCGCTGGGACAATGACTCGCTCCGCCATATGGAAAGAGCCTTCAGCAGCAGGCCTGCCGAGCCTTTTGCAGGAAAAGCAAACGTCCATATTGCACAGGCAGTGAACAGGAGAGCAGAAATAGAAGGTGCGGCCAGAGAGATTAAGAGACTGGCAGCAGAAGAGGGATACCGATTTAAAGACATTGCCCTTTTAATGAGGAATGGATCAGTTTACCATGACATCATTGAAACCATCTTTGATGATTACGGGATTCCGTTTTTTATCGATCAAAAGCGGACGATGATGAACCATCCGCTTATTGAGCTTATCCGCTCATCACTTGAGGTCATTACCGGCTACTGGAGGTATGAGCCTGTTTTTCGCGCAGTCAAAACCGAACTGCTGTTTCCGTCCCAGGCGGATCTTGGCGTGATCAGGGAAAAAATGGACAAGCTTGAAAACTATGTTCTGGCATATGGTGTCCAGGGCGAGAAGTGGACAAAAAAGGACCGCTGGAATTACCGCCGCATCAGGGGGCTTGAATTTGAGCAGATCGTCCAGACCGACTTGGAAAAAGAGCGGGAAGAAGAGCTGAATCAAATGAGGGACCTGATCGCTGCACCGATACTCCGGCTCTCAAGGAGGCTTAAGAAGGCCGACAGCGGAAGAAGGCTGTGCGAGGCTGTCTATCTTTATTTGGAGGAATTGGATATACCGACGAAGCTGGAGCGCTGGAAGCTGGAAGAGGAAGATAAGGGGAATCTTGTAAAGGCAAGGGAACATGATCAGGCCTGGAATGCTGTCATGGAGCTTCTGGACCAGTTTGTAGAAATGCTCGGGGATGAGAAGATCAGCATGAAGCAGTTTGCCTCAATCCTTGATTCAGGAATGGAATCTCTCCGCTTCTCTCTTGTTCCGCCGGCTATGGACCAGGTGCTCGCAGCAGACCTGGACAAATCTCGTTTGTCGGATATAAAGGCAGCGTTTGTCATCGGGCTGAATGAGGGTGTCCTGCCTGGCAAGTTCACTGAGGAAGGAGTGCTTGCTGATGCTGACCGGGAGAAGCTTCTGCAGTCAGGGCTTAAAATTGCCCATGGCAGCAAGGTCAGGCTCCTGGATGAGGATTTTCTGGCTTATCGCGCCTTTTCCACACCTTCCTCCCATCTGTACATCAGCTATCCGCTCGCCAATGAAGAGGGCAAGGCACTGATGCCGTCGCCTTATATCAGCCGGGCAAACGAACTGTTCCCGGAGGCGGGGCAGCTGATGTGGATGGCCGATCCGTTCGAACTTCCTGAGGAGGAGCAGCTATTATTCGCCATGAACGAGGATACGAGTCTTTCTTATCTGGCTTCCCAGCTCCAGATGAATAAAAGAGGCTATAAAATCAGCGGAATCTGGTGGGATGTCTACAATTATTATCATGCCCATCCAAGGCTCGGGGACACGGCCAGAAAAGTACTTTCCAGCCTGCATTACGAAAACAGAACGGCCAGGCTTTCGGAAGAGGCTGCCAAGGAGCTTTACGGGGAAACGATCCAGGCAAGTGTATCAAGGATGGAGCTTTTCCACAGCTGCCCATTTTCACATTTTGCCCAGCATGGCCTGAAGCTCCGGGACAGGAAGGTCTTCCGCCTGGAAGCGCCGGATATCGGAGATCTGTTCCATGCTGCGTTGAAATTCATAGCTGAGACCGTCATGGATAAAAGGATGTCCTGGTCTGACATGACAAGGCAGGAATGCGAGAAGCTTGCCAAAGAAGCGGTGGAGATGCTTGCGCCAAAGCTTCAGAATGAGATACTGCTGAGCTCGAACCGCCACTTTTATATCAAGCGTAAGCTCGAAAATATCATCAGCAGGGCTTCGTATATACTGAGCGAGCACAGCAGGGCAAGCGGGTTCTCCCCAGTCGGCCTTGAGCTCGGCTTTGGCCCTAAGGATAAACTTCCGCCTCTGTCCTTTAAGTTGAGGAATGGGACGAACATGGAGCTGGTCGGCCGGATTGACCGGGTTGATAAAGCGGAGAATGAAAATGGCGTATACCTTCGGGTGATCGATTATAAATCCAGCGCAAGGGATCTGAATATCAGTGAAGTCTACTATGGGCTTGCTCTGCAGATGCTTACCTACCTGGACATCATCATCACCCACTCAGGGGATATAGCAGGGAAAAAGGCCGATCCTGCAGGAGTCATGTACTTCCATGTCCATAATCCGATTGTGAACTCTCCGAAGCTTCTCACACTCGATGAGATTGAAGAGGAGATCTTTAAGAAGTTCAAAATGAACGGCCTTCTTCTCGGCGATGAAAATGTATTAAGGCTCATGGACCAGACACTTGATTCCGGCGACTCCTCGATTATATCGGCTGGATTTAAAAAGGACGGCACCATCACGAAAAGGTCCAAGGTCGCCACAAGGGACGACTTCGAGAGCCTTCGGAAATTTGTCCGGGGAACCTACACAAAAACCGGGGACGCGATCATCAGCGGATCAGCAGATATTTCCCCTTATAAAATGAAGGACAAGGTGCCTTGTACATTCTGTTCGTTCAAGTCAGTCTGCCAGTTTGATGAATCGGTTGAATCGAATGAGTACAGGGTGCTTTCCCCTAAGTCAAATGAAGAACTGATGGATAAGATACGAAAGGAGGCGGGAGAGAATGGCTAAAGCTATTATTCCTCCAAAGCCGGAGGGGGCAGCCTGGACAGATGACCAGTGGAAGGCAATCATGGCTTCGGGCCAGGATATCCTTGTGGCTGCAGCTGCAGGCTCCGGAAAAACGGCAGTGCTGGTTGAAAGGATCATCAATAAGATCGTATCCAGGGAAGAGCCGGTCAATGTGGATGAGCTCCTCGTCGTGACCTTTACGAATGCGTCTGCCGCAGAGATGAGGCACAGGATCGGGGAGGCACTTGAGAAGGCGATAAACAGGGATCCGCAGTCTGCGCATTTGCGCAAGCAGCTCAGCCTGCTGAGCAGGGCTTCGATTTCCACTCTTCATTCATTCTGCCTTGAAGTGATCCGGAAATATTATTATCTGATCGATATCGATCCCGGCTTCCGCATTGCCGATGAGACAGAGGGGCAGCTCCTCAGGGATGAAGTCCTTGAAGAACTGTTCGAAGAAGAATACGGCAAGGAAAACAATGAAGACTTTTACCGGCTGGTCGATGCTTTCACGAGCGACAGGAGTGACACAGCCCTCCAGGATATCATCAGGGAACTGTACGATTTTGCACGGTCCAATCCGGCACCAGATCAATATCTCGATAAAATCTCGGACATGTACGAAGTCAGCAGTGATGCAAAACTGGAAGAGCTTCCGTTCATGTCAAGCGTCTTGTTTGATATCGGACTGCAGCTTGAGGGAGCAAGGCAGCTGCTGGAAAATGCGCTTGAGCTTGCCAAAACGCCTGGCGGGCCTGCTCCAAGGGCAGAGAATTATATGGACGATATCAGGGCAGTTGAGACCTTGATTGCCGCAAACAATGATTCCTGGTCCAGTTTAAATGAAGCCATGCAGCTTTGGAGCTTTGGCCGTGCGAAAAATTGCAAAGGCGATGAATATGATCCCGATCTGGTCAAGCAGGCCCAAAAGTATAGAGATAAGGCAAAGAAAATGATCCAGGATCTGCAGGCGGAATTCTTTTCGCGCAGGCCGGAAAGCTTCATCCGGGATATTGGGGAGATGAAGCCGCATATCGATGTACTCGTCCGGCTCGTCCGGTCCTTTTCAGAGAAATTCAACAGTGTGAAAAGTGAGAAGGGACTTGTTGACTTTGCTGATCTGGAGCATTTTTGCCTGGAAATCCTTTCTGATCCTTCTGCAAGGAAGGAGGGAGCCATCCTGCCTTCAGAGCCAGCTCTTACTTACCGGGACCATTTCAGGGAAGTGCTTGTTGATGAATACCAGGACACCAACATGGTCCAGGAAGCAATCCTGCAGCTCGTGACGAAGGAGGGGGAAGAGACTGGCAATCTGTTTATGGTTGGAGACGTGAAGCAATCCATTTACCGGTTCAGGCTGGCAGAACCCAATCTGTTCCTCGGCAAATATACTCGCTTTACTGTGGACGGAGAGAAAACAGGATTAAAGATCGACCTTGCAAGAAACTTCCGCAGCAGAAAGGAAGTGCTTGACGGGACCAACTTCCTTTTCAAACAGGTGATGGGAAAAAAAGTAGGGGAAATCGATTATGACCAGGCTGCCGAGCTTGTAAAGGGAGCTTCGTATCCTGAAGACCTTCCGTATCCTGTTGAGCTTCATCTGATCGACCTGGACGGACAGGAGAAGGCCGAAAGCGGGGAAGCAGATGAAACGGATGCAGGGTATGACCTTGAGGATCTCGAGCAATCACAGCATGAAGCAAGGCTGATGGCTGAGAAAATCAAAGAAATGCTGTCATCCGGGAAAAAAGTGTATGAACCGAAATCGGGAGCATATCGTCCTTTAATGTACCGCGATATTGTCATCCTTCTAAGGTCGATGACATGGGCTCCGCAGATTATGGAGGAATTCAAAAAGCAGGGAATTCCGATTTATGCAAATCTGTCTTCAGGCTATTTTGAAGCTACCGAGATCGCCATTATGATGAGCCTTTTAAAAGTGATAGACAATCCGCATCAGGATATCCCGCTTGCCTCTGTTTTGCGGTCTCCGATAGTCGGCCTTAACGAAGAAGAGCTTGCCCAGATCCGCATCGCCGATAAAAAGGGTTCCTACTATGAAGCGATGAAGGCATTCTGTGAAACAAAGAAAAGCGGGGATCTGTATGATAAAGTAAAGCCGTTTTTCCTGGATATTGCGGAATGGAGATCGATGGCGAGGAAAGGCGGTCTTTCTGAATTGATCTGGCAGCTGTACCGGGACACGCATTTCTATGACTTTGCCGGAGGGATGCCCGGCGGCAAGCAAAGACAGGCTAATCTCCGGGCATTGTATGACCGGGCACGCCAATATGAGGAAACTTCCTTCAGGGGCCTTTTCCGCTTCCTGCGTTTCATAGAACGGATGAGGGAACGGGGCGATGACCTTGGTGCAGCGCGCGCACTCGGCGAACAGGAGGATGTGGTGAGGATGATGACCATCCACAGCAGCAAGGGGCTTGAATTTCCTGTCGTCTTTGCTGCAGGCCTGGCAAGGCAGTTCAATACGATGGATTTGAAAAAACCCTATCTGCTTGATAAGGAATACGGATTTGCGGCCAAATATGTGAATCCGGAGAAGCGGATTTCCTATCCATCCCTGCCACAGCTTGCTTTTAAAAGGAAAAAGAAGATGGAAATGCTGGCAGAGGAAATGCGCGTTCTGTATGTAGCACTGACTCGTGCCAAAGAACATCTTTTTCTTGTGGCAAGCGTGAAAAATGCGGACAAAAAACTGGCCGGCTGGCAGCAGGGTGCCAAAAAAGACAGCTGGCTGCTGGATGAATATGACCGGGCGTCTGCTTCCAGCTATCTTGATTGGATCGGCCCCGCACTTATCCGCCACCGGGACGGGGAGCCACTGAGAAGCGGGCAGGAGGATGCCGCAGCAGGAAGCCAGGGAGAAATCGCTTTACATCCTTCATCCTGGAGCGTTGAGGTCAGGCAGGCAGCCGCCACTCCTGCTCAGGAGGAGGACAGTGATGAAGCCGGGGAGCAGTGGATTGACAGCGTATATGAAGGCAAACCGGTCCCGGCTGAGTCCCCTTTTAAAGAAAAAATAAAGAATTCACTTTCCTGGCAGTACAGCTACCCTTCCGCAGCTTCCCATAAGTCAAAGCAATCTGTCTCAGAAATGAAGCGGCAGAGTGAAGTGAAGGATGAAGAGAGCGGCAGCGATCTCGTCAGGAATCTGAAAAAGCCGATCCTGAACCGGCCAAGGTTCATGCAGGAGAAATCAATGACACCTGCCGAAAGGGGCACGGCGATGCATATGGTCATGCAGCATGCAGACCTTTCCAATCCGGTGACAGAAGAGTCCATTGAGAGACAGCTGGCGGAGATGAAAGATCGGGAGCTTCTCACGGATGAGCAAGTCCAGGTGATAGACCCGGCCCTCATCGCGGGATTCTTCCAATCGCCTCTTGGCCAGAGGATGAGAAAGGCTGCAAGGATCCAGCGGGAGGTTCCTTTCAACCTGGCATTGCCGGCAAGAACCGCCTACCCGGACTGGAAGGGCACAGAAGAACCGGTACTTGTCCAGGGGATCATTGACTGCATTTTCGAGGATGAGCACGGTACAGTCCTGCTTGATTATAAGTCTGACAGCATCCATGGGCGCTACACGGGCGGATTTGAGGAGGCAATGCCGGTCCTCAAAAGACGGTATGATGTTCAGATAAGCCTGTATGCAAAAGCTTATGAGGCTATTACTAAGGACCCTGTTGATGAAAGGTATCTATTCTTTTTTGACGGAGGCCATATTTTAAAGCTGGAATAGGGATAATAGGAAAGCAAAAGGGGAGACTCTTTTGCTTTTTTGTTCATTAAGATGAAGTTGGGGAAGGAGCTGACCACATGGGGAAAAAAAGCCATGCAGAGGGTATATGCGAGCTCTGCGGACGTAAGCCTGTCGCAGTGACGGTCCATCATCTAACACCGAAGGAATTCGGCGGAACATTCCTGCCGACGGCCAATCTATGCATTCCGTGTCATAAGCAGATCCATGCTTTATACCCGAATTCTGAATTGGCAGTGAGGCTGAATACGATCGAACTTTTGAAGGATGATCCCCAGATAGCCAAGTATCTGAAGTGGATTAAAAAACAGCCTTCATCAAAGCTGACGAAGGCTAAAAAATCGAATGCAAGAAAAAATTGAGATTGCAAAGGCTGCTGTTATGACGCCGGAAGGAACGGAAGCCCTTAGTTATTCCCGACGTTTGGCTGATCTATCAGATTGGTGTCAAGTACATTGCTGGCATTGAGGCCGTTATTTGTGATGATGAATCCGCCCGTATTGAAGGCGCCCTGGCCGCTCGTTGATTTGGAGTTATTTTTTGGGGAGATGTACAGGGCATCCCCGAATTGCACAATTCCCCCTCCAACGTTGACAATCTGCACAGGTCCGATGATTGCAGGCATTGTACCACTTCCTTTTTTCTGGCATTGCTTCTCCGCCCCTTCGGTCAGGTTTCCTGAAGAGGCAGGAGCTGGCGGATATGCTTGACGCGCGACTCCATAGAAACATGGCCGCTGTTTCCGATATGAACCAGTGATGAAGCTGATATACCGATAATATCTATGGAATCCACTTTAATGGCTGGTTTGCCCTGATGTACATACATTTGAAGGGGATCTTCAAGGGCTGGAAGGGGAAGGGGCTCTGTAAAGATAGAATAATCACTGTACCTTCCCTCATTTGCGAAAAAGACCTCAGCTTGGCGCTGTACGGCAAGCGCTCTTGAAAACGCCTGTATAAACTCAGAATCTCCCACCTGCAAGATGGAGGAAAAAGAGACGGTATCCACATTCAGTTTATTGACTATTGCTGTTCTCTGAAGCATGTCATCACTCCGGAGTCAGCGGCACGAAGGGTCCTATTATAAGGGATTCCGCCGGAGTATCAAAGGTTGAGGCAAGCTGGATGGTCTGGGTGTCCCCGACCATGAGCAGAGAGGAGCTTGATACACCGAGTACGCGGATGCTGCCTACATTCAAGTCTCTGTTATAAACCTCGAAGTTCATTCTTTCTTCATCCCTTTCATATTTTCGGGCAGATTCCCAAGGAAGGCTTTCACTCCGTTGCGGATCTCCCCTTTTATCAGGGAAGCTGCCTCTTTCCACCAGCCTTCGGGATTCCTTGCCATCTGCTGATTATTTTGAGCCTGCTTCACATAGTAATCAACCCTGCTGGGCAGCTGTTTTTTAACATCTTCTTTTATGAAAGAAAGATAGGAAGAGTCCGCCTCCATATCCAGAGCAGCGGCTGCTTCTGCAAAGACTTGCGGCAGATCTTTCTCAAGGAAAGCTTCGATATCTTCCTCAATTTCCACGATTCTTTGCATCTGCCCCTGCGGGTTGGCCGGAACAGAGACATTGCTGCCTTTAACGGCAAAGTCTTCTATTCCCTGGAGCTCCGACGGATTCAATCCGATATTCAGTGTCCCTTCCAAGGTTTCAACCTTCAGCTGGTCGAATTTGTATTCAATGGTATCAACCTGTATCGGCGGGCGGTCTTTGAGTGCAATCAGCTGCTGCTGCAGTTCGCCGGCCAATTTCTCCAGCTTTTTGATCCTGCTGTCCTGATACTGGACAAACTGATGGAGTTTCTGCATATACGTGTAAAAATCCTGATTCAAGCGGCCACCCCTTTTCTTGTATAGTTTTCCTGGACGTTACCTGGCATAAGCGGGGGCACTCGGCGTGAGGGGAACTGCCGGCGCTTCGATTGGCGTTCCCCCTGGAGACGATGCCTGGGGTGCAGGCTCCAAGAATCCCCCGGTATTATACAAAAAGGAAGCAGGCTTAATGATTCCTGCACTTCCAATCTGGAAGACTGATGAGTTAGTCAATCCGCCTATACGAATGTTGTTAATCTGTATTGTTTGCTGTATATAGAAATTCATAGTATCACCCTATGTCAAGCATTGAAATAATTGCCCTGATCGACCCCGTCCTGGTCAAACGTATTGGTCGTGCTCTGCCTGTTATAGACATTGAGACCATCTCCGGTATTGAACGAGCCAGCGCCGGAAAAGGTTTTGGCATTGGAAAGAGGCATGATTTTGTAGACATCCCCGATATGGAAGACAGAACTGCTTCCGATTGATACTACCTGTGCGACTCCTACGATTGCCGGCATATTAAAACATCCTTTGACTATTGGTTTCTGTACTATCGTATGTGCCTATGGCAGGAGTGTGATAAAAAAGCCCAAAATAATGGTGCTGAAGCTATCCTGCTGTGTAATTAAAAGTAAGATATGATAAAATGACAGTAAATTCAGACTTTTAAGGAGGCTGCTTATGCAAGTACCATTGCTGCTCACACAATTCTTAGACCGCGCCGTTTCGCTGTATGCTGATAAGGAAGCCATTTTTGCCGATGAACGGAGCTTTACCTACCAAGAATTGGGCAGCCGGGTGAACAAGCTGTCATTTGGCTTAAAGGGGCTTGGGGTGGAAAAAGGCGACAGGATTGCCTATCTTGCGCCGAATTCAGTGGAGATGCTGGAAGGGTTTTATGGTGTTTTCCAGACAGGCGGCATCATGGTCCCGCTTAATATCAGATTGAAGCCGGAGGATTATCTTTACATACTGAACCACAGCGGGGCGAAGGTCCTGTTTGCCGATCAGGATCTTTATCATCTTATCCTGCCGGTCAAGGAACAGCTCCAGACAGTTGAAAAAATTATTGTCCATTATAAAAATGACCAAACGGCAGAAGTGGGATATGATGATTGGCTCAAAGAGCAGCAAGAGGGCCGGTTTCCCCGGGTGCAGCTGGATGAGAATGACGTCTGCAGCCTGCTGTATACAAGCGGAACGACCGGAAATCCAAAGGGAGTCATGCTCACCCATCGGAATAACTATCTTCATGCTTTAAGCACGATGCACCATCTCAGGGTAACCGACAAGGACGTCCTTGTTCATGTGCTCCCTATGTTCCATGTCAACGGCTGGGGGTCGCCTTTCTATTACACTGCAAACGGCGCATCCCAGGTATGCCTGAGGAAGGCAGATCCTGAAACCATCTTCCAGGCTCTGAGGAAGCACAATGGGACAGTCCTCCATATGGCGCCTACGGTTCTTAATTCGCTGCTGCAATATCATGGCAGCAGCAAGCTGCCGGCAGGAGGAGATGTTCGTGTAGTCATTGCCGGTTCTGCACCTCCGCCGGCATTTGTTGCAAAGGCAGAAAGGGAATTGGGATGGGAATTCATCCAGGTGTACGGAATGACGGAATCTTCCCCGCTCAGCACAATTTCTTCTATCCGGTCCCATCTATCAAATCTGCCGGAGGAAGAACAATACCGAATGAAAGCAAAAGCCGGCTATAGCATGATTGGCTGTGAAGTGAAGGTTGTTGATGAGAACGGAGAAGCTGTCAGGTATGACGGTAAGCAAATAGGTGAAGTGATCACAAGAAGCAATGGAGTCATGAAAGGCTACTGGAAGAATGAAGAGGCGACGATGGAAGCGATCCGCGGCGGCTGGCTTTTTACAGGAGATATGGCCACTGTGGATCTTCACGGCAATATAGATATTGTAGACCGAAAGAAGGACATCATCATTTCCGGAGGGGAAAATATCTCTTCCATTGAGGTGGAAGGGGTGCTCTATGACCATCCGGCTGTACTCGAGGCTGCTGTCATTGCCGTGCCTCATGAAAAATGGGGAGAAACGCCGCATGCCTTCATTGTGAAAAAGGATGATGCAGAAATAGCCGCAGAAGACTTCATCCTGTTTACCAGGGAAAGGCTGGCTCATTTTAAAGCTATAACAGGTGTGACCTTCGTGAAGGAGCTTCCGAAGACCGCATCCGGAAAAATACAGAAAATCCGGCTCCGTCAAGAATACTGGAAGGCTGACGGAAAAGGCGGGCGTTTTGTCAACTAAAGCAAACATGAGAAAGGGCCGCGGACTGTGGCCTTTTTTTATGGCAAAAAGGCTGGCTTGGCAAATCCTGGTGGACTTTCTTAGCCTGCCTATCTATTATTAATAGGTAGACTATGAAAAGGAGATTTGTATGCCTGATAAATTATTGCCTGTACAAGAAAAAGACCGGATTGCTTCACTTGATATGATGAGGGGCTTTGCTATACTTGGCATCTTCCTCGTAAACATGATGTCCTTCCACTCCCCGCTTTTGTATCTGGATCCTCATCGATGGTGGGACAGCTCTCTTGATAAAGGAGTATATGCTTTAATCGATATTTTTGCCCAAGCGAGCTTCTATCCTTTATTCTCCCTTTTGTTCGGATACGGGGTGATCATTTTGAGGGAAAGGGCAATAGACAGGGGCTACAGCTTTGCGGCCATAGGGTCAAGAAGATTCCTTGTCCTTCTGGCAGCGGGCATTCTGCACGCATTTCTCATCTGGCATGGAGATATACTGGTGAATTATGCGGTATTCGGCCTGATAGCCCTATTATTCTTCCGGTTGTCCGGGAAGGCTCTTCTGATAACGGGAATACTGCTGTATATCCTGCCCAATCTGCTTATGGGCCTGCTGATGCTGGTGACAGTCCTGTTTGTCCCGGACAGCGAAACTTCTTTATATGACCTGGAATCAGCAGTCTCATCGAGTGAAGTATACAAGGACGGGACATTTGCGGAAATCACATCACAGAGGATCACAGATTGGTATATGGTAAATAATGAGGTTTCATTCATCATCCTGCTCCTGTCGATTATGCCTCTTTTTCTGATCGGAGCCGGAGCGGCAAAGCTGAAGCTGCTGGAAAAGCTGGCGAACTTCCAAAAGAGGGCAGCCATTATGTTTGCGGTGTTCTTTGCCGCAGGACTGTTGATCAAACTGGTGCCTTATATTGGTCCTGACAACCTGGCAACAGAGTATTTCCAGGATTTGTTCGGGGGCCCGCTCCTTGCTGCCTCCTATGCAATTATGATTGCGCTGCTGGCTGATACGGAAAAAGGCAGCCGTCTGCTGATGCCGCTCACTTGGGTAGGGAGGATGTCATTGAGCAATTATCTATTTCAATCGATTGTCTGTACTTTGATTTTTTACGGCTATGGCCTCGGTTTTTATGGAGATATTTCTATGGCTGGCGGCACGCTGCTTGCTGTTGGGATCTATCTGTTCCAAATCCTTCTAAGCAGGCTATGGCTTACCAGGTTCAAGTACGGTCCGTTTGAATGGCTCTGGAGAAGTGCCACCTATCTGTCAGTGCCGCCGATCAGGAGAAGCAAATGAGAAAGGCCATCATCATCGGCTCTGCGGGGGCAGGTAAATCAACCTTCGCTAAAAGGCTTGGGGAAATGACCGGTATTGAAGTGATCCATCTGGATTCCCTTTTCTGGCACGAGGGCTGGGTGCCGACGGAGCGGGAGGAATGGATCCGGATTCAGAAAGGTTTGCTGCGGAAGGAGCAATGGATCCTTGATGGAAACTATGGAGGAACAATGGACATGAGGATGGAAGCATCTGATTCTATCTTCTTTCTGAACTATTCTACAGTCCGCTGTTTGTATGGCGCCCTGAAACGAAGAGTCATGAATCATGGCCGCACAAGGCCGGATATGGCAGAGGGATGCCCGGAACAGCTCGACTGGCAGTTTTTAAAGTGGATTGCCCGCTATAAGAAGGATAATGCACCGGCCATCCTTGCCAAACTTTCCGCTGCGAAAGGGAAGGATGTATATATATTCCATAGTCCGGAGGAAACAGAAGAATACCTTCTCAGTCTTACCCGGCCTTAGGAATGTGCCTGCAGGAAAGCCCTGCAGGTCTCTTTCTGTCCGCAGTTTCCCATCAAGGCGCTTTCAGAAAATTTGTATTATACTAGAAATATAAAAGAGATAGAGGTGATGACGATGAGGTTTGCAACTGCTGAGGATGGAAGCGGTGTTTTTATCGGGGTCCTGGAAGAAGGGACTGATCTGATTCTTCCCCTCGCTAAGGCAGAAAAAAGAAGGAGCGGGAAAAAGGAAATCCCAGAGTCGCTCCTGGAGGCAGTCTCCATGGGGGAAGAATTTGTACATAAAGCAAGTGAGCTCCTGAATTGGGCCAAAGGCAATGAAGCAGGGAAGGAGCTTCTGCTTCCGCTTGAATCAGTGAAGCTGCTGGCCCCAATTCCGAAGCCCGTCAAAAACATATTATGCGTGGGGAAAAACTATGCTGAGCATGCCATTGAAATGGGAAGCAAGGATGATATACCTGAGCATATCATGGTTTTCACAAAGGCGCCGACATCTGTTTCGGGTCCGGAAGAGGAAGTGCTTTCGCATGCGGGAGTGACGGAGCAGCTGGATTATGAAGGCGAGCTGGCTGTTGTGATCGGCAAGGCTGGGCGGGGCATCAGTGAGGAAGAAGCCCTCAGCCATGTTTTCGGCTACACGATCATCAATGATGTAACGGCCAGGGATCTTCAGGCAAAACATAAGCAATTTTTTATTGGAAAAAGCCTTGATTCCACCTGTCCGATGGGTCCATGGATTGTCCATAAATCTGCCATTGAAAACCCAGGCAGGCTGGATATTGAGACAAAGATCAATGGGGAGGTAAGGCAAAGCTCCAATACGGAAAACTTCATTTTTCCAATTGAAGTCATCATTTCCGAGCTATCAAAGGGAATGACCCTTGAGCCGGGAGATATCATTGCTACTGGCACACCCGCAGGGGTAGGGAAGGGATTCAAGCCTCCGCGCTTTCTCAACCCCGGAGATGTAATGGAAGTTACCGTGGAAAAAATAGGGACGCTCCGCAACAGGATAGAGGGTTAAGCTGGAAAATATGATTTTTTTAACACAAATGTCACAAAATCATGGCCGGCTCTTTAAAGCGCTGTGTTTATCTTAGGCTTTTCCATGCAGATATGGTATGATTTAAACGAATTTTTAATAGGAGGCCTGGTGAATGACACACGCTCATATTTTTACCTGGGTTGTAGCACTTGTCTTATTTTTCGCAGCGCTTGGAATGCATAACAGCGGCAAAGCAAAAGGTGTAAAGGTCGTTCAGATGATCTTAAGGCTCTTTTACCTGCTGATCATCGGTACGGGCATTTGGATGCTGACTTCGGGGATCAATATCGATCTTCTGTATGTACTGAAGGCACTTCTTGGCTTATGGGTGATTGCCATGATTGAAATGATCATCATCCGCACTACAAAAGGAAAGAAAACTTCCATCCTATGGGTCCAGTTCGTTGTGGCTGCCATTCTGGTTATCTACCTCGGACTGAGGCTGCCGCTTGGATTCCATCCTTTTGCATAAAAAGCACAGAACAAAAAAACTGCTCCGGCAGTTTTTTTGTTTGGGTCTGTATAGACCGCTCCTGCCGTATTTTCCTCTTCCGGCTCCTCTTCTAACATGCTGCGAAAACATCTATTCATACAATATTTCTATAATAGCAATGTTATCTAACGGTAAATATGGTATTTTTATCATATAGATAAAATAACATAATTGTGGTGGAGATCATGATATTAACTTTAAGCTGTAGATATATACATAAAAGCAGGCTGATTCAATATATACAGGAAAACGCAATCGGTGAATATCCTAATGTCCTTGTGCAGGTATTCTCAGGTGCAGAAGACTGCAGGGATATTTATGAGATACAGGAAACAATGAAGGAACATCTGCCTTCTGCAGCCATGATCGGCTGTACTTCTGCGGGTGAGATATACAATGGGAAAATGCTTGAAGGAGAGACGGTCATCACTTTCTCATTATTCAAGGAAACCCAGGTGAAAACAGGACTGTTTAAAAGCGGGGATTACAGGAATCCATTTGAAATGGGCAAAAGCATTGCCTCGGCGCTTGCCTCATATGATGCCAAAGCCTTGATCCTCTTTTCGGCTGGATTTGACCTTGATATGCAGGCAGTCCTTGATGGTGTATATGATATCCGTCCTGATATAGCAGTTGCAGGAGGAGCGGCAGGGAATCACAGGAATATGGATGAAACTGTTATCTTTGCCGGCGGAGAAACGTCAGGGAGGGGAGTCTCCGCGGCTGTGCTCCAGAACGAAGGGCTTATCGTTGAAGCGGGCAGCAATTACAAGTGGCAGGAAATCGGCAAAAGCTTTAAAGTCACAAAAGCCCGGCATAATCAGATTTTTAGCATTGATGATAAGAAACCGCTGCAGATTCTGAATCAATATCTTGGGGAAGAGCTCGTCAGGGGCCTGCCGGCATCAGGGATTGAATTTCCCTTTCTGCTGGAGGGGGATGAAGAAAAGGCCTCCATTTTTATAACAAAAGTTTTGGGAAATGGGGCAGTTGAAGTAAATCGCCCTGTAAAAGAAGGACAAAAGCTTGCATTTGCTTATCAGAATATTGATGAAATTATCGAGGCATCTGTTAAAGATCTGCGAAATTTGGCGAGGAAGCCTGCTGAAGCCTTTTTTGTCTATGCATGCCTTGCAAGAAAAGGATTCCTCCTTGATTTTACTCATAAGGAGCTGTCGTGGTTACAGGAAATTGCTCCTGTATCAGGACTTTTTACATATGGAGAAATTGCCGCAAAGGAAGATGGTCCTCCGAAGATGGTGGGACATGCCTTCACATACCTTTCCATCAGAGAAGGAGTGCAGCATGTGACGAAGGTCCGCAAAGGGTTTGGTGAATATGCCAAACCTAAGCATTTCCGTACCCTCTCTGCTTTGACCCATCTGATGCATGCTTCCAAGGATGATATAAAGATGCTGAATAATAGTTTAAGTGTTTCGGAGCAATATTACCGGTCCCTTTTTGACAACAACGCCGATTTTGTCTATTCGACAGATATGCAGGGCAATTTTACAAGCATTAATCCAGCCTTTAAGCGCAACTTCGGGTTCAATGAAAAAGAGGTGATCGGGAAACCGGCGCTCAGGTTCATCGACAGCCGGGATGTGGCCAGGGTCAGGAGGCATTTCTACCGGACGGTGAATGGTAAAGAGCAGTATTATAACCTCGAGATACAATCAAAAAATGGGGCCAGGAATCTTTATGAACTGAAGAATATCCCAATTACTGTGGAGGGTGAGCCTGCAGGCATATACTGCATCGGAAGGAATATCACCGAGCAGAAGAGAATTGAACAGGAAATGACCCAGCTTGCTTATTATGATAAAGATACTGGGCTGCCAAACCGCCTGAAGTTCATGGAAGAACTTGATGATCTGCTGCAGAAGGCAAAGAAGAAGAAGCGCCCGCTTGCTGTTCTTTTTATGGATATAGACCGCTTTAAACTGATTAATGACAGCCTGGGACATTATGCCGGCGACCAGATACTCAGGCAGATAGCCGGAAGGATTGAAGCAATCCTCCCTCCCGGATCCTTTTTCGGCCGGTTCAGCGGAGATAAATTTACGCTTATCCTTGCGAAGGAGGCGGACTCCTCCCGCGTCACGAAGCTGTCCAATCATATTCTGCAGGCAATTTCCTCCCCAGTCTATTACGGGGAGCAGGAATTCTTTATAACCGGGAGCATAGGTGCCAGCCTCTATCCCGGTGATGGACATGAAAAAGAAACATTGATGAAAAATGCCGATATTGCCATGAACCGTTCAAAACATCAGGGGGGAAACAGGCTTACATACTATTCGACGGAGATGAATGAGCAGACGCTGCTTAAGCTGGAACTGGAGAGCTATCTGAGAAAAGCCCTGCAGAAGAAAGAGTTCTTTCTCTGCTATCAGCCCCTGACCAATCTCGAAACTGGTGCCATATATGGGAGCGAGGCGCTGATCCGCTGGAATCATCCGAAGCTTGGACTGGTATCTCCGGGTGATTTTATCCCGCTGGCTGAAGAAACCGGCCTGATTAATGAAATAGGCCATTGGGTGCTGCAGACCGCCTGCAGACAGACGAAAGAATGGCATAATAAGGGGCTCGGGAGCTTAACTGTGTCTGTTAATGTTTCTGTACATCAGTTCCAGCAGCCGGGTTTTGTGCATAAGGTCCTTCAGGTATTGAAGGAAACAATGCTTGAACCGCAGTTTCTGGTTCTGGAGCTGACAGAAAGCTCAATGCTCCGGAATATGGAGAACAGCATCCTTGTGATACAGGAGCTTCAGAGGAACGGCATAAGGGTTGCCATTGACGATTTCGGGACTGGCTATTCCTCTTTGAGCTATTTGAAGCATTTGCCTATAGATGCATTGAAGATTGACCGATCTTTCATAGATAATCTTCGATCCGGCTCGCCTGATATTGCCATTGTGAATGCAATCATCACCATGGGGCTAGGCCTGCATGTCAAGGTGGTTGCCGAGGGAGTGGAGACCGCAGAGCAAATGCGCCTGCTGAAGGACTTGAAATGCCATTTTGCCCAGGGGTTCTTTATACACAGGCCGCTTGGCGCTGAACAGTTTGAAGAAGAGCTTGGCAAAAAAGCTGCTTTGAATCTGTCCTAGATTATTCAAAGAACTGGATCCGTATAGGGGGGAGAAGTATGTCAGGAGCATGGATCTTGATCATTCTTATTGTTGTGCTGATTGTAATCACTTATGCTGTCCAGGCATTCGGAAAGTATAGCAGCCATCCGGTTTTGTCCCAGAAAGAAGTGCTCGAAGCTATAAAAAAGCGAGAAAATGAGGAAGCAGCCGGAAAAAATCCTGACGGGTTTTGAAAACTTTTTGGACATGGTGCTGCTGTCTGATCGGCCGTCCAGGCTGTAGTACTTGAGTTTGAAGGAGGACCGGATGATACCTTTTTATATACGATTCCTGATTATGGCGGCTATTTGGGCCGGTCTGTTCTTTTTCATTGAAAACACAGCCCGCCCCATTTATCTTTTCAGCTGTTCCTTATCTTTCGCAGCTTATTTCCTGCTTGCAGTCACTGAAAGGAAGCTCATCCTTTATTCCTTGATGATGCTCAATCTCCCTCTGATTGCCATTTACTTGGATAGGTCTGCATGGCCTTTTCTGCTGTTGGCCGCGATTTTTTACTTGTACGAAGCAGCCCAGTCGATCCGGCCGGCCGCTTTTTACAGCCTTCTGGGCGGAACAGCCTTACTGGCGGCCTTCACCATGATTTTCCTCAGGCCTTCCGTCATAGCGGTCACGCTGGCCATTGCCGCACTGGGCGTGGGATATGCCGCCTGCATCGGGCTGAATTCGGCGCGCTGCAGACTTGAGGAGCTAAGGGAGCTTTATGATCAGGTGCTTGAAGAATACCGGAAGGCCAAACGGGTGGCTCTTAAGAATGAAGGGGCAGCAAAGGCAGAAGAAAGGACAAGAATTGCACGTGATATCCATGATTCTGTCGGACATAAGCTGACAGCGCTGGGAATGGAAATGCAGAGCATGCTGCTTAAGGAGCATAACACCAGCATTGCCAGAATGAAGCATACAGTGGAGGAATGCCTGGAGGAAACAAGGCGGGCAGTACGGGCCCTTAAATCAGAGGCGATTGAAGGAATCCCTGCCATCATCCAGCTGGTGAGGAAGCTGGAGAGCGAAAGCAGCCTGCGGATCCGTTTTACAACAAAGCAAGGGGTCTTAAGCCTGGTCCTTTCTAATATACATAGCATAGCTTTATATCGGATCATTCAGGAGGCTTTGACGAACTGCCTTAAATACAGCGAATCTAGAGAAGTTGATGTCATTCTGGGTGTCTCCTCTGTTGGGGGGGTATCCTTTGAAATCAGGAATGCCTTTCATAGCCCAGGCCCCATTCACGAAAGCTTTGGCCTTAAAAGCATCAGGGAAAGGGTCCATGGGGCAGGAGGCACTGTCCAGATCTATTGTGATGGCAGCCAGTTTGTCATCATGGGGTCCATTCCTGTAAAGGGGGATAAAAATTGAATAGGATATTAATAGTTGAAGATCAAGTGATTGTCAGGCAGGGGCTGAGGATGATCATTGAACAGGATGGTGCCTTTTCTGTAGCCGGTGAAGCGGAAAACGGCCAGGAAGCGATAGAAAAGATGGAATCCCATGGAGCTGACATTATCCTGATGGACATCCAAATGCCCGTCATGAATGGCATAGAAGCGACCAGGATGATCAAAAAAAGGTGGCCAGCCGTAAAGATACTGATTTTGACTACTTTCAATGACGAAGATTATGCACTGCAGACTTTAAGGGAGGGAACAAATGGGTTTTTGCTGAAAACCTCTGACGGACCCCGCCTGCTGCAAGCAATCAGGAGCTGCCTGGAAGGCGGCATCAGCATCCACGAACAGGTTGCGGCTAAAGTTATGCCGAAGCTTCTGGACCATTCATGCCACGAAGAGGCAGAAGTTCCGCTTACTCCCAGGGAACGTGATATTGCCAGGCTAATCGGGCATGGAAAAACTAATAAGGAAATAGCAAATGAGCTGTATCTGTCAGTGGGAACAGTAAAAAATCATTTGACCCAGATTCTGCAGAAGCTGGATCTGCGGGACCGGACACAGCTTGCGATTTTTGCAGTCAAGAATGATATTCTCTAAGATTGGCCGATGTTTTTAAAAACAAGTATGGACAGGGATGGCGGGCCAGTCTCTAGTTTGCCTCATTCTGCAATATATTGCGAAAAAAATCAGGGGCTATAGGGATAGCCCCTTTTCCATGCCTGTTTATCGGAAATCTCCTTGAAAAGTGACGGAGGTCACATCGGGAGTCTGGTTTTAATGACGGAAGACAGTAGTGCGGCTTTCCATTGAAGCTGTATATTGAAGGTAATAAGGGGGAGATGGAATGCTGGAGGCTGTAGAGCTTATAAAGAAATTTAAGAATAAAACCGCAGTGAATGGCGTGAATTTATATCTGGAAAAAGGAGAAACTGTAGGGCTCCTTGGCCCGAATGGGGCGGGCAAATCAACAACCATATCGATGATTTCATCCCTTACATCGCCAACGAGCGGGGATGTAAGGGTCAAAAATGAAAGCATCCTCCAGAAGCCGTCCGGACTAAGGAATATCCTCGGGGTCGTCCCGCAGGAAATTGCTCTTTATAATGAACTGACGGCAAGGGAGAACCTTGAATTCTTTGGGAGGATCCACCGTTTGCCCAAACAGAGGCTAAAACAAAAAACAGAAGAAGTACTGGAAATGATCGGCCTTGAGGACCGGGAAAAGGATTTGGTAAAAACATTTTCAGGAGGCATGAAACGGCGCCTGAATATCGGTGCTGCGCTACTGCATGAACCAGAATTGGTCATTATGGATGAACCTACCGTAGGCATCGATCCCCAGTCCAGGAATTATATTCTTGATACTGTAAAGCGGCTCAACAGGGAAAAGAATATGACTGTCCTGTATACGAGCCATTACATGGAAGAGGTGGAATATCTGTGCGACAGGATCTACATCATGGACCATGGGGAAATCATCGCTTCCGGGACAAAGGATGAAATAAAAAGCATCCTCTCTGCTGAACAGGCAATCAATATAAAGGTTGACCTGATGAGAGGGGAATTCATCCGCCTGCTGGAGGACCATGCCGCAATCAGGCAGCTGTCTGTACAAGAGCAGACTGCGACCATCATCGTTCCTAAACAGGTTCATCTGCTGAAGGACATCTTCCGTTCAGCTGAGCAAACCGGCACAATTGTAACAGCTGTCAATATAGAACTGCCTACCCTTGAAGATGTATTCCTGCATCTGACCGGACGGCAGCTCAGGGATTAGGGGGGAAGGATATGCTTTTTCAAATAATCAAAAAGGATCTCCTGCTTTTTTGGCGCAAGCCGCGTGAACTGATCATCCTTCTCCTGATGCCGTTTGTATTGATCTGCATCCTGGGGAATGCGCTCGGAGCGCTGAATAGCGATGAAATCCCGGATCTTGATATCAAGCTTGCAGTATGGGTCCAGGATGATTATGAAGCTGGTGCCGCAGAAGCTGCCGACATGATAAAGAAATTCCCTATGCCCGATGAAGCGAAGGAAGAAGCTGTAAATGCAGTGAAAATGTTCAACCCTGCCGCCATATTGATTGAGGAAGTTTTCGGCGATGAAGAATTCAGCCGGAGCATCGGCGTGGATTATATTTCAGAAGAGCTGGATTCAGAGCGCCAGGAGGAATACAGCGCGATGCTGACGATTCCGGCAGGCTTTACCACAGATTATTACCGGCACAGCCTGTTGAAGGAAGGTGACCTTCCGGAGCTTGAATTGCAGCTGAATGATTCAGATGCACTCAGGGCAGGGGTAATACGTGATTTCCTGGCCAATTTCCAGGAGCAGATTTCCTTATGGCAGGGGATCCAGAAGCTTGGGATTTCAGCGGGTGATATCAAGGAGGCTGGCATCGATGAACTTGGCGCAATTGAATCTGTCAGCAAAGTAAAGGATGTCAGCTCTGTCAGCTATTATGCCATTGGAATGAGTATGATGTTTGTCTTCTACGTGGCAACCACGGCAGCCAGCTTTGCTTATACCCAGAAGGAAGAACATCTGTATAACAGGATACTTCTTGCGGATGTTCCCAATTCTATTTTCTTTTCAGGCATCTTTTCTGCTGCGGCCATCGTTTGTTTTTTGCAGCTGAATATTCTTTTCGGCCTGTCGGCACTCATTTTTGATGTGTCTTATCCTGATATCATCGACTATCTGATCATCACAGGCGTCATTTCCATCATGATTGGAAGTTTTGCCAGCCTGCTTTCTGCAGTAAACTATCGAAGCAGTTCAGAAAGGGCCGGCCGCGTGTTTGGAAATTTTCTTGTCCCTGTATTTGCTTTTGTGGGAGGCAGCTTTTTTCCTGTTTCCCAGCTGGGCGGCATTTTTGAAAGTCTTGGGTCTTATTCACCCGGGGGAGCGGGAATATCAGCTTACATGAAAATCCTTCAGGGCTATCCGCTTGGAGAAACGGCCGGCCAGCTCTGGTCCCTTGCTGTATTTTCTGCCATACTGCTGTTCGCTGCACTGCTGATGCAGCCTAGAAAGGGGGAGGCGGCATGATTGGAATGCTATGGGGGAAGGTCCTCCTTACATTGAGGAATCCTGGTGCTTTAATTGCCTCTACGATCATCTGCATGGCGTTTGCCTATCTTACCGGGCAGTCCGCATTTGTGAAAATAGAGATTCCGATGTATTCTTCGGCAGATGGAAGCAATGAGGAAATCATAGAAGAGTTGAACAAAGGAGATACTTTCTCGTTCGTCCTGCAGACTGAAGACGAAGCAAAGAAGAAAGTGGCTGAAGGAAACGCGGAGGCTGCCTTGGAGCTTGGCCAGGATTCCTATGTCATTTACCATGCGGGGGCTTCGCAAAATCTGCAGCTGCTGAATCAGTATATCGGACGCTATTATATGAAATCAGTGCAGGAACAGCAGATTGTCCAGCTTGCTGACGATCCGGGTGCGGCTGAAAAGGTCTTTCAGGAGGCGGAAAAAGAACCGGCCTTTCAGCTTGTCCTATCCTCTTTCAATCAGAAAGATGCTGCTGAATACAGCCAGCCGCTGCAGTCTTTATTCGGCTTTACTTTATTCTTTTCCATTTATACGGTGGCTTTTACTGTTGCCGAGATCCTGCGGGATAAGCAGTCCGGACTGTGGGACCGGTTCATCTTATCACCGACATCTAAAGCGGAAATGTACCTGGCGAATCTGCTTTGGAGCTTTTTAGTTGGGTACATCCAAATCATTTTTGTGTTTCTTGTCTTTAAATTTGGTGCAGGTATCGATTTTAATGGAAGGTTCGGGACGGTGCTGATCGCTGTGATTCCGTATCTGTTTTCCATTGTCGCGCTTTCCATTTTCCTGACGGGGCTCGTAAAAACAATGAGCCAGTTCAACAGCATCATTCCTTTGATCAGCGTCAGCTTTGCCATGCTCGGCGGGGCGTACTGGCCGATTGAAATTGTCAGCTCGGAGCTGCTTATCGGCATTTCGCGCTTCATACCTATTACTTATGGAATGGAGATGATGAAGGGAGCTGTAGTGTCCGGCAACTCAATACTGGATATGCTTTATCCAGTAGCGCTTCTCCTATTGATGGGCGTAATCCTCATGGGGCTTGGGATAAGGCTGATTGAGAAGAGACATGTATGAGGGAAGAGAAGATAGAAGAGGCATGGATTATTCAAATCCATGCCTTTATTTCTATCAAGGAGTAATCTTTTCAATAACGAGTCTTTTTCCTGTGTTGAGTGTGAATTCGAACCGGTCGCTCTTTTTTTCGTAATAGCAGAAATGGTGCTGGACATTGCAAATGCATTCCTGGTTATCAAAAACAATGAAGTTGACTCCGTTTTTCCGCTCGCTGTCATTCAGGAAGTTCAAGTGGTTATAGCAGTAAATGCAGTCGAAGATGGAGAATTGAAGTGAATTCAAGGTGGTGACAAATTGATAAAAGGCATCATCATTCACTTCATCCAGCAATCTTTCGAGAGAGAAGGTGAGGTGTTTTTTCATCCGGATGCTGTCCTGGTTTTTCAGTGAAATCACTTCATCCGCAAGTCCGATTCGCCCATTTTCAAATAAGACACCTTTTTTCCACCGCTTATACCGCAATACTTCTATTTCCTGATGGAGGAATTCATCCAATATTGAGGCTTCTTCTGTTTCTTCATCGAAAAAAACCCACTGCTCGTTGATGCATTCGACTGTGCCAAGCATGAATGCCCGGGTTTGGAACTCATAGAGTTTGGTTCGCTGCTGTCTGTTCATCTTGTACCTCCATATGATTCCTTCAACATCCTTTTTAGACATAAAGTCAGGAATTTATAACCGCTAAGCTCTCCCAAAGAATGAAAATCGCTGGCTCTCGTACTGGCAGGAGTCCTGGTGAATGTTAAGATCACAGGTAAAAAAATAGCCAATCGGTATACTTGAATAGTTTATATATTTACATTGGATCCTTAAGAATGTTCATGGAGCCTTCAAAGGGCAGAAATAATGATAGGAGTTCATGGAAAAAGAGGCAAGCGTAGTGCGGCAAACCTAACTTTCTACTAAGTGGTTCTGTATCTCTGCCTAAATCAATAAGATGGTCAGATTTTCTGACATTATTATTTTTGAATAATCATCCATACGGGACAATTAACCATTTCCTAGGCCCTGCATACAATGTCATCATGCAAAAGGATGAAACCTGATTTCCGCTGACGAAAGGATGATGAAGAATGTGTGGAATAACGGGCTGGATTGATTTTAGCAGAGATTTGCGAAAAGAGGCTGCAGCAGTCGGGAAAATGGCGGAAACACTGGCAAAGCGCGGGCCGGACGATACAAATGTATGGACCGATATCCACGCGGGATTTGGCCATAAACGTCTTTCCGTCGTCGATCCTGCCGGCGGCAGACAGCCGATGTCCAGGCAGGCAAAAGGCAGCGTTTATACAATATGCTATAATGGCGAGCTTTATAATACAGAAGATATCCGAAAAGAACTCCTTATAAAAGGATATTCTTTCAGCACTCATTCTGATACAGAAGTTCTGCTGACAGCTTATATAGAATGGAAAGAAAATTGCCTGGACCACTTGAATGGGATATTTGCCTTCGCGGTATGGGACGAGGAGGAAAATCGCCTGTTCATTGCAAGAGACCGCCTTGGCGTTAAACCGCTTTTTTATAAAGAAACTGCAAAGGGGATCATTTTCGGCTCTGAGCTTAAAGCGATCCTGGCCCATCCGGAAGTGCGTACTGAGATTGACCGTGAAGGGCTGGCTGAAGTATTTGGCCTCGGGCCGTCCCGTTCCCCTGGCAGCGGAGTCTTTAGAGGAATAAAAGAGCTTAGGCCAGCCCATGCGCTGGCATTATCAAGGGAAGGGCAAAAAATCTGGCGCTATTGGAATGTGAAAAGTGCGGAGCATACGGACAATCTGGAGGAAACAGCTGAAAAGGTGAGGCATTTATTTACAGATGCCGTCACAAGGCAGCTCGTGTCAGATGTGCCGTTATGCACCTTCCTGTCTGGCGGAGTGGATTCGAGTGCCATTACGGCGGTTGCTTCCCGTGCCTATGAAAAAGAGGGAAAAGGGCCGCTGCACACCTATTCCATTGATTATGAAGATAATGATAAGCATTTCAAGGCAAATGAATTCCAGCCTAACTCTGACGGAGCTTTTATCAGGAAGATGACCGAAGAATTCCAGACCATACATCACGCAAGCATCATCTCTCAGGGCGAGCTGGCAGAACATCTGAGGGAAGCCGTCCTTGTGAGGGATCTGCCGGGGATGGCAGATGTCGATTCTTCGCTGCTGTGGTTTTGTAAAGAAATCAAACATGACTTTACCGTAAGCCTTTCAGGTGAATGCGCTGATGAGATATTCGGGGGCTACCCATGGTTTCACCGAGAGGATGATTTGAACCGCAGCGGCTTTCCATGGATGCGTTCGATTCAGGAAAGGCAGCAATTGCTGAAGCCGCATTGGAGGGAGAAGCTCCAGCTTGAAGAATATATGCACAGCAAATACAGGGAAACCGTTGCTGAGACGCCTGTGCTTGAAGGGGAAACCGCTCAGGAGGCAAGAAGGAGGGAGCTTTTCTACCTCAATAAGATCTGGTTCATGACGACGCTGCTGGACCGCAAAGACAGGATGAGCATGGGAGCGAGCCTTGAGGTAAGGGTCCCGTTTGCTGACCACAGGCTGGTCGAATATGCATGGAATATCCCATGGGAGATGAAGATGCTCGGCGGCCGGGAAAAAGGAATCCTGCGCAAGGCTCTTGAAGGGATCCTTCCAGATGAGGTTTTATACCGCAAAAAGAGCCCGTATCCGAAAACACATAATCCTGAGTATACGAAAGCTGTAAAAGGCATGCTCTCCGGAATTCTGGCAGACAGAAGCTCTGCCCTGTATGAATTCTTTGATGCAGAACAGTTGAAGAACATAACCGAAACAGAGGGGAATTCCTTCCAGGAGCCATGGTTCGGCCAGCTGATGACAGGGCCCCAGCTTCTTGCCCATCTTGTCCAGATGGAAATATGGTTTAAAGAATACAACATTAATATTGCTGATTGACCCTGGAGCCTGCTTTTTGCAGGTTCTTTTCTTTGTATCCGAAGAGACCAGATACCTTAAAGATTGCCAGTTTCAAAGTATCTCTGTATAATGTTTGTATAACTATTGTATAATATCGGAATATAAAAGGAGGCCAGAAGATGGCTAAAAAAATCGTAATCATCGGGGCCGGACCCGGGGGGCTCGCTGCATCCATGCTCTTATCCAGCCGCGGATATGAGGTGGATGTCTATGAGAAGCAGTCATATCTGGGGGGCAGGACAGGGAGCATAAAAAAGAACGGTTTTACTTTTGACATCGGGCCTACTTTTCTCAGTATGCCCCATATTGCTGAAGAGCTTTTCGCAGCAAGCGGCAGAAGACTCTCTGATTATCTGCAGCTTAAGGAATTAAAAGAGATGTATGAACTAATCTTTGAGGATGCCGGAATTCATATGACAAGCGACCGGAATGAAATGGTCCGCAGGATAGAAGAAAAGTTCCCCGGGAATGGCGGCGGCTATATCCGTTTCATGGAAGATACAGAAAGGAAAATGTCAGCATTGATGCCCATCCTGCAATCACGGATGGACAGGTACCGGCATTATTTAAGCTGGAAGGTCATTAAAGCGCTGCCTGAGCTTTCTCTTGGAAAGAGCCTGTATGATGTGCTTTCCCGTTATTTTGACAGTGAAACGCTTCGGCTCGCCTTTACTTTCCAATCTAAATATCTCGGGATGTCTCCCTGGGAATGCCCTGGCGCTTTTTCGATCCTTTCCTTTATGGAGCATGAGTATGGGATCTACCATCCGATCGGAGGCTTGAACCAGCTGCCCGAAGCGATGGCAAAAGTCACCATGGAGCACGGGGGCAGGATCCATCTCGGCAAGGGCGTGAAGAGCCTTTGGATGGAAGGCCGTGACAGCAGGGGCATCATCCTGGAATCAGGTGAGAAGGTACCTGCTGATGAAGTCATCATCAATGCCGATTTTGCCAAAGCGATGAGCACGATCCTGAATGAGGGAAGCCTGAAAAAATATAAAACCCGCAAACTCGAAAAAAAGAAATATTCCTGTTCAACGTTCATGATTTACCTCGGGCTCGATAAGCAGTATGACCTCCCGCACCACACCATCTGCTTTGCCGGGGATTACAAAAGGAATGTAGAAGAAATTACGAAAACACTCAGCTTGTCCGGAGACCCTTCCATCTATATCCAGAATCCATCTGCCACAGATCCGACACTGGCGCCGGAAGGGAAATCAGCACTTTATATCCTTGCACCTGTTCCGAATAACTTCAGCGGCGTTGAATGGGACAGCAGGCAGGAAGAGTTCAGGAATCTTGTTCTGGATATTGTAGAAAGGAAGACCGGCTTTAAAGGCTTAAGGGATCATATAGAATTTGAAAAAATCATCAGTCCTAAAAATTGGGAAGAAGATCTGCATGTCTATAAAGGCGCGACTTTTAATCTTGGGCATCAGCTTTCACAAATGATGGTGCTGAGGCCGCATAACCGATTTGAGGAAGCGGGGAATACATGGCTGGTCGGCGGAGGGACCCACCCTGGGAGCGGGCTGCCGACCATATTGGAGTCGGCGAGGATTACGGCAAAAATGATACTGGAAAAGGACGGGCTGGAATTGCCGGAACAAGATGGCCGCAGCTTGCCGGGACTGGAGGAAGCATTATGAAAACGGCGGTTATCGGCGGAGGGATCGGCGGTATGACATCTGCACTGCTGCTGGCAGACGATGGCCATGAAGTCGTCATCTTAGAAAAGGAAAATAAGCTTGGAGGAAGGCTTGCATTTATGGAGGAAGACGGCTTCCGGATCGATCAGGGGCCAACAATCGTCCTGCTTCCTGATATGATTGAAAGTATCCTGGCAGAAGCAGGGCTTGGGAGGGATCAGTATGAAATGATAAGGCTGGATCCGCTCTATAAAATTACTTTTCCGGACGGAACCGATTATACCAAGCATGCTGACATAGGCGAGCAGGAACGGGAAATAAACCGGAAATTCCCTGAAAGCCTCGCGGGGTTTCAAAGGTTTATGAAGGATATGGACTATCGTTTCCATACGGGCAGGCCTCAGTTTCTTGAACGCCCTTTTTTGGAGAAGGGAGACTTCTGGAATAAAGAGACACTTTCCTCTTTAGCGAGAATGAACGCCCACAAAAGTGTCGATAAACAGCTTTCATCTTATTTCAAGGATGAAAGACTGAGGATTGCCTATGCCCTGCAGACTTTATATATCGGGGGCAATCCGCTGAGCACCCCTGCCATCTACAGTCTTGTGTCTTATAGTGAGCACAAGCATGGCATTTTTTATGTGAAAGGGGGTTATGCCAGCCTGATTGGAAAGCTTGAAGAACTGCTTAAGAAGAAGGGAATAGAAATCCGCCTTGGGAGCCGTGTTGAAAAGCTGCTCACTGATGGCAGGGAGGCCAAGGGAGCCATCGTCAATGGACAGGAAGAAAAATACGACTCCTTTATCCTCAACGGAGATTTTCCTGTAGCGGAAAAAGAGCTGCTGGACCGCAGGAAGAATTATAAAGCCTCCTCCGGCTGCCTGCTTCTATATTTCGGGATCGGGAAGGTTTATGAAGAAGCGATGGTCCACCAGTTTTTCATCGGCCGTGATTTCAATAAAAGCATGGAGGAGATCTTCAAACAGCAGCAGCTTCCGGATGATCCCTCTTATTATACATTCTATCCTTCAGCGATCGATGATTCCCTTGCCCCTGAAGGGAAAAGCGTCCTTTATGTACTCATACCCGCTCCATCAGGAGAACATATCGACTGGAGCAGCAAGGATGAGTATGTTGACAGGATCATCAGCCGGATTGAAAAGGATAGCTTCCCCGGTCTGCGGGAACATATAGAATGGATGAAGATCAGGACTCCTGAGGATGCTCTCCGCGAGGGACTGTATGGAGGAGGAAGCTTTGGGATAGCTCCTTCCCTGTTCCAGTCAGGTATCTTCCGCCCTCAACTGAAGCCTTTCAAGGAAAAGAACATCTATGCGGTCGGTGCGAGCGTCCATCCTGGCGGGGGGATTCCTATTGTCCTCCAGGGAGCAAAAATGCTGGCTGACCATATAAAGCATGAGCATAAGAAGAATTCACAAACGGAAGGAGTGTCGATCGTTGGATAAAGCTGCAGCGGCCTATCAATATTGTGAAGAGGTCATTAAAAAGAATTCAGCCACATTTCACCGGGCTTTTTCTTTCCTGCCGCCTGAGAAAAAAAGGGCTGTCTGGGCCATTTATGCTTTTTGCCGCAGGGTTGATGATATTATGGATGAAGGATCGTGTCCAGAGGAGGAGGTGGCTGCTTTTGAAAAAGAATTTGCCGTATTCCTCGAAGGCGGGCTGCCCCATCAAGATGTTATGCTGTGGACGGCGCTCAGAGATGTGTTTGTCAGCTTTGACATGGACAGCACTCCTTTCTTTGAAATGATTGAAGGACAGAAGATGGATTTATACAAATCAAGATATTATACTGTCGATGAACTTCTTCACTATTCCTATCATGTGGCGAGTACGGTCGGCCTGATGCTGCTTCCTGTCCTTGCGCCTGAAAATGCGGGACAGCTGAAGCATGGCGCCATTAAGCTGGGGCAGGCTATGCAGATTACCAATATACTTCGCGATATTGGCGATGACCTCAAAAGAGATCGGGTTTATCTTCCTGCAGCATTGATGGAGAAGCACGGATATAAGGAGGAAGAACTGCAGTCAGGCCAGCTGAATGCCGCTTTTTTCGGTCTGTTCGAGGAGCTGGCGAAAATCGCCGAGCAATATTATGAAGAAGCGCTGGAAACGATCCACTTGTATCCTCCTTCTTCCAGGACACCAGTCAAGGGTGCTGCCGTCCTTTACAGGGCCATCCTTAATAAAATCCGGAAGAACGGATATAACTCATTTGGAGCAAGAAATTATGTGACGAAGGAAGAAAAAGCAAGGCTCCTCGCTACAATATAAGAAAGGCCTGGCTGCCGCCAGGCCTTGCTGTCTCTTTAGCCGGCAGCTTCTTCCTCCTTGCCGGCCCTGCCGATGAACGATTTTTCCATCCATACTTTGGAGCGCCAACGCCAAAGCATAAGGATGCCCCTCAGCCATTCATCTGCAATGAAGGCGATCCATACCCCAATAAGCCCGAGTCCAAAATGGATCCCGGCGATATAAGAAATGGTGACAGACACACCCCACATGGACAGGATGCCCATATAGACAGGGAACTTTACATCGCCAGCCGCCCTTAGCGAGCTGATGACGACCAGATTGAAGGAACGGCCGGGTTCAAGGATGATGGTCAAAAGAATCAGCGTGCTTCCAACTTTGATGATATCCTGATTGTCCGTAAAGATTCCCAGCAATGAGTCTGAGAAAAAGGTGAAAACGACAGCTGCTCCCACTGAAATCGCAATTGCGAGCTTCAAGCTTCTGATGCACCTTTGATAGGCTGATGCAAATTCTCTTGCCCCGATCATGTGCCCGATCATAATCTGGGTTCCCTGGCTGATGGCGAGGCTGAATAGAAAAATGAACATCATCAGATTCTGGGCATAAACCTTTGCCGTCAAAGCTTCTGTCCCAATCATTGCAACAAAATAGGTGATGACCATCTGAGAGGCGTTATAAGACAGCTGTTCGCCAGCAGAAGGGATGCCGATTTGCAGGAGGTTCCGCAGATGTTCCTTCGGGAAGCGGAAAAGGAGCCTGAAGGGCAGTTCTCCTTCCGTACGCTTAATCAGGACCAGGATGGAAGCAGCAAGGCCGATCGTTCTGCTGACTGCAGTAGAAATGGCCACGCCCTCTACGCCCAGTACAGGAATTCCAAAAGGTCCGAAGATGAAAAGGTAATTTCCGATGACATTCAGTATATTCATCCCGATGGTTATATACATAACATCTCTTGTAAATCCGTAGCTTCTGATGACGGCCCCAATGGTCATGATGAGTGCCTGGACAAAGGAAAAGCCGCCGACGATTACAAGATAAACGTTTGCTTCATCCATCAGTTCCGAGGGAAGATCCATCAGCTTCAGCAAAGGCTTGCCAAAAATAATCAGGACGGCACTGAGCAGTATGCCGAAGCAAAGGTTGGTCCCAAGGGACACCACCGATATTTCACCGGCTTTCCCAAGCTGTTTTGCACCCAGGTTCTGGGCAACCAGGATGGAGGTGCCTGTTGCTACAAATCCAAACATCACGATGATGAGTGACAGAATTTGGTTTGAAACCCCTACAGCAGCAACAGAGTTATCGGAATACTGGGACAGCATAAGCGTATCAGCATTCCCCATCAGCATATGAAGCAGTATTTCAATGAAAATAGGCCAGGTGAGGGCAAATAAAGTTAAGTTCTTTTTCGGTTGTTTCATTTTACATATCTCCTAAACAATGCGGTGTGATTCTTTGAGATAAAAGAGTGCCTCCCCCGGGAAGTCATTATGCGCAAAGAAAGGGCTGGCAGAAGTGCCAGCCTTATAAATGTTGGTTTGAAATTTTATAGCTCAAAGGACAATATGGCAGCCCCGTAGCCTTCCAATACGGCAGACAGGGAATCTGCTTCAGCCGCATATTCTTCCTCTGTCAGCAGATCGGTGATTTTTTTCCCTTTTAAAGGAAAAGGGAGGGAGAATGATGCTTCTTCACTTGAAGCATTCAAGAGGATGACAATCTTCCTGTTACCCGAACTTCTGGCAAATGCAGCAACTGTACTCTCCTCAGGAAGCTCAAGAAATTCCAGAACTCCCTCATTTGCCAGCAGGGGCTCTGATTTGCGCAATTGGATAAGCTTCTTTGTATGTTCGTACATTTCCATACTGTATTCTTCTTCATCCCATGGCATGCATTCCCGGCATCCCGGGTCCATGCCGCCGGAAAGTCCCACTTCATCTCCATAATAAATGCAAGGGGTTCCGATATAGGTCATCATAAATGTGAATATCAGCTTTGCCTTTTCAAGCGAACCCCCGCACTCCGTCAGAACCCTCGGGGTATCATGGCTTCCAGCCAGGTTGAAAGCAGCCTCGTTAACATTATCAGGATACATATGGATAACAGAGACCATATTCTCCGCAAATTGGCGGGGGCTGATTGCTTCTTTAGCAAACAGATTATGAACATTTGTCAGGAATGGGTAATTCATTACAGCATCGAACTGGTCGCCCCTGAGCCAAGGCATGCTATCATGCCAGATTTCCCCGAGGATATAAAGATCCGGTTTGATGCTCTTCACTTCAGCACGGAATTCGCGCCAGAACTGATGATCGATTTCATTGGCAACATCCAGTCGCCAGCCATCGATATCGAATTCCCGGACCCAATAGCGCCCGACCTCCAGGAGGTATTCCTTTGTTTCCGGATTTTGCGTATTGAGCTTTGGCATGGACTCGACAAACGCAAAGGTGGAATAGTTTGGACGTTCTCCGCCTTCCAGCGGAAATTCTCCAGCATGGAACCAATCTTTATATTGGGAATCCCCCTGGTTCTCCAGAAGATCCTGGAAGGGGGGGAATTGATATCCGCTGTGATTAAAGACAGCATCGAGCATAACTTTGATTCCTTTGTCATGGCAAATCTTCACAAGTTCGCGGAAAGTTTCCTTATCTCCGAACTGGGGATCGATTTCATAATAATCTATTGTATCATATTTATGATTGGAGTATGCCTTGAATATGGGTGTGAAGTAAATCCCGGTAATACCCAGTCCGGCAAGATAATCTATATGGTCAATGATTCCCTGGAAATCACCGCCAAAGAAATTATCAGGTTTGGGCTCCTCGCTTCTCCACGGCTTTGTATCCGGCGGATTTAAAGATTCATCACCATTAGCGAATCTTTCAGGAAAAATCTGGTACCATACCGTATCCTTCACCCATTCCGGAGCCCTGAAAACCTCGCTTGCGTGCAGGTACGGGAAGCAGAAGAGGCTGCCGGGATCTTCAGGAAGGGAGTCAAAAAAGCCTTTTTCTGTATAAACGGCCTGCTCGTCTCCTGACTTCAGGCAAAAGCCGTATCTTGTCCTTTTAAACTCTGGCTCGGGCTCAGCCAGCCAGTAATCAAATAATTGGTCTGATCCCGTTTTTTTCATCGGGATCCGGCGGCTTACCCAGCCATCTTCATTCCATTCATATTGGTCTCCGTAAATAAGTTCAGCTTCCTCGATATTGCCTTTCTTGGCTTTCAGCCTGATATGGAGTATGTTTTCGCTATAGGCATACGCAAAGCTGTCAGCAGGCTGGTGAAATATTGACGACCTTTCCAGCATAAATTTTCCCCTCTCTTGTGCAATCGATTGCATCGCAAGTTGACTTTTTTAAAATTTATCAAAGAACAGGCTTTCATTCAAGCTGGAGCTCTTATATCAGATATAAACTTTTTAGCGATAATGTTAAAAAAGGGGGTTGTCAAAATGAAAATAGCAAGTATAATAAAGTTAAAGTTTGTGCAATCGTTTTCACAGGCGGCTGTCCCGAAGGTCATCAGCGGTTATTTTTTTTGAATGGCCTGATAACGCTTTCAGTTGCCTTTTATGCAGCGATTTGTGCAAACGGTTGTACTAGAAAAATATAATTTCTTTGGAGGGGTCAAAATGAAGAAGGCTTTATCATTATTTATGATGATTGTCCTGGTTTTTGGAGTGCTGGCTGCTTGCGGTCCTAAAGATGAAGAAACAGGCACTGCAGGAGAAAAAACAGAAGGCGGCTCAGACAAACCTGAAAAGCTGATTGTCTGGGAAGATACAGATAAAGGAGTCGCTCTTAAAGATGCGGCAGACAAGTTTGAAGCAGAACACGGCATCAAAATTGAATTCAAAGAATTGAATATAACAAAGATGCAGGAAAACCTTGCCCTGGATGGCAACACAGCCAATGCGCCGGATGTTATCACAATGTCTCATGACGGCACTGGCCCTGCGATGGTAAAAGGGTATATTAAGGAACTTGAAGTAAGCGACGAGATCCTTGACCAATTTACAAGCTCTTCAGTAGAAGCCCTGAAATATGAAGGCAAGCTTTACGGACTTCCGAAAGCTACTGAAACACCGGTTTTCATTTACAACAAAGCATTGCTTCCTGAAGTTCCGGAAAACCTGGAAGATCTCTATACTAAATCTCAGGAAGTAACAAAAGACGGAAACTACGGATTCCTTGCAATCTGGGATGACTTCTATCATGCACACGGCGTATTCTCCGGGTTCGGTGGATATGTATTCGGCGAGAAAGACAGCAAAGTGGACGTGACTGATATCGGCCTGAATAACGATGCTTCTGTAGAAGCAGCAGATTATATCAAAAAGTGGTACGCAGAAGGATTATTCCCTAAAGGAATCATCGGAGAAAAATCAAACGATAATATGAACGGCCTCTTTAAAGAAGGAAAAGCCATTGCAGTCCAAAACGGCCCATGGGCGTTCCAGGATTATAAAGATGCAGGCATCGATTATGGTGTAGCCGCTCTGCCGAAGCTTCCAAATGGCGAGCCTGTCAAGACATTCATGGGTGTTAAAGGATGGTTTGTTACTAACTTCAGCAAAAACCAGGAATGGGCCCAGAAATTCGTTGAGTTCATTACAAACGAAGAAAATGCCAAGAAGCGTTTTGAGCTGACTGGCGAGATCCCGCCATTGAAATCATTGATGGAAGATCCTGAGTTCGTTAAGAATAACGAAGGTGCTGCAGCAGTAATGGCGCAGTCACAGTATGCTGTTCCAATGCCAAGTGTACCGGAAATGGCTGAAGTTTGGGATCCTATGAAAAAAGCGGTAGAAACAATCATTACCGGTAAATCAGAATCCAAAAAAGCGCTTGATAATGCTGTGAAGACTATTGAACAGCAGATCGAAGCGAACCACAGCGGAAACTGATCTATAGCAATAAAGGGAAAAGGCGGTACTCCTTGGTGGAGTACTGCCTCCCATTTTATTAAGCGTCAAAGAGAGCAGGATTTTAATAGATTCCAACAGGCATAGCTTCGGCTCTTTCAGAAGACAATAGTGCCGCAAAAAAAATCAATAAAAAAATCGCCCTTTATGGGAATCAGATAGAAAGGGGCATCCTTTCAATGGAAGAAGCATACCGTTCAAACCATCGGAAAATTGCTGCAGGCCTGTCCATCATCCCGGGACTTGGCCAAATGTATAATAAACAATTTGTCAAAGGCATCGCCTTTTTAATTCTAACACTATCATTCATCGTTGCTTTTAAAGACTTCCTCAATATTGGCCTTTGGGGACTTGTCACTCTCGGAGAAAAGCTGCCGAGGGATAATTCCATCTTCCTCCTGGTATACGGAATCATTTCCGTCATCCTTCTTCTATTCGCGGCAGGATTTATGTTCATCAACATTCGCGATGCCTATAAAAATGGAAAGAAACGGGACTTGGGCAAGCACCTGAGCTCGATAAAAGAGCAATATCATACATTGATAGATTCCGGATTCCCATACTTGATGATCACTCCGGGATTCTTCCTGCTGGTTTTCGTGGTCATTCTGCCGATTGTGTTCGTGCTTTTGCTTTCGTTCACAAACTACAACCTGTATCATCAGTGGCCAGCGAAGCTGATGGACTGGGTGGCATTAGACAACTTCGCCAAACTGGTCACATTGGATATCTGGCGTGATACTTTCGTAAACGTGTTTGCCTGGACGATCATCTGGACGTTCGGTGCGACAACATTCCAGATCGCCCTTGGGGTCTTCCTGGCAGTACTTGTCAACCAGAAGGATCTAAAAGGAAAAGCGATCATCAGGACAATCCTGATTCTGCCATGGGCCGTACCGGCATTTGTATCCATCCTGATTTTTTCCGGCCTGTTCAATGAAACGTTCGGTGCCATCAATAACGTAGTCCTGGATTTCATTGGAATCGGTCCGATCCCTTGGATGACAGAGGCCCTGTGGACAAGGATCGCTCTCATCATGATCCAGACCTGGCTTGGATTCCCGTTCATTTTTGCGATGGTCACAGGTGTGCTGCAGGCGATACCGGATGAGCTTTATGAAGCGGCAACAGTCGATGGAGCGACGATTTGGCAGAAGTTCAAGAATATTACGTTCCCGCTGATCATGCTGTCCATCGCACCAATCCTGATTACGCAATATACCTTTAACTTTAATAACTTCAATATTATCTATCTATTCAATATGGGCGGGCCTGCTATCTCAGATCAAAATGCAGGCGGCACCGATATCCTGATTTCGTGGATCTATAATCTGACTGTCACGAAGTCTGAGTACGGAATGGCTGCAGCCATCACGATGATTCTATCTGCGATAGTCATTTCCGTGGCATTATGGCAGTTCAGAAGGACAAAAGCTTTCAAAGAGGAGGATATGATGTGATATGACTACAAAAAAAGAGAAATTCATCAGGCTGTCACTGACCTATCTTGTCATTCTTTTTATGGCGGTCATCATCATTTATCCGATTCTGTGGGCCATTGGAGCATCACTGACGCCGGGAACAAGCTTGACCAATTCATCACTCATCCCGAAAAACGCGACATTTGCCCATTATAAGACAATATTCAACCCGGAAGAGAGCAATTATCTGATCTGGTATTGGAACACGTTGAAAATCTGCGTGATCACCATGCTGGCATCTGTCATTACCATCAGCTTGATGGCTTACTCTTTTTCACGGTACCGCTTTGTCGGCAGGAAAAATGGACTTACCACGTTCCTGATTCTTCAGATGGTGCCTAACTTTGCAGCATTGATTGCGATCTTCGTCCTTGCACAGGTAACAAACCTGCTGGATACCCATCTCGGGCTCATCCTCATTTATGTAGGCGGGGCCATTCCAATGAACACTTGGCTGATGAAAGGATATCTCGACAGCATCCCTAAAGAGCTGGATGAAAGTGCAAGGATGGATGGAGCAGGCCACTTCAGGATTTTCTGGCAGATCATCATGCCGCTTGCGAAACCGATTGTTGCAGTCGTTGCACTCTTTACGTTTATTGCTCCGTTTACGGACTTCATCCTGGCAAAGGTCATGCTAAGAACACCTGAAAAATATACACTTGCCGTTGGATTGTATGAGCTTGTATCAAGACAGTATGGAGCCGAATTCACAACGTTCGCTGCCGGATCTGTCCTGATTGCAATCCCGATTTCAATTTTATTCTTATCCTTCCAGAAATATTTCGTTTCAGGTTTGACTGCCGGGGGCACAAAAGGCTAATCTTAAAGGGTTAGTGACTTTAGGGCTGGGCTGCTTAAAGGGGTGTTTCCTTATGGCAGCTCAGCTTGATATTTAAGGAGGAGCGGAGATGAAAAAAGGAGTCATGGCTCTCATCTTAATTCCGTTTCTTCTTTTTTGCGCCCTACCGGTAGGAGCAGTTGAAAAAGAAGAGCGTAAATGGCAGGATGAAACAATTTATTTTCTAATGGTCGACCGTTTTAACAACGGCGATTTCAGCAATGACCTGGAAACAAACGCAAGTGACCCGAAAGCCTATCACGGAGGGGACTTCCAGGGTATCATTGACCAGCTAGATTATCTGAAGGATATGGGCTTTACAGCCATCTGGCTGACGCCGATTTTCGAAAATGAAGCAGGCGGCTATCATGGCTACTGGATCAATGATTTTTACAAAACGGAAGAAAACTTCGGATCTATCGAGACGTTTAAAAAGCTTGTAAAAGAAGCCCATAAGCGTGATATGAAAATCATCCTTGATTTTGTTGTCAATCATGTCGGACCCAATCATCCCTGGGTGAATGATCCGGACAAGCAGGACTGGTTCCATGAACAAAAGGAAATAACCAACTGGGAGAATCAGGATGAGCTTGAAAATGGTTGGATCTATAATCTTCCTGACCTCGCACAGGAGAATCCGGAGGCCAGGCAATATCTCCTGGATGCAGCCAAATGGTGGATAGAGGAAACCGATATTGACGGATACCGCCTTGATACGGTCAAACATGTGCCAGTTGACTTCTGGGAGGATTTCGCGAAAGAAGTAAAAAGCGCCAAGGAGGATTTCTATCTTCTCGGCGAAGTATGGACCGATGACCCTGCTTATATTGCACAGTATGAGAAAGCAGGGATCGACGGATTTGTCGATTATCCGCTGAACGGGCATCTGCGCACGGCATTTGAAAAGCCCGGGCAGCCCTTTGACTGGCTGTTTGCCAGCTGGGAGAGGAATCAGGCCCAATACGATCAACCTTATTTAATGGGAACGTTCATGGACAATCATGACACCGTTCGTTTCACGCGCGATGCAGTAACCAATAATGAGCATCCGGGACCGAGATGGCGTCTGGCCCTCACATATTTGTACACGTCACCGGGGATTCCCATTGTTTATTATGGAAGCGAAATAGCACTTGATGGCGGGGAAGATCCCGATAACCGCCGCCAAATGGATTTCCGGACAGACCAGGAGCTTGTGGAATACATCTCGAATATCGGGACATTAAGGCAGCAGCTCCCATCCCTTACGAGGGGCACAATGGAGCCTTTGTACAATAAGGATGGCATGGCAGTGTACAAGCGGACCTATGAGGATGAAACCACTGTCGTGGCCATCAATAATACCGTCAAAACGCAGACCGTCTCCCTTGATTCCGGCCTGCTTGAAGGCGATAAGCAGCTGAAAGGCCTTTTGGGCGGGGATCTTGTAAGGTCTGATGAGGGAAAATATAAGCTGATCGTTGACCGGGAAGAAGCCGAAATCTATGCGCTGTCAGAGAAGACAGGTTTGAATATCCCTTATCTGGCAGTGATGGGACTGGTCTATGCAGCCTTCATCGTCTTTATTATCCTTCTTTGGAGAAGGTCGAAAAAGAGGAAGCCTGTTTCCTGACCCCAGCCGGCACTGCCGGCAGCTTCCCAATCCCGGTCATATCAGAAGGGATTTGAAGGAGGAGTCGGCTACATGAATGATACAAGTTTTGCCATACATCCAGGAAAGAGCAGAAAGATAGAAAACAGTGATTACCAGGAAGCAGGAGATGTCCTTGCTATAGAAGAGTGCAGGAATGGCCTGAAGGCCCGGACAGAAACAGGGGAACTCAGGATTGTATTCTACGCAAATGAAATCGTCCGCATCACTATGAATTTTTTTGGCGAAGCGGATGCGGGAACGAGCCCTGCCGTCATTGGGGGGCTGCAGGAAGTTAAGCTCGAGCATTATGAATCAGTAGACCAGGCAGAGGTGAAAACCTCTTGTCTGACTGTCAAGCTGACCAAATCCCCTCTTCGAATTACGGTGGCAGATGCAGAAGGCAGGGTTTTGGCCGGAGAAAATCAAAAAGGGATGGGCTATAAGCATTCTAAAGAGGTCATCTGCTTCAAGAATATGGAGGAGAGCGATCAATTTTACGGATTTGGAGAGAAAACGGGCTTTCTTAATAAAAGAGGGGAAAAGCTGGTTATGTGGAATAGTGACGTATATGCCCCGCATAATCCGGAAACAGATCCGCTCTACCAGTCAATCCCTTTCTTTCTTACCTTGAGGGAAGGGCAAGCCCATGGCATATTCTTCGATAATACTTTCCGGGCAGAGTTTGATATGCGCGGAGAGGAGTTTTATTCCTTTTCAGCCGATGGCGGCCAGCTTGATTATTATTTGATGGCTGGACCTTCGCCGAAGGATGTTATTCGTCAATACACATCGCTGACAGGCAGAATGCCCCTGCCGGCCAAGTGGGCAATCGGCTACCACCAATCGCGGTACAGCTATGAAAGCCAGCAGGAAGTGATGGAGCTGGCGGCAGCTTTTAAGGAGAAAGGGATTCCGCTGGATAGCATCCATCTGGATATTCATTATATGGATGAATACAGGGTTTTCACATTTGACCGTGATAAATTCCCTGATCCTGAAAAAATGATCAGTGATCTGAAGGAAATGGGCATACACATCGTTCCGATTGTTGATCCGGGCGTAAAGGAAGATCCGGAATATATGGTCTATAAACAGGGCATCCAGGAAGATCTTTTCTGCAAATATCTGGAGGGCAATGTATATTACGGAGACGTCTGGCCCGGAAATAGTGCATTCCCTGATTTCACAAGCAAAAAAGTGCGCGACTGGTGGGGAAGCCTCCATTCGTACTATACAGAGCTTGGGATTGAAGGCATCTGGAATGACATGAATGAACCGGCGGTCTTTAATGAAAGTAAAACAATGGATTTGAAAGTCATGCATGATAACGATGGAAATCCCCGAACACATAAGGAGCTTCATAATCTCTACGGCCTTCTGATGGGGAAATCGACATATGAAGGCATGAAGAGAAATTTGAAGGGGAAGCGGCCATTTCTGCTTACACGTGCAGGATATTCGGGTGTCCAGCGGTATGCGGCCGTATGGACAGGGGATAACCGGAGCTTCTGGGAACATCTGCAGATGTCGCTGCCAATGGTTATGAACCTTGGCGTCTCCGGCATTCCTTTCTCTGGCCCGGATGTAGGCGGTTTTGCCCATGATTCCAATGGGGAGCTTCTCGCGAGATGGACACAGGCAGGCGCATTCACCCCGTTTTTCAGGAATCACAGTGTACTAGGATCAGCAAGGCAGGAACCATGGGCATTCGGGGAGAAATATGAAGCTATCATTAGAAAATATATTGAGCTCCGCTATACATGGATGCCCCATCTTTATTCTTTATTTGCCGAGGCTCATAAAGAGGGCACTCCTGTTATGAGGCCATTATTCCTGGAATTCCCGGAGGATGAGCATACCTGGAATCTATCTGATCAATTCATGATCGGCGACAATGTCATCATTGCCCCGATCATGCAGCCGGGCACCTTCCACAGGGCCGTCTATCTGCCTGAAGGTATGTGGACAGACTATTGGACTGGCAGCACCTATGAGGGGAAAAAGCACCATTTGATTAAAGCTCCTTTGGAAACGCTGCCGATTTTTATCAAAAAAGGAACGATGGCTGCCCATGGGGAAGCAGGTGCAGCAGGTCCCCTGACACTTCATCTTTATTATGAAGAAGGGTCAGAATGCTCTTATACCCTTTATGAAGATGACGGGGAAACTTTCGCTTATGAAGAAGGGGAATATAGGGAGATTTGCTTTAAAGTGAAGTGTGAGGAAGGGACGGTCTATCTGAACTCTGCAATCGCAGGCACTTATGAGCCTGTCTGGAGCACTGTTCAGCTTGCTGTGCACAGCAGAGAAAATGTCAGGTTAAAGATAGGAAGCAGCACGCTGCTCCCTGAAAAAATTGAGGAAGGCCGCCATTATTTTATACTTTCATAATTAGAAATAGCAGCGGTTTACTCTTATGGATAAGGGGGGAAGGGAATGGCAGTTACCATAAAAGACGTGGCAAAACTGGCGAATGTGGCCCCTTCTACAGTTTCCCGCGTGATTGCGAATAGCCCGCGGATCAGTGAAAAAACGAAGCAAAAGGTCAGGAAAGCGATGGATAAATTGGGATATCATCCGAATTTCATCGCCAGGAGCCTTGCCAGCCAGTCCACACAGGCAATTGGACTAATTATGCCAAGCTCCACTGACGTCGTATTCCAGAATCCTTTTTTCCCGACTGTTCTGAGGGGCATAAGCGAAGGTGCCCATGAAAAGCATTATGCCCTTCATATGACGACAGGCAAAACAGATGAAGAAATTTATAACGGAGTTGTCCAAATGGTGCAGGGCGGCAGGGTGGATGGGGTCGTCCTTCTGTATTCAAAGATTGAAGATAAGGTCCTGTCATTTTTACAGGATGGACATTATCCGTTCACCGTCATCGGAAAACCGTTCCGTGATGTAGAGGAAATCACACATGTTGACAACGACAATTTCAGGGCTGCGAAAGAAGCAACCGACTATTTAATTGAGCTGGGGCATACCCATATTGCCTTTGTCGGCGGGGATTTGAATCTGGTTGTCACCGTTGAGCGCCTGCTGGGCTATGAAAAGGCTCTAAGAGCTGCGGACATTGAGCTGGACAACGATTACGTCATCCATGAAGAATTCCTTAAGGAAGGCGGCCAGGAGGCAGTAAGGGAGCTTCTATCGCTTGAAAAGCCCCCGACAGCCCTGGTGGTAGCTGACGATCTTATGGCGCTCGGTGTGCTTAATACATTGGATGAAATGGGGATATCCGTGCCTGATGATATTTCTATCATCAGCTTCAATAATGTCCTTCTGTCAGAAATGTCCCGGCCGCCGCTGACCTCAGTCGACATCAATATTTTCGACCTTGGATACCAGGCTGCCAAAAGCCTGATCCAGATGGTGGAGGATCCAAAAGAGCCGACCAAAAGGATTATCATTCCGCATCAGATTATTAAAAGGCATTCCTGCAGTGTTACTGCAAGATAAGGTTAAAAGCTGTCTCCCGGCAAATTGCCGCGGGGCAGCTTTTTTGGTTCAGAAGACGGTGATGCTATTGGTGATTGGTGTTAGGATTTCGATAAAAAAATGCATATTTCGATAATAAAATTTTGATTTCGATAATATAATCATTTTTCCGATAATAAAAGGCCAGCCGGAAGTTGTGCTTCCGGCTGGCATGATTGATCTGCAATTGTTTTTATAAAGGTGCAGCGCCCTCCGCTTTTCTACTTGTCCAGCTCCAGGCGCTAGCCCCTCGAGTCATAAGCCACTTTAGGATTGAAGGCAGAGAACGCAAAGAACGCCTTCTATCCTAAAGCGTCTTATGCTTGAGGCCCACAGGATGTGGGTCATGCAGACGTTGCCACATGACGTGGCGTTCTTAGTCTGCGTTCCTTAGTGAGCAAGCGCCCTCCGCTTTTCTAACCATTAACAACCTTCCCGCCATTAATATGAAGCATTTGGCCGGATACGTAGGAGGAGTCGTCGCTTGCGAGGTATACATAGCCTGGTGCCAGTTCGTACGGCTGGCCGGCTCTGCCGAGCGGTGTGTCAGTTCCGAATTTGGCGACATCTTCCTCTGTGAAGGTGGAAGGAATGAGCGGCGTCCAGATCGGACCTGGTGCAACTGCGTTGACTCTGATCCCTGAATCAGCCAGGTTTGTGGACAGGGAGCGGGTGAATGTAACGATCGCTCCTTTTGTGGAAGAATAGTCTATCAGCTTAGGATGTCCTGCATACGCTGTGATGGAAGCCGTATTGATGATAGAGCTTCCTTTGTCAAGATGCGGCAGTACAGCCTTTGTCAGGTGGAACATAGAGAAAATATTTGTCCTGAATGTCTTTTCAAGCTGTTCTGTGCTGATATCCAGCAGACTTGTCTGCGGATGCTGCTCACCCGCATTATTGACAAGGATATTTACCTTCCCGAACTCATCCAGCGTCTTGGAGACCACTTCCTTTGCAAAGCTTTCATCTCCAAGGTCGCCGGCAAGGAGAAGGCATTTGCGGCCGGCTGCTTCGACTTCCTGTTTGGTTTCCTTTGCATCTTCAGTTTCTTCCAGATAAACAACAGCCACATCAGCACCTTCTTTTGCAAAATAAATAGCAACAGATTTGCCGATCCCGCTGTCTCCTCCAGTGACAATGGCCACTTTGCCCTCAAGTTTTCCTGAACCCTTATAATTCGGGTCAATATAAGAAGGCTCTGGGGTCATTTTATCCTCAACCCCCGGCTGCTGGTTCTGGTGCTGAGGGATGAATCCGTTCTGATTATCTTTCTGTTCGTTCGCCATTGTGAAAAACCTCCAATTTTTTAATAGATATTAGGTGTATTCCATGCTAGTATGTGATAAAAACATGGAAAAAATTTCTTGTGTTTAAAAGGGGAGGATTTTTTTATGGTAACAGTCAGGCGGGCCAGGCAGGAGGATGCTGAAAAGCTGCTTCTCCATACACGGCAAATTTTGCATGAATCAGAGAATATGCTGACGGTGCCCGAGGAATTTCAGGCAACCGTTGAAGAAGAGAGGCAATGGATCATTGATCATGGACGGCCTGGGAATCTGCTTTTGACTGCCTGGAGCGGAGAAGAGCTTGCCGGAGTTTTGAACTTTACCCGGAAAACACGCAAAAAAGTCAGCCACATCGGAATGTTCGGAATATCCATTAAAGAAAAATATTGCAATCAAGGCATCGGAAAGCAGCTGATCGGCACCTGCCTGGAATGGGCTAAAGAGGAGCCGGGCATTGAAAAAGTATGCCTGGAAGTGTTCTCACATAATGAACGGGGCATTCATTTATATAAAAAAATGGGATTCCAGGAGGAAGGCAGAAGGATCAGGCATGTGAAGAACTTTGATGGCTCTTATTCTGATGAGCTTTTGATGTATGTGTTTGTAAAATAAAATTAAAATCCCCGGCATGCCTCTGGCATCCGGGGATTTTAACTAAACAAGCGCCTTCCGCTCTGCTCGTCTTAAGCTTGATGCCCACAGGATGTGGGTCATGCGGACGTTGCCACAGGACGTGGCGTTCTTAGTACGCGTTCCTTTATCGAGCAAGGCTTTTCCGCTTTTCTATCTGTAATTTATAAACTGCACATCGACTGTCAGGTCGGCTTCTCTTACAGCAGCTATTACCTGCTGAAGGTCGTCCCTGTTTTTTCCTGTTACCCGGACCTGGTCGTCCTGCACCTGGCTCTTTACTTTCAGGCCGCTGTTTTTGATGAGGGTGTTGATTTTCTTTGCATTATCTTTATCGATCCCCTGCATAAGCTTAGCGCGCTGCCTCACTGTGCCCCCGGAAGCGGCTTCGACTTTTCCATAATCCAGATTTTTGATGGGAATTCCGCGTTTAATCATTTTGCTGAGCAGTACATCCTTCAGCTGGTCAAGCTTATATTCATCGTCCGAAATCAGGACAAGCTCTTCCTTATCAAGGGTAATATCACTTTTACTGCCCTTAAAGTCATACCGGGTCTTGACTTCTTTCATTGCAATACTGATTGCATTTGTCACTTCAGATAAATCTACTTTGGATACAATATCAAATGAGCTTTCTTTTGACATGGTTAGACCTCCGTTAATCCTTATATTTAACCGGCTGTATTGAAGCCTTTGGCCGGATATTTCCTAAAGCCGGCCGCTCCTTCTTCGAAACCGTTTTACCTTATTCGTTTATTATAGTAAAATATAGCAGTTCAAACAACTTTCAGATTGTCAGCAGACAATAAAGCCATTGAGGAGGAAATTACATGCCTTTGGCAGACTATATCGGACAAGTCACAACTTTAACCGTATCAAGAAAATCATCTTTCGGTTATTTTCTGACAGACGGTGATGAAGATGTATTATTGCATATAAATGAAGCGGCAAAAGAGTATGAGGTGGATGAAAAGGTCGAAGTGTTCCTTTATACAGATTCAAGGGAACGCATCTCGGCAACGGATACCCTTCCGGAGATCCGGGTGGGAGTGTATGGCTGGGCAAAGGTCAGTGATGTAAGGGAGGATCTCGGCGTATTTATCGATATCGGGATCCAAAAAGAAATGCTTCTCGGCCAGGAAGATTTGCCTCTGCACCTGTCAGTCTGGCCGCAGAAGGGCGATCTTCTCTATATCACCCTCCGTGTTAATAGAAATAACCGGGTGTATGTGAAGCATGCGAAGGACCCCATTATCGAGGAGATTTCCATTAAAGCTACGCGGAAAGACTTTAATAAGAACGTCCACGGCCATATCTACAGGACCGCTAAAGTAGGCAGCTGGGCTTATACGGCAGAAGGATTCAAGGGATTTATCCATGAGTCCCAGAGGAAGACAGAGCCTCGCCTTGGCGAGAAAATCGAGGGGCGGATCATTGACGTAAAGGAAGATGGAACAGTCAATATTTCCCTTCTGCCCCGTAAAGAGGAGGCGCTTGACGCTGATTCACAGAAAGTCCTTTCTTATCTGGAAGAGCGGAATGGATCCATGCCTTATGGAGACAAAAGTATGGCAGACGAAATCCAGGACCGCTTCCAAATGAGCAAATCTTCCTTTAAGCGTGCTCTTGGAAGACTGATGAAGGAAGGGAAGGTCTATCAGGAGGACGGCTGGACATATATAAAGCAGCAATCATAGAAAAAAGCAAGCGCTGGGCGCTTGCTTTTTTCTGTTTCGGGAAAGTCATCCATAAAGAGCCCTGGCTGCTTAGAGATGATCAGTTTTTTTCGAGTACTGATGCTTCCCGGCTTTTCTGTTTTTTTCGCGCATCATATTTTTCTCATGCCTCAGGGCATTATTGTCCTGTGCTTTTTTATCATTGTCTGAAGTGTGCGGCATAGAAAAAACCTCCTTTATTCCGGCTTGATCGCCGTCGGTTTAGTGTCTGCCGCAATCAGAAGGAGTATGTAGATTTATGATGCTATTTCATTTAAAAAGAAGAGTGCAATAGTGCCGGCCCCTGTGTGGGATCCTATGGCTGCCCCAATGTCAGAGATCAATACCTCCTTGGCTCCGAGCTCCTCGATCAGCATCTCTTTTACTTCTTCAGCTGTTTCAAGATTGTCTGCATGGCTGATGGCAATCGTCTGTCCTGAGAAGCCTTTGCCCCGCTCTTTGGCAACCTCGATCATTCGGCGAAGCAGCTTCTTTTTTCCACGGATCTTTTCAATAGGAACAAGCTTCCCGTCTTCTACATGAAGGAGAGGCTTGATATTCAGCAGGCCTCCGAGAAAAGCGGAAGCCTTGGAAACACGCCCGCCTTTTGCGAGATAATCCAGATCTTCGACAGTGAAAAGATGTTCCATATGGCGGCTCCGGAAAAGGATATCCTTTTCGATTTCTTCCAGTGATGCCCCTTCGGCAGAAAGCCTTGCCGCCTCTTTTACGATCAATCCCGCTCCAAGAGATGCGCATTTTGTGTCTATTATGGACAAGCTAAGGTCAGGATAATCTTCTTTTACCTGATCCCGCACCATGGCTGCTGTCTGGTATGTACCGGAAAGCTGGGAGGAAAATGCGATGTAGATGCCTTCCCGGCCGCTCCTCGCAAGCTCCCTGAATTCCTTTTCAAAATCTACTGGAGAAACCTGGGAGGTTTTCGGGGTTTGGCCGCTTCTGATGCTATCATAAACTTTTTTTGGTTCAATTGTGATCAAGTCTTTGTATTCCTGCCCATCCAGAAGAACCTGCAGAGGAAAGAGCAGGACATCATTGTCCTTGAAAAAATGCAATGGTAAATCACTTGCACTGTCAGCCATGATTTTTACTGACATATAGGTCACCTGCTTTCAGCACGTTAATATGCTTTTAGTTTATAGAATCAAGGGAAAAAATACAATGAAATGTGTTGAAAAAACACAATATAGGGTAAAGAAACACCAAGTGTTTTAAGGGGGTTCTGTATGATTTTATTAGAAACCAAGAAATTTGTTGTGGTGCTTATAGGCGCCATCCTTAATGCGATTGCGATGAATTTTTTCCTGATCCCGGCCAATGTTTATGCCAGCGGGTTCACAGGTGTCGCGCAGCTGCTTTCCAGCATTCTGGGCGGCTTTGCTTCAACAGGTATTTTATTGTTCGTCCTGAATATACCTGTAACAATCCTTGCATGGAAAAAGGTGGGCAGGTCTTTCACAGTGTACAGCTTTTTAAGCGTTTTCCTTATGTCCCTATTCCTGGAGCTCATTCCTATGATCCATGTATCAGAGGATATTCTTCTGAATGCAGTATTTGGAGGCGTCATTGCTGCTGTTGGCGTAGGGATGACACTTAAATGGGGGGCATCCACTGGAGGAATGGACATCGTCGCGATGCTCCTGTCAAGAATGAAAGACCGTCCTGTCGGTACATATTTCTTTACTTTAAATGCCATCATCATCATTACTGCAGGTTTTCTTTACGGCTGGGAAAAAGCTTTATATACGCTTGTGACGCTTTATGCATCTACAAGGGTGATCGATGCCATCCATACAAGGCATGAAAAGCTGACTGCCATGATTGTTACGAAAAAATCGGCCGAGCTGAAGCAGGCCATCCACGATAAGCTTGTGCGCGGCATTACGACCATTCCCGCAAAAGGGGCTTTTACGAATGAAAATAAAGAAATGATGATCATCGTCATCACCCGCTATGAGCTTTTTGACCTTGAAAGGATCATAAAGGATGTCGATCCTTATGCATTCACCAATATTGTTGAAACAGCAGGGATTTTCGGCTTTTTCAGGAAAGATTGATAAAAAGGAGGTATTGTCATGTTAAGAATTGCAGCAGTCTTGTTCATGATCTTTGCTTCACTCCCGATGAATGGATCAGGCGCAAATGCGGAAGGCGGTCCTGAGGTTTCCTTGAGCCTGAATCCCGGCCCGGAATCGGCTGAAATTAAGGTGGGGCTTATCAACAGCTCTGATCAGGCACAGGTTTTTGAGTTCCCAACCTCACAAAGATATGATCTGATCATTCGCGATAAGAGCGGTGAAATCGTGTATGATGCTTCGGCAGGAAAGTCCTTTTTGCAGGCCATACAGTACTTGAAGCTGAATCCCGGGGAATTTGTATCCTGGACCGAATCCTGGGACTATGAAACTGCATCTGGAAGGGTTGGGGAAGGATCCTATTCAGCCGAGTTGTCCATCCCGCTCAAACGGAAAGGTGAAACCCATGCATCAGTGGTGCTGAGGGATAAAGCCCAGCTCGATGTCCCGGAGGAGAACCCTGCATTCAGGAAAGTGGAGGTAAGCGGGGAGAATGGTGTTTATGAGGTGAGAGGGGAAGCAGCTGCTGAAACTGGCAGGTTTTACTATACAGCCGAAGACGGCCATCAGGTGCTTGCTGGGGAGGCAGCAGGCCCTTCTGATTCAAAATTTCCTGATTGGTCGCCTTTCCATTTCAAAATTAACATACCGGAAAAATCCTTGCCCGAAAATGGCACAGTCATCCTCAGCTTGTACGAAAAGGATAAAGAAGGAAGGGTCATCCATACCTATGCTGCAGTCCTGGAAAATTTCCGATAATCAATAAGAGCATGCCCGCACTGCGGGCATGCTCTTATTCGTCAGCGGCCTGCAAGCTGGTCCAGCTGGTCCTGCAGCTCGCGAAGCTGCTCCTGTTCAGCTCTTGTGGAGTTCGCATAAGCTGAATGGAGTGCGTTTTTGGCTTTCGCAATCGTCTGCTGCTGTTCAGCCGGTCCTGCCTGTGAGGCCATCTGGACAAATCTCTGCGCTTCCTGATAAAGCCTGTTTCCCATCGCTAAATTCCTCCAAGAGAAGATTCCTGTACATTCGCCATCTTCCTCGCTTCAGCTTCTGCATATGTGGTGTGATAGGGTATGCGGGAATCATGCTTGCTTACTGTATCTGCACCTTGCTGTACAAAGCGTTTCGATTTGTTGCGTTTGCCCATTCGGATCCCCTCCTAAGGAAATATGAAACAGCTCTGCTGCCTCTTTGTTATTATGCGCCAGGGCATGTTTATTTAAAGGAGGGAACAAGAGGAAAAGCCCTGCCGGTCAGCGGCAGGGCCCATGTTAAATTATTTTAAGGCGTTCAGGCCCAGCAGATCATTGAGATACACGCCGATTCCATCCTGCTCATTGGTCAGCGTCATTTCATTTGCGACATTTTTCACCACATCGATTGCATTGCCCATGGCAATTCCGCGTCCGGCATATTCAAGCATCTCCAGGTCATTATCTTCGTCCCCGAATGCAATGATTCTTTCAGGCGGGATCTGGAAGTAGTCGGAGGCCTTCTTCAGCCCGACGGCTTTGTTCAAACCGGATTTTACGATCTCGATGACATGCCATGGAGCAGCCCACCGCCTGTGATCAATAACCTCGGCATGGACCTCTGATAAATGGCTCCGGATGGTTTTGACTTGTTCCTCATCGGTATGGATCAGCATACTGGTCGGTGAATCTGTGAGGAATCTCCTTAAATCTCCCGTGGTTATTTCAGGGTCTCCCATGCCAAAAACGTCGAGCAGTTTCTCATCATGGTAGTGGAAGTATACCTCATCAATCACTTCTGCAATGATATTGTGAAATGAAAAGCCGCTGCAGGCTTCGACAATTTCCTTTGCCACTTTTATATCCATTGGGGTATGGTATACCCCCCAGTTCCTGTCCTTAGGGTGGTGGATAAAGGCGCCGTTAAAGTTAACAATAGGAGTATCCAGCCCCATTTCATGATAATACATCTGGCTTGATCTGAAAGGCCTCCCGGTTGCAATCATGACAACATGCCCTGCCTCCCGGGCTTTTTGGATCACATGCTTTGTTTTTGCGGAAATGGTTTTATCGTCTTTTAATAAGGTTCCATCTAAGTCCAATGCAATTAAATGTTTTTCTGTCATAAAGTCTCCTTCTCATTTCTGTATTAGGATAATCTCAGTGTAAAGCTTTAGGCAAATAAATGTCAGCATGCTACACTAAAGATATAGAAAGAATTTACATAAGGAAATTCCGGGGAAGCTGTTTTTTCCGGGAAGTCCGGGGGTCTGCCATGCCCAGCCGATTCCTGTATGTGTATTTACCACTATCGTACCAATTTAATATTTATTTTGTAAAAAAAATCGCATTTTTAAAGAAAAAATGATCTTTTTTATGTGAACGCGGGAGGAACACCATGATTATTATTGAAAATAGAAAAGTGGAAGGCATTCCTGTGCTGCATCTCGCAGACAAAGAGAAGTTCGGTGAAAAACTGCCATTCATTGTATTTGTACATGGTTTTACAAGTGCGAAAGAGCATAATCTCCATTATGCCTATCTGCTCGCGGAGAAAGGCTTTCGGGTTGTCCTTCCGGAGGCTCTCTACCATGGGGAAAGAAGCACAGGCCTGACCGGAAATGATCTGAACGTGAAATTCTGGGAAATTGTACTCACTGAGATAGAAGAGCTGAATGTAATTAAAAATGCGTTTGCATCAGAGGGCCTGATTGATGAAGAAAAAATAGGACTTGCCGGAACCTCGATGGGCGGCATTGTTACCATGGGCGCCCTGACGCGGTATGACTGGATTAAAACGGCAGTAAGCCTGATGGGCATGCCTTATTATGAGAAGTTTGCCCTTTGGCAGATCGACGAGCTGAAGAAGCACGGAATTGATCTTCCTTTTAAAGAAGAAGAACTGGCCGGACTGCTGCAAAAACTGAAAGAGCTGGATATCAGCCAGCAGCCTGAAAAACTTGCAGGGAGGCCGATATTGTTTTGGCACGGAAAGAAAGACCAGGTTGTCCCTTATCACTATACTTATCATTTTTATGAATCGATTAGAACAAACTATGAAGAGATGCCCGAAAAGCTTGTCTTTCTGACAGACGAAAACGCCGGGCATAAAGTATCAAGAGAAGGGCTGCTCAAAACGGTTGAGTGGTTTGAAACGTATTTAGGGGATGGACCTTCCGGCCTGGAGTCATAAGTTTTTTCAAGAGCGCGGCTTTTTGTTATCATAGAATCAGCTTAATAATAACTGCTAAGGAGTGATTAGCATGGATCAGGAATTAAAAGACAGCATCATGGGGGCCCTTGAGCTTGTAGTCGACCCTGAACTTGGTGTAGATATAGTCAATCTTGGACTGGTATATGATGTGAAAATGGAAGACGAAGGAACGGCTGTAGTCGATATGACGCTCACTTCCATGGGCTGTCCGCTTGCCGGAACGATTGTTGACCAGGTAAAGGCTGCTCTTTCAGATATACCTGAAGTGAAAAATACAGAAGTGAACATTGTCTGGAGCCCGCCATGGACAAAGGATAAAATGTCCCGCTATGCTAAGATAGCCCTGGGCGTACAATAATATGAAAAACAAGGTTATACTGGTCAGCTCCGATCAATTGGGCAAAGGAGATGCAGAGCTTGGCTCCGGTGTGCTTGAAACCTTTTTTACCCTATTGAAGCAGCAGAAGGAGCTTCCTGCGGCAATCTTTTTCATGAATAGCGGCGTATATGCCCTGACAGGGGAATCATTTGTTTCGGTTCATGCAAAAGAGCTGGAGGAAAAAGGAGTCGGCATCTTTGCATGCAAGACATGCGTGGATCACTATGGTGTCGGGGACAAGCTGTATGCCGGGAAAATCAGCGGCATGGCCCATTTTGTCGAGCTTGCCGCCAGTCATGAAGTTCTGACAATTTCTTAAATAGACAGCGGAGAAAACAGCAGGATATCCTGCTGTTTTTTAGCACTTTCAAAAATGAATACATAAGGAGTGGAAAAGGCATGGTCGAAAGGAGAAAGCCTATCCCTGTAAGGGAAGCTATTGATAAAATCCTGCAGATGGATTTTTCCGGGGAAACTGAATGGGTCCCAATCAATCAAAGCTATGGCCGTTATCTTGCGGAAGATTTAAAGGCAGCGAATGATGTGCCTCATTTTGACCGTTCCCCGTATGATGGATTTGCCGTCAGGGCAGCTGATACAGCAGGTGCCTCAGCTGACAGCCCTGTGGAATTTGAGGTTGTGGACCATATTGGGGCTGGCTATGTGGCAAAGGTGCAAGTGGGAGCATACCAGGCTGCGAGAATCATGACAGGTGCTCAAATGCCCGCAGAATGTGATGCAGTGGTTATGCTGGAGCTTGCCAGGACAGAGGAGCGGGACGGAAAGAATTTTATGAGCATAAAAAGGTCCTTTAAATCAGGAGATAATGTTTCTTTTCAGGGGGAGGATGCGAAAGAAGGAGACATCCTGCTCAGAAAAGGAAAAAAAATCAATCCGGGTGTGATCGCCATGCTGGCCACCTTTGGCTGCAGCAAAGTGCCTGTCGCCAAAAAGCCTGCTATCGGGCTGTTTGCAACAGGCACTGAGCTGCTTGATGTGGATGAGGCGCTTGAACCGGGCCGAATCAGAAATAGCAATTCCCATATGGTGATGGCGCAGATTGAGCGCTCGGGCGCCGCCTGCGAGTATTATGGGAAGCTTCCGGACGATTTTGATACGTGCTTTACAGCCATAGAGGCAGCGCTTGAAAAAACCGATATCCTGGTCACTACAGGCGGTGTGTCGGTAGGGGATTATGATTATCTGCCGGCTATATACCAAAAGCTTGGCGCTGAAGTGCTTTTTAACAAGGTGGCCATGCGCCCTGGAAGTGTCACAACTGTAGCCCGCCTTGGCGGAAAGCTGTTATTTGGGCTGTCAGGCAATCCATCTGCCTGCTATGTGGGTTTCGAGCTGTTCGTAAGGCCGGTGATCCGGGGAATGCTGTATACGGATAAAATTCATTTACGGATGGTGCAGGCTGCTCTTGGGGAAGACTTCCCAAAACCGAATCCATTTACACGGTTTGTGCGGAGCAGGCTTGAATACGAGAATGGCCGGCTCATCTCAGTGCCAAGCGGCGTGGATAAATCGAATATTGTCATGAGCCTGGCGGGGGCAGATGCTCTTATGGTGCTTCCCGGCGGTACAAGGGGATACCAAAGGGGCGATGAAGTACATGTGCTGCTGCTCGAGGATGACCAGGGAAGCAGCCAGCCATGGTAAAGCCCGTTGTTTTTCAGATTGTGGGTTTCAAGAACAGCGGGAAGACAACGCTTGTCCAGGCAGTAATAAGAAAGCTGCAAAAGAGAGGGTTTGCAGCCGTGACGATCAAGCATCATGGACATGGGGGGAAACCGGATGTTCTTGAGGATAAAGATACCTCTTTGCATATGAGAGCTGGTGCGCTGGCCAGCCTCGCGGAAGGGGAGGGCAGCATCCTGATCCAGGCTGACAGGCTGGACTGGCCCCTGGAGCGGCTTATTCAGCTGATGTCTGCTTTCGGGCCTGACATCATCCTTATCGAAGGATATAAAAAGGAGTGCTATCCGAAAGCTGTAATTGTCCGGAACCTGGAAGAGGCGGAAGACTTGTCCCGTCTTGACAATATCCATGCTGCCGTAACTCCCCTTTTGCCTGAAGATATGCATCCCTATTTCGGGAAGAATCTTGTCTGGTCATCTTCGGAAGCAGCAGATAAATTGGCTGCTTATGTTATCAGTCTTTCTCAATAGATTTGTTGAACAGCCACCCTTCGGGGCGGCTTTTTTTTATTTGAATCAGGCACGATATGAATTTTCATTCATGATTTTGAATATTTAATTAAAAATTAACATATTTATGGTTGATTTTGTTTTGCTAAATTTCTATAATAAGAGAAACATTATACATATTTATAAATATATTTGATTAAATATACAAAGGTGAGGGAGGGAGCCCATGAAGGCATCCATTATCGGTACAACAGGATACGGCGGGGCAGAGCTTCTCCGCATTTTACAGCACCATCCTTATTTCCGGATTCAATCCATACACTCTACCAGGGGGGAAGCACCTGTTTCCAATGAATATCCGCATCTGCTTGAGATAAACAGGCAAACTTTAGAGGGAATTGATATAGAGAAGATTTCAGAGCAATCTGACGTGGTCTTTCTGGCAGCTCCTTCAGGTGCATCTGGCCAGCTTGCCGGCCAGTTTGCAGGAAAGGATATTAAAGTCATCGATCTGTCCGGGGATTTAAGGCTGCCGGGGGATCAGTATAAATCCTGGTACAAGAAAGATCCACCGGACGTTTCGGTGATTGAAGAATCTGTATACGGTCTGAGCGAGTGGAATAGAGAAAAGATCGAGGGGGCGGATATCATAGCCAATCCCGGATGCTATCCAACAGCAGCTTTGCTGGGCCTTGCTCCAGCACTCTTAGGGGGGCTTATAAAGCCGCAGGGAATTATCATCGATGCAAAATCAGGGATATCGGGTGCCGGCCGTTCTCCTTCAAAAGGGACCATGTTTGCGGAAATGAGCGAAAACTTCAAGATCTACAAAGTGAATGAGCATCAGCATACACCTGAAATTGAACAGCAGCTCAAGCTGTGGAATAAAGATACTTCCCCAATCACTTTCAGCACACACTTGATTCCTGCCGTACGTGGAATCATGGCAACCATGTATGGTGAACTGGAGGAAGGCATTACAGCAGAAAAAGCAGCAAGCGCATACCGGGAAGCTTATGAAGCTGCGCCATTTATAAGGGTAAGGCAGCAGGGAAATTACCCTGCCACCAAGGAGGTCACAGGCAGCAATTATTGTGATATCGGACTTAGCGCAGATAAGCGGACAGGAAGGCTTACCATAGTAGCAGTCATTGATAACCTGATGAAAGGGGCTGCCGGCCAGGCTGTCCAGAATGCCAATCTGATGTTCGGATTTCCGGAAAATGCGGGGCTTGAATTCATACCAGTATTTCCATGATGGCAAACGTCCGTTAAGAACTGGTCGATTATAGCATTATGGACTGTTCAATTACTGGTGCCAAATGCATAGTATTTTTTAAAAGAAAATTCTTAGGAGGCAAATCATGCAAGCATTGTCACAAGAAAGTGCTGTGAGGGAGATTCCGGATGGCAGCATTATCAGCCCAAAGGGGTATAAATCTGCAGGTGTACACGCAGGGCTAAGGTACAGTAAAAAGGATGTTGGTGCCATTATCAGCACAGCCCCGGCAAACAGTGCGGCTGTTTATACAACAAGCCTTTTCCAGGCAGCCCCTTTGAAGGTAACCCAGGAAAGCCTGGCCGCCGGAGGAGTGCTGCAGGCGGTGATCGTGAACAGTGCCTGTGCAAATGCCTGTACAGGGCAGCAGGGATATAAAGATGCGCTTGAGATGAGGAAGCTGGCAGCCGGGAAATTCGGCCTTGAGGAATGTTCGGTAGCGGTTGCTTCCACTGGTGTGATAGGCGAGTATTTGCAAATGGAGAAAATCCAGGCGGGAATAGCGGCGCTTGAGCCAAAAAATGGAGCAGAAAGTGCAGAAGACTTCCAGACTGCCATATTAACGACCGATACAGTCATGAAAAGCTGTGCTTATGAAGCAGACATTGACGGTGTTCCGATCCGGATGGGCGGAGCAGCCAAAGGCTCAGGCATGATTCATCCTAATATGGCTACAATGCTTGGTTTTGTTACAACCGATGCCTGCATCTCTCAATCAGTCCTGCAGAAAGCATTAAAGGAAGTCACAAACAGTACCTTCAACCAGATTACGGTTGATGGTGATACCTCTACAAATGATATGGTCCTGGTTATGGCCAACGGACTTGCCGGGAATCAGCCTCTGTCTCCGGAGCACCCTGAATGGGATGTATTCCTTGGCCTCCTCGGGTCCTGCTGTGAGAATCTGGCAAAGCAGATCGCAAAGGACGGTGAAGGGGCGACGAAGCTGATTGAGGCAGAAGTTGCCGGTGCTGTTTCCGATCAGGAGGGGGCCGCAGCAGCAAAGCAGATCGTAGGATCTAATCTTGTTAAGACTGCTGTATATGGAGCAGATGCAAACTGGGGCAGAATCATCGGCGCCCTCGGACAGAGCAATATCAGCCTGGATCCTGAAAATGTGGATATCTGGATTGGTCCGATATGCATGCTGAAAAACAGTGAACCGCAAGCATTTTCGGAAGAAGAGGCAAATGCCTATCTCCAGAAGGAAAATATAAAGATTTCGGTCGACCTGCATAATGGAAAAGGCCGGGGAAAAGCATGGGGCTGTGATTTATCCTATGACTACGTCAAAATCAATGCGAGCTATCGCACTTAAGGGGGCACGAATGAGTCTAATTGTCATTAAATGCGGAGGCAGTATCTTAGAAAAGCTGACAAGCGATTTTTTTGACAGCCTTAAGAATCTGAATATCCAGGGTTATCAGATGATCTTTGTTCATGGAGGCGGTCCTGAGATCAATGATATGCTGAGGCTTAAAGGAATAGAGTCCCAATTTGTACAGGGGCTGAGAAAAACGGATGAAAGAACCCTTGAAACAGCTGAAATGGTCCTTGCCGGCCAATCCAACAGGAAATTGGCCGATCTGCTTCAGCAGAATGGGTTCAATGCTCTTGGAATGAATGGTCCGGACGGTATCCTCCAAGCAGAATATGTTGATAAGGAAAACCTGGGCTTTGTCGGCAGGATTGATCATGTTTCGGCTGAAGTGCTGCAGCTTCTCCTGCAAAACGGGTATCTTCCAGTTCTCACACCATTAGCTAAAACAAAGGAAGGCCAGAAGCTCAATGTCAATGCAGATTACGCAGCGGCTGCCGTGGCTCTGGCCCTGAATGCAGAGCAATGCCTGTTTGTGACTGATGTAGAAGGCATCAAGGCAGAAGGGGCTTTAATAGATAGGCTGGATGATGAAAAGGCTTCAGCATATATACAGGATGGAACCATCTCAGGCGGGATGATCCCGAAGGTGGAATCGGCCCTGGCTGCTATCCGGCAGGGAGTGAAAAGCGTCCGGATCATTTCAGGAGTAAAGCCGTTTTATACAGGCGGTGCATGGGGCGGAACACAAATTAATTGCAAAGAGAGGACAATGGCATGAGCAATCTTTTTCCTGTATACCAGCGCTGGGATATCGAACCAGCAGAAGCAAGCGGATGCACCATCATCGACAAGGCCGGAAAAGAATATCTCGATTTCACGTCAGGTATCGGCGTCTGCAATCTTGGGCATCGTCCACTGGCGGTAGAAGCAGCTGTCAAGGAACAGCTGGGAAACTTCTGGCATGTTTCCAATCTTTTTGAACAATCAGGCCAGGAGAAAGCAGCCTCACTTTTATGTGAATATGCCGGGATGGACAGGGCGTATTTTGCCAACAGCGGGGCCGAGGCAAATGAAGCGGCCATCAAACTGGCCCGGAAGGCAACCGGGAAAACGAAAATCATTACCTTTCTCAACTCCTTCCATGGCAGGACATTTGCGGCCATGTCAGCTACTGGCCAGGAGAAGATCAAACACGGCTATGGGCCGATGCTTGAAACATTTGTGTATGTTCCTTTCAATGATATAGATGCAGTGAAAAAATCAGCAGATGAAGAAACAGCGGCAGTCATGCTCGAAATGGTGCAGGGAGAGGGCGGCATCCATATTGCAGATAAAGCGTTTGTAAGGGAGCTTGCTGCATTTTGCAAAGAAAAGGGCATCCTCCTGATCATCGATGAGATCCAGACAGGGATTGGCAGGACGGCTAAGCCATTTGCGTATATGCACTTTGATATTCAGCCGGATATGATAACATCGGCAAAAGGACTGGGCAGCGGATTGCCGATAGGCGCTATGCTTGGAAAAGAACATCTGGCAGAGGCATTTGGCCCGGGGAGCCACGGATCTACTTTCGGCGGGAACCCGATAGCGATAGCTGCAGCTTCGGCGACTCTGGAGGCCGTCATGGATGAAGGATTCAAGTCAAGCCTCAAAGAACTGAGCGGCAGCTTCAAGAATGTTTTGCAGGAGACGCTCTCAGATATTCCGGGAGTGAAGGATATCCGCATCCTCGGAATGATGGCAGGGATCGAACTCTTGGATGAAGCTCAGCCTGTTCTTCAGATGCTGAGAGAAAAAGGTCTGATCGCCCTACCGGCTGGAACACATGTCATCAGGCTTCTTCCTCCTTTAACATGCACATTGGAACAGATAGAGCAAGCTGCAGGCATTATTGCAGATACACTGCGGACTACTGCATCAGTCCATTCATAAGAGAAGCAAGAAATATATCATACAGCTGAAAAAGCTGTTTTATTTTGAAAGGTTATGTATAAAAATTAATAAAAAATAATATTTATGCGTTAGCAGAGGTGTTTGCACAATGAAGGGCTACTTACATTTAAACAGCGGAGAAACATATGAAGGTGAGTGGATTTCTGAGTCCCCGCCGGAGCATACAGAGGGGGAAATTGTCTTTTTCACCGGCATGACCGGCTATCAGGAGGTTTTGACGGACCCGTCCTACAAAGACCAGATTATTGTGTTCACCTATCCGCAAATAGGAAACTACGGAGTAAATGAAACAGATTTTGAGAGCAGAAAGCCGCATGCTGCAGGGGTCATTATCTATGGAACCCCGGAAGGTGCGCATCATTACCAGTCTAAATACAGCCTTAAAGCGTATTTGAAGAAATGGGGAATACCGCTCCTGGGACATATCGATACAAGAGCAGTCGTAAAAAAAATCAGAAATGCAGGCACAATGCCGGCTGTTATGTCGCTTCAAAAAGAAAAAACCTGCTGTTCACATGAAAAAAGCTCCTTAAAAGTAAGAGCTGTCTCGCAAACCGTGCATACTCCTGCCGGTGCCGGAAGCATCCATATCGTCCTGATCGATTATGGAAATAAGAAATCGATTGCTGAATCACTGCTTAAACGCGGATGCCGCATCACAACCGTGCCTTTTAACACCAGCTTTGAGGAAATCAATGGTCTGCAGCCGGATGCAATCCTGCTTTCAAATGGACCTGGTGATCCAAAGCAGCTGAAAGATATGCTGCCTGAAATCAAGAAGCTGATATTCAGCTTTCCAGTCCTGGGAATCTGCCTGGGCCATCAGCTTGCAGCTTTGGCACTTGGTGCAGACACTAAGAAGCTGGCATTTGGCCATAGGGGGGCCAACCATCCAATAGCGGATTCCCGCACAGGAAGAGTCATGATGTCATCCCAGAACCATAGTTATGTTGTGGATGAGAAAAGCCTGAAGGGAACCGGCTTGAAGACAAGATTTCATAATCTCCATGACCGGTCAGTTGAAGGTCTTGTTCATCAATCACTTCCGCTCAGTACAGTCCAATTCCATCCGGAAGCCCATCCCGGGCCGCAGGATGCAGAATATATATTTGATGAGTTTATTGAAATAATCAATGCAGCACATGGGAGAGTTACAGCTTATGCCTAAAGACCAGACGATCACTTCAATACTAGTAATAGGATCTGGCCCGATTGTCATCGGCCAGGCCGCAGAGTTTGACTATGCAGGGACACAGGCCTGCATGGCACTGAAAGAGGAAGGCTATAAAGTCATACTCGTCAATAATAACCCTGCGACAATCATGACAGACCACAGTTATGCGGACACGATTTATTTTGAGCCGCTCACCGTTGATTCACTTGAAAAAATTATCATGAAAGAACGCCCGGATGGCCTGCTGGCTTCGCTGGGGGGCCAGACAGGCCTGAATCTGGCAATGGCACTGAGCGAAACAGGAGTGCTGGAAAAATATAAAGTCAAAATGCTCGGCAGCCCGATTGCCAGCATAAAAAAGGGCGAGGACAGGGAGGAATTCCGTCAGCTGATGAAAGAACTGGATGAACCTGTACCGGACAGTGAAATTGTCAGGGAAGCAAAGGAAGCAAAGCGGTTTGCCGAAGCTTCTGGCTTCCCGATTATTGTCCGCCCTGCCTATACGCTCGGCGGTTCAGGCGGCGGGATCGCACATTCGATGGAAGAATTCATGCTTCTCGTCGAGGGAGGGCTCCTCGAAAGCCCGATTTCCCAATGCCTTGTGGAAAAAAGCATTGCAGGCTATAAAGAGATTGAGTATGAAGTGATGCGCGACAAAGATAATACATGCATCACCATCTGCAATATGGAAAACATCGACCCAGTAGGCGTCCATACCGGGGATTCGATTGTTATCGCACCTTCCCAGACGCTGACTGATGAAGAATATCAGATGCTGCGCTCTGCGTCTATCAAGATCATCTCCGCACTCGGAATCATCGGAGGATGCAATATTCAATTTGCCCTGGATCCCGAAAGCAAGAAATATTATTTGATAGAAGTGAACCCGAGGGTCAGCAGATCGTCTGCGCTTGCTTCAAAAGCGACAGGATACCCAATTGCAAGGATGGCTGCCAAACTGGCTGTCGGGTACAGCCTGTCCGAGCTGCTCAACCCGGTTACTGGCGATACGTATGCAAGCTTTGAACCAGCCCTTGATTATGTGGTCGTAAAATTCCCGAGATGGCCATTCGATAAGTTCTCAGAAGCGGACCGCAGGCTTGGCACTCAAATGAAGGCAACGGGGGAAGTGATGGGGATTGACCGCAATATCGAAAGGGCGCTGCTAAAAGCAGTACAGTCGCTTGAAGGCGGCAATCTGGATTTGAAAAACTACGGGCTGGGCGGCTTGACAGATGATAGCCTCATCACCAGGATGAAGGGCCAGACTGATGAAAGGTTCTTTATCGTAATGGAGCTCCTGCGCAGAGGGCATCATATCCATTCCATCCATGAGCTTACAAAAATCGATCTCTTTTATCTTCAATGCTTTGCCGGCCTTGCCAGCCTTGAAAAGGAAATTGCATCCTGTTCTCTTGAAACGGTTTGTAAAGAACAGATGCAGGTGTTCAAGGAAAAAGGATTCAGCGATGAGTATCTTGCATCCATATGGAAGGAAGATGCTCTGTCAGTCAGGAAGAAGAGAAAGCAATTGGGAATACTGCCTTCATACAAAATGGTGGATACCTGTGCAGCTGAATTTGAAGCACAGTCCAATTATTATTATTCAAGCTATTATGGGGAAAACGAGCAGCTGCCAAGCGAAAACAAGAAGGTGCTGATCATCGGAAGCGGACCTATCCGCATCGGGCAGGGAATCGAGTTCGATTATTGCTCTGTACACGGGGTATTTGCCCTGAAGGCAGAAGGCATTGAAACAGTGATGATCAATAATAACCCTGAAACGGTCAGCACAGACTTTGCAACAGCCGACCGCCTTTATTTTGAACCGCTGACACCGGAGGCAGTCCTTAATGTTGCCGATTCAGAAGGCATTAAAGATGTCATCGTCCAGCTGGGGGGACAGACTGCGCTTAACCTGGCCGATAAGCTGGAAAAGGCAGGGCTCAACCTGCTTGGGACGCGTTCGGCAGTCATTGATGACCTCGAAGACCGCGACCTGTTCTACCGCCTCCTCGATAGGCTGGAGATTCCGAGGATCAAGGGAGAGACTGCTGCAGGGGACACAGAGCTGAGAGAAGCAGCAGAAAGAATCGGCTACCCAGTCCTGATCAGGCCTTCTTTTGTCATCGGCGGAAAAGGAATGCACATAATCAGGAGCAGCAGCGAGCTGTCGAGCTTCTTGGAAAAGCAGGAAATCACCTACCCTGTGCTTTGTGATCAATTTTTGCATGCTGCTGAAGCAGAGCTGGATCTTGCAGCTGATGGAGACAACATCCTTGTCCCGGTCATCATGGAACATATCGAAAAAACAGGGGTCCATTCCGGGGACAGCCTCTCCGTACTGCCGGCACAGTCCGTTTCCGGGACAGCTAAGAAAAAAATGTTCGAGTATGGGAAAAAAATTGTTAAGGATCTGGACTATAAAGGTTTGATGAACATCCAGTATATTGTTGACGGAGAGGAAGTATACCTGCTTGAAGTAAACCCGAGGGCTAGCAGGACTGTGCCGGTTGTCAGCAAGGTGGCAAATGTCCCTCTTGTACAAATTGCGACAAAAATATTGCTTGGGAAATATAAACTGCCCGAATCAGAAGGGCCGGTGTACGATAATCTGCCGTTTGTCTGTGTGAAATATCCGGTATTTTCAAATTATGCCCTTAAAGGGCTTGATCCAAAAACATCACCGGAAATGAGGTCGACAGGTGAAGGAATTGCTTTGGCCACTTCATTGAATGAAGCTGTGAAAAAAGCATTTCATAAAGAAATAAAGCCTGCAGCAGCAGCTGTCATCATGACGGGAAGAGGCGAAACAGATCGTATGGAAGGCCTTGAAGAGACATTGGACCTTTTAGGAATAACTCTTCAGACGGCAGGTGGAGACCGGGATATGGATGCAAACATCCTTGCTGTCTTCAGCAGGGGAGAAGCACAGGAAGATTTTGTGCTGAGAGAATTTGCTGTCAAGAACCGCCTCCCTGTCTTTACACAGCCGGAAACGCTCAATGCCTTCCTGGAATCTCTCCAGGTCAAAGAATGGGAAGTATGCCCTCTTCAGGAATGGCATAATCAAATCATTAAGGATGTGACACATGTATGATAACCGCACAAGCAGCTGATAAAAGCCTCGATATCCAGGGGAAGGATTTCTTGACCCTGGCTGATTTCTCTAAAAATACAATTCTGGGTCTTGTCCAGAAGGCCAGGAAGATGAAGAATGCCTCCCTGCTGGGCAAGGATTCCAAGTCTTTGAATGGAAAGATATTGGGAATGATTTTTGAAAAGCCATCAACAAGAACGAGGGTGTCTTTTGAGGCTGGTATGATCCAGCTCGGAGGGAGTGCCCTTTATCTGAACAGCAATGATCTGCAGATTGGGCGAGGGGAAACCGTTGCAGATACAGCAAAAGTTCTTTCCCAGTATGTTGATGCGATTATGATCAGGACCTTTTCCCATGGGATGGTTGAGGAGCTTGCACTGCATGCAGATATTCCGGTTATCAACGGGCTGACGGATCTTTACCATCCCTGCCAGGCGCTGGCCGACTTGCTGACCATCTATGAAGTGAAAGGAAGGCTTGAAGGGTTAGAGCTTGTTTATGCAGGTGATGGGAATAATGTAGCCCACTCCCTGATGATTGCAGCAGCCAAGGTAGGCATGAATCTGACAATTGCAGCACCGCCAGGATATGAACCCCAGGAAAAGGTGCTGGCGCTGGCAAAGCAGTTTGGCAAAGAAACCGGCGCGGAAATTGAAGTAGTGAATAGTGCCATTGAAGCAGCTGCAGGTGCTGACATCCTTTATACTGATGTTTGGACCAGCATGGGCCAGGAACAGGAAAATGCCGAGCGTCTTGAGATATTCAAGTCTTACCAGGTAAATGCCCAGCTTGCAGCAGCTGCAAAACAAGATTATACCTTCCTCCATTGTCTCCCGGCGCACAGAGGTGAGGAAGTTGCTGCAGATATAATCGATGGCAGCCATTCTGCTGTATTCCAGCAGGCGGGGAACCGTCTCCACGCCCAGAAGGCGCTGCTCTCAGAGCTCTTATAAATACTTAAAACCCAGAGACCGCGGACTCTGGGTTTTTTTGTGGCAAAGGTATCATTTTTTAGGGCAGTCAGTTTGACTTATGATAGAAAATAGACGATTGGCCCAACAATGAAGCAGTAGATGGCAAAATAAATAAGGTTCCCTTTAGCCATGATATTCATGAACCACTTCAGTGAAAAATAGGATGCCACCAAAGAAGCGATGAAGGCAATGGCGTAGGGGAGGGCCAGTGATCCTAAGTTTGGGTCGCCGAGCAGGTCCTTAAGGCCAAGGATCATTCCTCCGGCACTGACTGGAATATACAGCAAGAAAGAAAATCTAAGCGCAGTTTCCTGCTTCATGCCAAGGCCCATGGAAGCTACGATGGTCGCCCCGGACCGGCTGATGCCGGGAATGAGTGCAACTGCCTGAGCAAGGCCGACAATGACGGCATCCTTGACCGTGAGCCCTGCATCATTCTTCCTTCCTTTCATATTGCGGATCAGCCACAAAGCAAGACCAGTTACTACCAGGGTGATTCCCACGGTTTTAATATTGGCGAGATGCTCATCGATGTAATCCTCAAACAGGATGCCGATTACGCCGGCAGGAATGGTGCCGATGATCAGATAAATGATAAAGCGAAAATCAGCTTCTGCCCTTTTATCCTTTGTTGTTATGTACACAAGGCCGTTTTTGGCAAGCCTGATGATATCTTCCCTGTATATAATGAGAACCGCAATCAAAGAAGCAGCGTTAACAAGCAGGGCAAAGCTCATGCCTTCTATTTTTAAATCCATAAAGTGCTCGGCAATTTCCAAATGTCCGCTGGAGGAGATGGGGATAGGCTCAGTGAATCCCTGGAATAATCCTAAAAGCAGATACTTGACTAAAGTGAAAAAATCCAATTGTTTATCCTCCAATTTTCTTTTTTATCCTTATTCATTTAACTATAACCAGCCGGACGTGTAAAGCGATATCAGGGCGTGGGAATTGTTTCTTCCTTTAACACGGTTGTGGATGGATATAATAATAATGATTTTGACTATAAGGAGGAGTTGCACGATGGGGCAGAACCGCCAATTCCGTCCGGGCCAGAAGGCTCCCAATAACGGGATCTATATCGAAATCGGTGAAACCGGGAGCAATGTCAATAACCCGAAGCAGCTGAAAATGAAAGCGGGAGACACATTTCCGGAAGCTTCCAATCATAACCGGATCTGGACATACCAGCGAAAGCCTTAAGAAGCGGGGGGATCATTCCCCTCGTTTTTTTTCATATGTTCCCAAAACTGCCCGGCCGTATGCTTTGCTGGTGCATAACCTGTAAAAGCTTGTTTTTAACGAGAGTGAAAAGGCAATAGATAAGAGGGCATCTAAATTCTTTACATACATGTACAAAAGTCTATAATATAAATAAAGGTCAATAAAGGTCAAAGGAGGTTTTTTAATGGATCTTAACAAAATGACGAAAAGGATGCAGCAGGGGTTCTTGAATGCCCAGTCAAAGGCAGCGATCATGCAGCATCAGGAAGTAGACGAAGCCCATCTGTTCCTGAGCCTCATGGAACAGGAAGACAGCCTTGTCAGCACGATCCTTGAGAGAGCCGGGGCTTCTGCTAAAAGCTTCAGCAGCGGTCTTGAGGATAGCCTGGCAAGAAAACCCCAGGTATCAGGCGGAGGAGCAGAACAAGGTAAACTGTATATAACTGCCGCCCTGCAGAGGCTTCTCGCTGAGGCGGAGAAAATGATGCAGGAGCTTGAAGATCTTTATCTTTCAGCAGAGCATCTGATGCTTGCTGCTGTGCGCGGAAAAACCCAGGCTGGCAAGCTCCTGGCCGGTATTGGTGCTGGCTTTGAAGAATTAAATACGGCCATTATGGCTATCAGGGGGAATCAAAAAGTGACCTCGCAAAACCCGGAAGCTTCTTATGAAGCGTTGAAGAAATATGGCAGAGATCTTGTTGCGGAAGTAAAGGCAGGAAAAGTGGATCCTGTAATCGGCAGAGACAGTGAAATCAGGAATGTTATCCGCATCCTTTCCAGGAAGACGAAAAATAATCCCGTTCTTATCGGCGAGCCGGGCGTTGGCAAAACAGCCATTGTAGAAGGTCTGGCCCAGCGGATTGTGCGCAGGGATGTGCCGGAGGGGCTGAAGGATAAAACGATATTCTCACTCGATATGAGTTCCCTTGTTGCAGGGGCCAAATTCAGGGGCGAGTTTGAAGAAAGGCTGAAAGCGGTATTGAATGAAGTGAAAAAAAGTGAGGGCAGGATTCTCCTCTTCATTGATGAACTCCACACGATTGTAGGGGCGGGGAAGACCGAAGGGGCAATGGATGCAGGGAATATGCTGAAGCCGATGCTTGCACGAGGAGAACTGCACTGCATTGGTGCCACTACACTTAACGAGCATAGAAAATATATTGAAAAAGATCCGGCGCTTGAGCGCAGGTTCCAGCAGGTGCTGGTAAGCGAACCGGATGTAGAGGATTCCATCTCCATCCTGCGGGGGCTTAAGGAGAGATTTGAAATCCACCATGGCGTCAACATACATGACCGTGCCCTGGTCGCTGCAGCAGCTCTTTCTGACAGATATATTACAGACCGCTTCCTGCCGGACAAAGCGATTGACCTTGTTGATGAGGCATGCGCCATGATCCGGACAGAAATCGATTCTATGCCTGCTGAGCTTGACGAAGTGTCACGCCGCGTCATGCAGCTTGAAATAGAAGAAGCGGCTCTCGAAAAAGAAAGTGATGACAGCAGCCGCGAACGCCTTGAAGCCCTCCAGAAAGAACTGGCAGGACTGAAAGAAAAGGCATACTCCATGAAAACGAAATGGGAGCTTGAAAAAGAAGCTATCCAAAAGGTTCAGGAAAAAAGAGAGCAATTGGAGAAATACCGCCTGGATCTTCAGGAGGCTGAGAATAATTATGATCTCAACAAAGCGGCGGAATTGCGGCACGGATCTATCCCTGCTCTCGAGAAAGAGCTGAAGAAGCTGGAATCCGAGGAAGGGGAAAGGCAGGGAGAGCGTCTCCTCCGCGAAGAGGTAACAGAAGATGAAATTGCCGGCATTGTGGCGAGATGGACCGGAATCCCTGTCACAAAGCTTGTAGAGGGTGAAAGGGAAAAGCTCCTCAAGCTTGAGGATACTCTCCATCAGCGCGTCATCGGCCAGGAGGAAGCGGTCAGCCTTGTAGCTGATGCCGTTCTCCGGGCAAGAGCCGGCATCCAGGACCCGAACCGGCCGATCGGCTCTTTTATCTTTCTGGGGCCAACCGGAGTAGGAAAGACTGAGCTGGCCAAGGCACTCGCTCACTCCCTTTTTGACAATGAAGAACAGCTGATCCGGATCGATATGTCCGAATATATGGAAAAACATGCGGTTTCAAGACTAATCGGCGCACCTCCCGGGTATGTAGGATATGAGGAAGGCGGACAGCTTACAGAAGCAGTAAGGAGAAAGCCGTACTCAGTCATTCTTCTTGATGAAATTGAAAAGGCCCACCCTGAAGTTTTCAATGTTCTCCTGCAGATGCTGGATGATGGACGGGTAACGGACTCTCAGGGCCGGACGGTTGATTTCAAGAATACAGTCATTATTATGACTTCCAATATCGGCTCTGCTTATCTGCTCGAACAGGCAGGCGAAGAAATCCCGGAGGAGACAAGGGATAGGGTCATGACCGAATTGCGAAGCCGGTTCCGTCCTGAATTTCTTAACAGAGTCGATGAAATGATCCTGTTCAAGCCCCTGTCGCTGGGAGACATTAAAGGGATTGTCGGCAAGCTGATGCTGGACCTTCAGAGGAGGCTTGAAGACCAGCACATTAAAATAAGTATAAAGGATGAAGCAAAAGAATATATTGCACAAAATGGATTTGATCCGGTGTATGGGGCGCGCCCGCTTAAACGATTCATCCAAAGGAATATCGAAACCAGGCTTGCAAAGGAAATCATTTCCGGAAGGATCCGGGATAACAGCTCTGTCGAAATAGGAATTGAAGATGGGGGCATCAGACTTAATGCTTTAAGGAAGTCCTGAAGGACCGCAGCCAAAAAAAGTCATCCTGCTTCATGCAGGATGACCTGGTTTTGGCGGCTGATTAATGCAAGCCTTGTTTGCCTGCAGATTCCTCAGGGATAATGGCGGACAGAACAAGAATAAGGATAGTGGCACCTGCAGCGAGGATGGCACCGGTTACAAAATCAAATGTTGAGCCAATCATGGAACTGACTACATATGTCAGCATTTCTACAAGCAGGAAAGTCCAGAAAAGAGTCCAAAAGTATTTCACTGTTTTCACCTCATTATGTAATCTTATATCATATTACCACAACCTGAAAAAATAATAAACGCCTTTTAGCCATGACCACCCGTGGGCCGGGGGCTGTTTCCTCTTTTTCACTGATGGTAGGCATATTCCCTTGCATTTATCCATGCTTTTCATACATTAATTATGATCACATATGTAAAAGGAGTTTTTATAATGGAACACCGAAACTTCAAACTTGATACCGAATGGAATATGATCCACTATCCTGAGCGGCCAAAAGGTTTCGGTATCATGATCATTGGGGATGAGAGGCATTTCGTTGACGAAAAGAGCAGCTTCTGGACGCAGAATGAAGGAAAGGCAGCGGTTCTCCGCCTGCTGAGAAGAGCAGGATATACAGTGTTCTATTCCAATCTGTACGGGAGGAATTGGGGCAGCGATAAAGCGGTAGAAATGGCGAGGAATTTATATGAGCATGTCCTGAGGACAGAAATCATCAATGAAAAAATCCACATTATCGCAGAAGGAATGGGAGCGCTGGCTGCTTTGAAGCTCATGAAGGAAATGGAAGGGAAGATCCGCTCTGTCATCCTCCTGAACCCTGTCCTTTCACTCAAGGACCATCTGGAGCAGGAAAAGGAACATAAATTCTTTTATAAAAAGCTTCTTAAGGAGCTTGCCATATCACATGAGTCTGACTCGCCCCGGGCTCTGGCAGAACGAAGCATGCCGGCAGAGGAAATAATGGACCGCACGCCGATCCCGGTGAAAATCATCCATGTACTGTCAGGAGGCAGGGCATATAAACAGTCAAGCCTGCTGAATGAACTTTCTGTCAAGTGGAAGGATGAGAAGGCGCCCATATCAATCTGCTATATGCTCCCAGATAAAAAGCAGCAGCTTGGCAGCCAGATGGCCAAATTTTTAAAATCATATGAGAAGATTTTATAGGAGCCTATTATCCAATAGGCTTTTTTTTACATGATGCTGTGTGAGTGTACCTTGTTTAACAAAGCCTTCATGATAAGAGAAAGCAATTTTTTAACTTCGATTTCAGTCTGGCAGCAGCGCCAATCCCCTTTGAGATTACAAGCCAAGGAGAAATATTTCCAGTTCCCCGGCATAGGATACTAAAAGTAGGTGTATCAGGGAGGAAGTGCAATGAATCGGGCAATTGTTGTAGGCGCATACGAATTTTTGGGTTTCCATTTGGCAATGAAGCTGCTGGACCGCGGGCTTGAAGTGACAGGGATTGTTCCAGGCTCCAGGGGGGATGACAGGTATACAGCAGATAAAGAATTGCTGGTTGGACGCAATGCCAATTTTACTGTGTTCAGCGAAGCAGACTGGAAGGCAAATGGCTCCATTGAGGAACCTCATCTCATCTTCCTTTCGCTTTATGACTTTTATTTCAGGGAAGAAACGGAGCTTTCCTTATGGGAAGGGATGTTTGGACATTTAGAGGCATCAATAGAAGAAACACGCTCCAAGCCTGTTATCCTGATGCCCGTCCAGTATTATGAAGCCGGGAACGAGGGAAACTGCCATTCTGGAGCCCTGAAAATATATCTTCCTACCCTGTTCGGGCTATGGCAGCCTTCTGCTTTTGCTTTTCAGAGGGCAATCGAGGGGCTGGAAAATAAGGATAACACCATGCTTGAACATAAAGGGGATGCAATACATGCAGCGGAAGCCGCTGAAGGAATTATTGAAGCAGCCGCAACAGAAGAAACCGGGTCTCTTTTGTTATGGAGCGGGGAAAAAGGCCGCTGGGGAAAATGTGCCAAGCATCTTGGCATGAAGGAGCCCGCCGATTGCAGTCCCGCAATTGCTCCTGAAGCAGACAGGAAAATCATCAAAGAACAAATACCTTATCATATTGTGCTGGATAAGCAGCAGGAATATGTGAAAAGAAGCGCGGATTCTTCCAGCCGGCTAAGCGGGCCGGGCAGCCCCAAAGTTTTCTAATGGAGGAAAAATATTTTCATTCCGCTGAATTAAGGGTAAAATGAAAAAAGACGAGGAAATTATGGGTCTTATGACTCTTTCATCCGGTGCCGGAACAGCCGGTGCCGTCCTTAAATACTGAAGCTGCACTACTGCCTTTTTGCTGGCCTGTTCTAATGGCCAGCGGCACCATTTAGAGAGCCTTTATCAGTGCACTTGGAAAGGCGGTCAGATATACATGCTCCGTTTTGTGAAATTCATAAGCCCGATTCTGCTGCTCCTTCTGGTGCTGTCGTCATGCGGACAAGCTTCTCCCCGCGGAGAGCTGAAGAAAGCAGGGCTGCTGGTGCCCGATACGATCAATGACCAGGTCTGGGGCACGAAAGGCTATAAAGGGATGCTGAAAATCCAGTCCAAATTCGATGTGGATGTATTCTATAAAGAAGGAATGAACTCTCTTCCCGTTGTTGAGCGTGCTGTAAGGGAGTACGCCCAGAAGGGGGTAAACCTTATTTTTGGCCACGGAAACGAGTACGCCTTATATTTCAATGAAATTTCGGATGAATACCCTGACATCCATTTTGTCAGCTTTAATGGCGATGCCAATAATGAGAACACCACCAGCTTGAATTTTGAAGGGTATGCTATGGGTTATTTTGCAGGGATGCTTGCGGCAGAAATGTCAGAAACCAATAAAGTTGGAGTGATGGCAGCCTTTGAATGGCAGCCTGAGGTCGAGGGTTTTTATGAGGGAGCCATCTACCAGAATGAAGATACAGAGGTGGAGATACGCTATGTCGGAGAATGGGATAATGAACAGAGGGCCCTGGAGCTTCTGGATGTCATGGCCAGGAATCATTCTGATGTGATTTACCCTGCCGGCGACGGCTTTAATGTGCCTGTGATCGAAAAAGTAAAAGAACTGGGTCTGTATGCGATCGGCTATATATCCGACCAGTCAGACCTCGGGGAATCGACCGTCCTTACGAGTACGATCCAGCATGTAGATGCACTTTATGAGCTGGTGGCTGAAAGGATGAATAATGGGGAGCTTAAATCGGGGAATCTGTCATTTGATTTTGATGATGGTGTGATTTCGCTTGGAAAATACAGCCCGGATGTTGACCCAAATTATCGGGATGAGCTAAACTCATCTATTGAAAGGTATAAAGAGACAGGCAAATTGCCTGGCCAAAGTTGAGGAAAAGGAGGGAATGTCCTTATGCAATCCAATGATAAAACGATGGAGTTTATGCAAATAGCCATGAAATATATGCCTGAAGCCCAGCAGGAGCTGGAAAAGGCAGGTATTGAGCTGTCGCTCGAGATGATCCAGCCATTTATGACACTTTTCACAAAAGTTATGAATGAGGCATACGAGCTAGGCAGGCAGGATGCCCAAAGCGGGGAATAAAACGGATATCAATACATAAAACAAGCTGCCCATAATCAGGCAGCTTGTTTTTTATTCAAATTAATGGAAAACTCTTCTTATCCTTTTTTCAGGAGCTGCTGGAATAGAGGTGTCACCTTTTTAAAAAGCGGCTTCAGCTGTCCGGCTGAAGTCATCAGAGTATCAATATTGTCCATCAGCTGTCCAAGGTCTACACTATCGAGAATCTTTTCAATCTGGCCAGGCTCCCGCGCATCTTCCCGTCCGTTTGCCGGCTTGCGCTCCGGGCCGCCTAGTATCCAATCCCCCATTGGTCTCACTGATGGGCCTTTGCTCTCTGAAGCCTCATTTGCCATATCATCCTGTACCCTTTGCCTCGGGCCGAACATGAACCTGGAGAATCCGTCCAGCTCCGAATGCTGCTTTTCTTCCCTGCTGTCCGTGTCCATCGTGCATTCCCCTTCCCCTGAATATCTTTATAATAACGTATGCCGCGGGATTTCCTGTGATAGGGCAGAAGCCGTGGCGCAAGAGAAATTTTCGAGTAAAAAGGTTGCTTCTTCTTTATTATTTTTGCTAAAATTAGTACCAAGTCATAATAATTGATAATAATATGAGTATAAATACGGCTGATTCGCCGGCTGGCTTTTAAATTGTGAGAAGGAGTGGGTTTCCATGAATGCAGGCATACTTGGAATCGGAAAGTTCGTTCCGGAAAAGATACTGACAAATTTTGATTTGGAAAAAATGGTTGATACAAACGATGAGTGGATCAGAACAAGGACAGGGATAGAACAGAGGCGGATAGCGGGTGACGATATGGATACTTCCGACTTAGCCTATAATGCTGCGGTTGCCGCCCTTAAAAATTCAGGGGTCTCTGCAGAAAGCCTTGATATGATTCTGGTGGCAACAGTAACTCCGGACCAGCCGTTCCCGACTGTTGCATGTATGCTGCAGGAGAGGCTTGGCGCTGTCAAGGCTGCTGCTATGGATATCAGTGCTGCGTGTGCAGGTTTTATGTATGGTATGATAACTGCAAAGCAGTTCATTGAAACCGGTGCGTATAAACATATCCTTGTCATAGGCGTGGAAAAGCTGTCAAAGATAACCAACTGGGAAGACCGGAACACAGCGGTTCTTTTCGGCGACGGGGCAGGCGCTGCAGTGATAGGACCGGTATCGGATGATAAGGGAATCCTGTCCTTTGAGCTTGGGGCGGACGGCACTGGCGGAAAGCACTTGTATCAGAATGAGAATGACCACATTTACATGAACGGCCGGGAAGTTTTCAAATTCGCCGTCAGGCAAATGGGGGAAAGCAGCCTGAATGTCCTGGAAAAAGCGGGGCTGTCCAAGGAAGATGTGGATTTCCTTATCCCTCACCAGGCGAACATAAGAATCATGGAAGCTGCACGCCAGCGCCTTGAGCTGCCGGAAGAGAAAATGTCCAAAACTGTCCATAAGTATGGAAATACATCAGCAGCCTCCATTCCGATCTCGATAGTCGATGAACTGGAAGCCGGAAAAATCAAGGACGGAGATCTCCTTGTCATGGTCGGTTTCGGGGGCGGACTTACATGGGGCGCCATTGCTATGCGCTGGGGCAGATAACAGAATGCCAGCCTGAAAGCCGGGCCGGCCGGAAGTGTATGAAGAAAAAGTATCCTTGGCAAAGAAGGAGATGTGTAAATAATGGAAAATAGAAGAGTTGTCGTGACAGGAATCGGAGCAGTAACTCCAGTCGGTAATGATGCAGAAACTGCATGGAAGAATATAATAGAGGGAAATTCAGGTGTAGGGCCTCTGACAAGGCTCAACAGCGATGAGTATCCTGCAAAGGTTGCAGCTGAAATCAAAGGGTTTGACCCCCATGAGTTCATTGATAAAAGAGAAGCAAGGAAAATGGACCGCTTTACTCATTATGCAGTAGCTTCTGCGCTGATGGCGGTAAAGGATGCCGATTTAACGATCAATGATGAGAATGCGCCAAGGATTGGCGTCTGGATCGGTTCGGGGATCGGCGGTATGGAAACATTCGAAAATCAGTTTGAAACCTTCCTAAACAGAGGATACAGAAGGGTAAGCCCGTTCTTTGTCCCTATGATGATCCCGGATATGGCGACAGGGCAGGTATCCATCACCCTCGGGGCGAAAGGCTTTAATTCCTGTACGGTCACAGCCTGTGCGACAGGGACCAATTCCATTGGAGATGCCTTCAAGGTCATCCAGAGGGGTGACGCGGACGCCATGGTAACAGGGGGGGCTGAAGCTCCGATCACACGTATGTCTGTTGCCGGCTTCTGTGCCAATACCGCATTGTCGACTAATCCGGATCCTAAAACCGCGAGCCGCCCTTTTGATAAAAATAGAGATGGCTTTGTCATCGGCGAGGGCGCTGGGATTGTTGTTCTGGAAGAGCTTGAGCATGCAAAGGCAAGGGGCGCCAAAATTTATGCAGAAATCGTGGGTTATGGCTCTACTGGCGATGCCTATCATATTACGGCTCCAGCTCCTGCCGGAGAGGGCGGAGCACGGGCGATGAAAATGGCGATTGATGATGCCGGTCTCTCCCCGCAGGATATTGACTATATCAATGCACATGGCACAAGCACAGATTATAACGACAAATTTGAAACGCTTGCCATCAAGGAAGTTTTCGGGGACCATGCCTACAAACTGGCCGTCAGCTCAACCAAGTCAATGACAGGCCACCTTCTTGGGGCAGCAGGCGGGGTAGAGGCAATCTTCACGCTTCTCGCTATGAAGGATGCTATTCTCCCTCCAACCATCAATTATGAAACGCCTGACCCGGAATGCGACCTGGATTATGTGCCAAACGAATCCAGAAAGAAAGATATCAGGGCTGCAATGAGCAACTCGCTGGGCTTTGGCGGCCATAATGCCACCATCGTTTTCAAACAGTATACAGAATAAAACATAGAAACAAAAAAGGCAGCACACGCCGGTTCCGGCCTGTGCTGCCTTTTTGCATTTCTGTAAGTCTTCAGGGAAACATTCCTGCCGTCAGCCAATAGAATATAAAGATTATCTTACAGGGAGGCGCAGGGCGATTGGGGATCATGGAAACAGATAAATGGCTTGAACAGGATTTCTGGGAGCCCGAGAAAATTTGCAGCCGGCTTCTGGATGAATTCGGGGAAAAGGAGCCGGAGCCTATTTATGGTTATCTAACACGGTTTGGGATGTACAGGCCGGATCGGGTGAATTTCAGGGTGTACGAAGAATTGGCCGGCCAAGGCACTTGGAAATCAGCAGGCGGGCTTTTTAAGAAATACCAGAAAAAGTGGAACGGGCCGGATATACCTGTTTATATCTTTCCGGTGAACAGGAGCGGGAGCAGGGCCAGGCGTTCAGGAACGGTAAAATCAGGGGTCTCATTTCCCGATAAGATGTTTCTTTTCTTTGAACATGCCCAGGATGATAAGGAGCTGGAATCCCTTTTTATCCATGAGTACCATCACGTCTGCCGGATCAGGGAGCAAAAGAAAAAACTCCAGGACTACACCCTTATGGACTCCATGGTGCTGGAAGGAATGGCGGAATATGCGGTTAAAATGAATTGCGGCAAAGAATATGTGGCAGCATGGTGCACCCGCTATACGGAAAAAGAGCTTGGAAACTGGTGGGAGAAATATATTAAAGAAAACTTGAAAAAAACCAAAAAGGATCATGTTCATGATCAGATCCTTTTCGGAAAAGGCAGATACCCGGACCTGCTCGGATATGCTGCAGGATACTGGATTGTGAAACAATATTTCGAAAAGAATAACTTTTCTACAAAAGTTTCTTTTAATTTAAAACCCGAAACTTTAGGAGACCAAATTATAATTTTTTAGTATATTAAAGCGCTTTAAAGCCCTAAACTAAGGGCTTTCTGTTTTTTCTGAAATAATGAAAGTTAATAAATTTTAAAAAAATCTTGCAATTGTAATAAATCTGTAATAGTATTTTAATCAAATACAATGAATTAACAGACAATTCAAAAAGGTAAGAGGTGTCCCATGAGCTTTAAATCACACTCCAATTCAGATGCACCTTTGCTAGAGGTGAATAATTTAGAGACTGCTTTTTCTATCGATGGAAAATACTACAATGCAGTCGATAATGTGTCTTTCAAAGTCAAGCCGCGCCAGGTAGTAGGCATCGTAGGGGAATCCGGCTGCGGTAAATCGGTCATGAGCCTTTCCGTCATGAAGCTGCTTCCGAAGGGGATCGGCAAAATCAAATCAGGAGAGGTCGTCTTCGATGGGGTTCACCTCGAAGACATGGGTGAACGCCAGATCAATAAAATACGGGGCAAGGATATCGCAATGATCTTCCAAGAGCCGATGACCTCGCTCAACCCGGTGTTTTCAATAGGGTTCCAGCTGCAGGAAGTGCTCTTCAACCATATGAAATTATCAAAAAAAGAAGCCAGGCAAAAAAGCATCGCACTCCTGAAGAGCGTTGGCATCTCCCGTCCGGAAAAAATAGTTGATGAGTATCCTCACCAGCTGTCCGGAGGAATGAGGCAGAGGGTTATGATCGCCATGGCGATTGCCTGCCAGCCGAAGCTTCTTATTGCAGATGAGCCGACCACTGCCCTGGATGTAACCGTACAAGCCCAGATCCTTGAGCTCCTGAAAGAAATACAGGAAGTAAATGATATGTCCATCATCCTGATCACGCATGATCTCGGGGTAGTGGCAGAAATGTGCGATGACGTCTTTGTCATGTACGCAGGAAGAATTGTAGAGCGCACAGATGTCGACACACTCTTCCATAACCCGAAGCATCCATATACAGAGCTGCTGATGGGCGCCATCCCGAAAATGGATGAAGAAGTCGAATCGCTAAGCACCATAAAGGGGATTGTCCCATCACTGAAAAACATGCCTAAAACGGGATGCAAGTTTGCAGCCAGGTGCCCAAAGGCAATGCCGGAATGTACTGCCGTCACCCCGCTGCTGGCTGAAAATGAAGATGGGCATGAGGTAGCATGCCTGCTCTATGAAACTAGCAGGCCGAAAGAAGGAGTGACATTATAATGACGACAGCAACAACATCCCCGGCACTGAAAAAAGACAAAAGCGCCAATGAAACGCTGCTTGAAGTCAAGAATCTGAAAACCTACTATCCTATCAAGGGCGGAATCCTGAGAAGGACAGTAGCTGCCGTTAAAGCAGTAGACGATGTATCTTTTGAAATCAAAAAAGGCGAGACTCTCGGCCTTGTCGGCGAGTCCGGCTGCGGGAAGTCCACTACAGGAAGGACAATCCTGAGGCTTCTGGAGCCTACTGAAGGGGAAATCATTTTCGACGGCCAGGATATTACAAATCTCCGCGGAACAACTCTCAGGAAGATTCGCAAGGATTTCCAGATGGTCTTCCAGGATCCATATGCTTCCCTGAACCCGATGATGATGGTAGGCCATCTTATATCCGAGCCGATCCGCAACTATACAAAACGTTCAGAAAAGGACCTGAAGCCTGAGGTCATGGAACTTCTGGCAAGGGTAGGCCTTCCGGAAGATGCCTATTATAAATATCCGCACGAATTCTCCGGCGGCCAGAGGCAGCGGATCGGAATCGCGCGGGCCCTGGCACTGAAGCCTAAGCTCATCATCGCAGATGAACCGGTCTCCGCCCTGGATGTATCAGTCCAGTCCCAGGTGCTGAACCTTTTGAAAGAGCTTCAGGAAGAGTTTGACCTTACTTTCCTCTTCATTGCCCACGACCTTAGCGTCGTGAAGCATATGAGCGACCGGATTGGCGTCATGTACCTCGGCGGCCTTGTTGAAGTAGCAGATAAGTCCAGTTTATATGCAGAGCCGCTGCACCCGTATACACAGGCTCTGATCTCGGCTATCCCTGAGGCTGATCCGCGCAAAAAGAAAGACCGGATCATCCTTGAAGGCGATGTCCCAAGCCCGATCGACCCGCCTTCCGGCTGCACATTCCATCCGCGCTGTGCACACGCAATGCCGGAGTGCTCTAAGATCAAGCCTCAATTAAAGGAGGTGAAGCCTGGACATAGGGTTGCATGTCACTTATATAACTAAAGCTTGGCCATTTTGAAAAAAAAGAAACGATAATTATGGGGGGAAAACGATGAAGAAATCAGCATTTTGGCTATTTTCAGTCCTGCTGGTAATGTCCATGTTCCTTGCTGCCTGCTCTGGGAATGAAAAGACTTCAGGCGATGACACTGATAAAAAAGACGATGACACAGATGCTAAAACAACTGAAGTAGAAGGCGGAAAAGTAACATTTGGTTATACTCAGGCGTTTAAAGGCGTTTTATCTTATGCCTATTATGAAGGGGAAGACGATGCAAATGCCCTTCAGTTCATGCACGAAGGAATGGTTGCTTACAATGATGAGCTGCAGCCGATCCCTAACCTTGCTGAATGGACTTTCAATGAAGACAACACTGTTGTAACTTTCAAGTTGAAAGACGGCGTAAAATGGCATGACGGCGAACCATTGACTGCTGAAGATATGGAATATGCCTGGTACCTGATCGCAGATCCTACATATGAGGGAGCACGTTTCGCAAACGTGGCGATGATTAAGGGTGCACAGGAATACAAAGATGGAAAAGCTGACACGATTGAAGGTATCAAGGTTATTGATGACCTGACAGTAGAAGTTACAGTTACAGAACCTTCTGTCAACCTGATTGACAACATCTGGTCTATTCCAGAACCAAAGCATTATTATGGAGATATTTCTTCTAAAGAACTTCCTGACTCTGACCAAGTCCGTAAAAACCCGATTGGTGTCGGGCCGTTTAAAGTAACGAACATTGTTCCTGGCGAAATGATTGAATATGAGCGTAATGATGATTATTGGAGAGGCCCTGCCAAGCTTGACGGCGTTGTCTACAAAATCATTGATCCATCCCTTGCTGCCGGCCTGATCGAAAACGGCGAAGTGGATGTTATCCAGGCTCCTTCTGACCAGTGGGGACAAATTAAAGAACTTGGCAATATCAACCCTGTAACAATCGATGCTATGTCTTACAGCTATATCGGTATCGACCAGGGACGCTATGATGCAAAATCAGGAAAAGTTGTAATGGATAACCCTAAATTCTCTGACAAGCGCGTGCGCCAGGCATTGGTTTATGCACTGGACCGCCAAGCTTATATCGATGCTTTCACAAACGGTTTAGGTAAACCGCTTAACGTTCCATTCCCGTCCGTTTCATGGGCTAAGATCGACGATTCAGAAATCAACACTTATGACTATGATCCAGAAAAGGCAAAGAGCCTGTTGGATGAAGCCGGCTATAAAGATGTTGACGGCGACGGATTCCGTGAAGATCCAGACGGAAAGCCTTTCTCTATCAACTTCGATGCGATGGCAAGTGCTGAAACTTCTGAAGCGCGTGCTCAGTTCATTCTTCAATCTTGGGGTGAAGTTGGAGTCAAGGCTCAGCTTAACGGCGGTTCCCTGAAAGACTTCAACCTGTTCTATGACACTATCGAAGCAGATGATCCATCTGTTGAAACTTTCCATGGTGCATGGGGACTTTCATATGATCCAGATCCATCCGGCATTTGGCTGTCAACTGACAAGTGGAATATGTGGCGCTGGTTGAATGAAGAATCCGATGCGCTTATCAAGAAGGGTGTTCAATTCCCTGAAGATAAAAACCAGGATGTTATCGAATACCGTAAAGAAGTATACAACGAGTGGCAGAAACTTGTTAACGAAGAGCTTCCTGTAATCTTCTTCGACCAAAGGGAAGATGCATGGGCAATCAACAAACGTGTTGGCGGAGTCAAAGTAACTCCAGGCGGCACAGATGAGTTCTACAACTGGCACATTGTTGAGTAATAAGAAATAAGGTTTAGATAAGGGGAATGGAGTATGCTGCAATACACAATCCGAAGACTTATAGGTATGATCCCAATAATTTTCCTTATCTCCATTGTGGTGTTTACCCTGGCAAAGCTTATGCCAGGGGACGCCCTCTCTGGAAAAATCGACCCGCTAAATTCCGATCCGGAATATATCGAGGAAATGCGTGAAAAGATGGGCTTGAATGACCCAATCCATACACAGTATTTCCGCTGGATAGGCGGAGTGGTTCAAGGGGATTTTGGGGATTCATTCATCCATAAGCGCGATGTAATGGAATTGATCGGCGACAGGCTGCCGAACACAGTTTTCTTAGGTTTTACTTCACTCATGATTACGTATATTCTAGCTTTTATGATGGGCAGGTTCTCAGGCAGATTTGCCTACAGTCCAGGAGATTATCTAATATCAGGAATAAACTATTTGGCCTTGGCCATTCCAAGCTTTGTTGCAGCCCTAGTGGCGATTTACGTTTTCTCTTTCCAGCTGGGTTGGGTCCCGGCGACTGGAAGTATCGGTTCAGGCGTTGAACCAGGATCTTTTGAATATTATTTGAGTAAAATCAAGCATACAATTCTTCCTGCGCTTGTATTGGGCACCATGGCTACGGCTGGATATACCCAGTTCCTGCGCAATGATATGATCGAAAGCTCTCGCAAAGATTATGTTCGTACAGCCAGAGCAAAGGGTACGAAAGAATCCGCGATTTATAATAAGCATATCCTCAGAAATTCGGTCATTCCGATTATTACACTGCTGGGCTTTGACATTGCAGGTCTTTTCGGGGGAGCTATTATTACCGAAACCATTTTTACATATCCGGGAATCGGATACCTGTTTGTAGAATCAGTAAACTCACGTGATTATTCCGTTATGATGGCCATCACCATGATGCTGACCATCCTGACGCTTATTGGAAATTTAGTGGCAGATATACTATATGGAATAGTAGATCCGCGCATACGTTTAAGTTAGGTAGGTGAGAGTTATGGAACCAACAATTTCGCAGCAAAGTACAACGGCTATTGAGGAGCCTGTAAAGCCTCCCAAGAGCCAGTCGCCATGGGCTCTCGCCCGCAGGAAATTTTTAAAGAATAAACTTGCCATGATCAGTCTCTGCTATCTTGTGCTCATCGTCTTAGTATCAATATTTGCCGAGCCGCTGTCCATGCCGATTGAGGAAACGGCTAAGCTGAATTTGACTGAAATCAGCAAAGAGCCTTCAGCAGAACACTATTTTGGCACAGATAAGTCTGGGAGAGATGTATTTGCCAGGACCCTCCATGGCGGAAAAACGTCATTGACTCTTGCTTTCTCCATCACCATTTCGGTAGTGGTGATTGGAACGATCGTAGGAGCCACAGCCGGATTCTTCGGAGGCTGGGTTGACAATGTGCTTATGCGCTTCACCGACTTTATGATGAACTTTCCGTTCCTGCTTTTCGTCATCGTGCTAAAGTCTATTTTCATAGAATCAAGTACAGCTACACTCATCTTCGTCATTAGTGTGCTGAGCTGGACCGGAATAGCCCGTCTGGTGCGAAGCAAGGTAATGGTAGAGAAAGAAAACGAGTATATCATGAGTTCCATCTCTATCGGCTGTTCGTCAGTTACAACGATCTTCAAGCATCTATTGCCGAATGTAATGTCTACCATTATTGTACAGGCTACATTGACACTTGCTGCCATGATCGTGGCGGAAACTGGCTTAAGCTTCCTCGGCTTCGGTGTACCGATGAACATTCCGAGCTGGGGCAATATGCTTCAGGATGCAAGAAGTCCGGATGTATTGACCAGCAAGTGGTGGATATGGATACCGCCCGCAACGGTTCTGACACTGACAATACTATCAATCAACTTCGTTGGCGAGGGTCTGAAGGACGCATTTAACCCTAAGTCAAATAGATAATGCGGCTGGCATCAGCCGGAACCATAAAGGGCGAGACACTTCAGGTGCTCACCCTTTTTTAATGAAATCCGCAATTAAAGATCCTTTTGGGGGTCTTTTTTCTTTTTGCCGTATGATTTAACGCTTTCTATCATATATATGTAAAAAAACAAGAGAGCAGGAGTTTATATGGGACAAGCCAGAAGGGATCCAGCCCAATGATCTTCAGGCTGTTTATTTTTATTACTGGTTTTGGACTAGCTGTAGCAGGCGGGATCAGCTCGGTGGCTTATTTAAATCTCTTAATTGCCGGGCATGAATTGAGTGACTATTTTTCATACATTCTTAAAAGGCCTGAGTGCGGACTGCTCCCGGCCGGGATTGTCATTATTACAGTGGCCGTATACTTTCCGCAGGGAACTGAGGAGTAAACTGTTGCACGTGGAGGAATAAATTAACTATTTCCTGTTCATACTGAGTGACAAATAGTTACTTGAAGTGAGGGGTTATAAGATGTTGTATCTTCATGATGTATGGGTGAACTGGTTTGAAGGAGAAGAAAACGGATATAATGTATGCCACTTTCATGAATGGAGAAAAGATGACAGTGTGGAATTGCTTGATCAGGTCCCATTGTTAAAGGTAGAGCCGCTCCTTTTCAACTACATAGAAAACGACTTATCAGAACTGCCGCAACAGCTGCTGAACGACATCTACCAAAAAGCATATTTGCGAAAAAACCACGAACGGACACAGCTTGATTACTGTTTTGTCGTCTCCGACGGTTCAGGCATATTGGCAGTCGATACGATCAGCTATAATATACCCATCCGCAAAAGCCGGCTGATTCCAAGGCAGGAGCAGCTTGCTTACGAAATGCTTGATAATCAGGAAACCATCCAATATGCATTTAACGACCAATCCTGTTTAAAGGATTTTCACATCCTTTCGCCAGCCCCGGAAATGATGAACGGCCTTACCAGAAAAGAAAGGCAGCTGAAGCAGCTGCTCTTTATGGCTCTTGATCAGCTTCATTCATCTGGGAATACAGCTGAAATCCGCTATTGGTATACAGAGTGGAATCCAGAGAAATATACTATAATCCAGCAGCTGGAATTCGAACAGGCCTGGAAGTCACTGTATGAGGAAACGAAGCTGGGATGGTCAGGAAAACATGAAGCTTTTTGCGAAAATATCATTAAAGGGCAGCCATTTTTTGAGAAACTGTGGGAAATGGAGCATGGCTCGAAAGTGAATTAATATGCATAATTCTATACTGAAGGAAAAAGGAGTATCTTTTTCCTAAAGACCAAATAAAGTTTGAAAACCCTGTTGATTGGAGTGCAAGGCACGTAGACTCCTGCGGGAAATAGCGGAAGAGTTGAGACCCCGCAACCGCTTGCGGTGAGGAGGCTCAATTCCGCCCCGCGGAAAGCGAAGTGCCTGGAACGGAAATCAACAGCCCCATTTAAAGACCTGATTTATGGGGAGAGGGATTACAAAACCATGCCCTCTTTGGTTTAATGAAAAAAGGAGCTGATCACAGCTCCTTTTTTTCATTATCGGCGTTTTCTGCCGAGCCCCATGGCGTTTTCCATTTTGGCCAGCATTTTATTGGCAGTGAATTGAGCCTTTTCGGCTCCTCTATCCAGGATTTCATCCAGCTCGCTTGATTCCATGAGCTGAGTGTATTTTTCCTGGATTGGCACGATTGTATCGACAACCACTTTTGCAAGATCGCCTTTGAAGTCTCCGTAGCCTTTTCCTTCGTATTGCGCCTCGATCTCTTCTATAGTCCTGCCGGAAAGGATGGAGTAGATAGATAAGAGATTGGAAACTCCAGGCTTATTTTCTTTATCAAACTTTACAATTCCTTCAGAGTCCGTAACTGCGCTTTTAATTTTTTTCTCAATCTGCTTTGGATCATCAAGCAAAGAGATGAAAGACTTTTTGTTAGAATCAGATTTACTCATCTTTTTAGCCGGATCCTGGAGGGACATAACTCTTGCCCCTACTTTTGCGATCCGCACTTCCGGGATTGTAAAGATGTCATTATATTTCTTGTTGAATCTTTCTGCCAAATCCCTTGTAAGCTCCAAGTGCTGCTTCTGATCTTCCCCTACAGGAACCAGGTCTGTCTTATATAGAAGAATGTCGGCAGCCATGAGCGGCGGATAGGTCAGCAGGCCGGAAGATACTGCTTCTTTTCCGTGGGACTTATCTTTAAACTGGGTCATCCTCTCAAGCTCCCCGATATAGGAAACGCATTGCATCATCCATCCGGCCTGTGCATGGGCAGGGACTTCAGACTGGATGAAAAGTGTTGCTTTCTCAGGGTCGATCCCGACAGCAAGATAGAGGGCTGCAAGGCTCCTGATATTTTTGCGGAGCTCCATCCGGTCCTGCTGGACAGTGATGGCATGCTGATCGACAATGCAGAAATAGCAGTTATATTCGTTTTGCAATTCCACGAATTGCTTCATGGCACCGATATAATTCCCCAGTGTAAGAGTGCCGCTGGGCTGGATGCCGGAAAAAATGGTTTTCATATATATTCCTCCTTGGATGTATCAGCAGACAAAAAGTGAGCCGAAAAAGTGGCGGAAATTCCGCAAAAGACGTAAAAAGACCATTCGTCCCCCTGAAAAATAGGGACGAATGGTCCGCGGTGCCACCCTAAGTGCCTCGGCTGAGGCCTCTTAACCCCGGCTTGCCTGCAGGCCGGGCTTCCCATAACGCGGGATACGCCGGAAGCTAATAGGCAGCAGGAAGCAGCCTTTCGCAGCCGGAGCTCTAAAGTCCATTCGATTTGCCGGGATGTTTGTTTCCACCAGCCACAAACTCTCTTTAATCCCTGAGCAAATGTACTACTCTTTGTCATTGCTTTATCATCAACAGTATTGGTTTTATACATTAAAATATACCAAAACTGCAGAAAAAATCAAGGTAATTCGAAATAACACACCTGGAATTCGTATAGGAAAACAAGAAAAATATGGGAAAAATCAAGGTCCAAATAACCTTCGGCAAAAGGGGAATTAAGAAAAATTTCAAAAAAATTAAAACTAGCAAACTCTTGATTTAAAAGTATTTTTTCGACAATTTTCTCACTATACCCTCCATTGAAAAATAAAAGCCCCTTGCAAACAAGTTTTAAAATACATATAATAAACGTAACAAATGATTCTTTACGAATCTGTAACATTCTTGCATATAGTTCTGAAAACCTATGGATAAAGAGATTAGTAGTAAGTTTATAGCTTACAGAATTTTGGCTTATCCTTTTGATTTTTCTCTCGAATTGTCAGAATAGAGGATAATCTTTGTCTTTTGAGTTATAAGCTTACTTTTTTTGCTGCGCGGATAATCAGTTTATTTTTACAGTTAATTTACTGACTATTTGAGCAATATATCCAAGGCGGACAGTTGTTTATGGAAGCGTGGACAGATTCCTGCAAAAGGCATTTGTGGAAATTATATAGGGGGGTAACACCGTGAACAAAAGATTATCGATCTTTTTTAGTATGTTGCTTGTTCTAAGCATGTTCCTTGCAGCGTGCAGCGGCGGCGGCGATGATGCCGGCAGCGGAAGCGATGGAGACGGAGGGAAAGACGTACCTCAGGACTTAGCGGTTAACATTAACTCTGAACCGCCTTCACTTCACCCGGGCCTTGCAAAGGATGCAACTTCCGGTACTGTTCTTCGCCAGACTTTCGAAGGTCTGACACGCATCAATCCAGATGGAAAGCCTGAACCGGCAGCAGCTGAGAAAATTGAAGTTTCTGAAGATCAGAAAGTTTATACTTACACATTAAGGGATGCTCAATGGACTAATGGCGATCCTGTAACAGCAGAAGACTTTGCATATGCATGGAAGTGGGCTATCGATCCTGCCAACCAGTCTGAGTATGCTTACCAGCTTTACTACATCGCAGGTGCTGAAGCTGCCAACACTGGCGGCGGTTCACTTGATGACGTAGGAATCGAAGTGGTAGATGAAAAAACGCTTAAAGTAACTTTGGCAAATCCTACTCCATTCTTTGATGAATTGACTGCATTCTATACGTACCTGCCGATCAACAGCAAGGTTGCACAAGCAAACCCTGACTGGGCAAACGATGCAGGCGACGATTATACTTCAAATGGTCCATTCAAGATGACTGAATGGTCACACAGTGACAAGATTGTTCTTGAAAAGAACGATACTTACTGGGATAAAGATACTGTAAAGCTTAACTCGATCGAAATGATCATGGTAAATGATCCAAACACTGAATTGTCAATGCTTGACAACGGCGAGCTTGACTGGGCAGGAGCACCGACTGGAGCACTTCCGACTGATGCTATGCAGGCCCTTAAAGACGAAGACCGCCTTGTAACACAGCCTATCGCTGGTGTTTACAACTACAAATTCAACACAACTGCAGAACCTTTCAACAATGTGAATATCCGTAAGGCATTCACATATGCAATCAACCGTCAGGAGCTTATCGACAACATCCTTCAGGGTGAACAGCTTCCAGCGATGGCTATCGTTCCGCCGTCAATGTTCGCTGAAAATGAAGAAGGCTATTTTGCTGACAATGATGTAGAAAAAGCTAAAGAATTCTTGCAAAAAGGTCTGGAAGAGCTTGGCTACAAGGATGCTTCTGAGCTTCCTGCAGTAACTCTTTCTTATAATACTTCTGAAGCACACCAGAAGATTGCTCAGGCAATCCAGGATATGTGGAAGCAGAACCTTGGCGTAGAAGTAACACTTGATAACTCTGAGTGGGCTGTATACCTTGATAAGGTTCACGCTCTTGACTACCAGGTAGCTCGTATGGGCTGGCTTGGAGACTTCAACGATGCAATCAACTTCCTTGAGCTTTACCGTGATGCTGATGGAGGTAACAACGATACTGGATGGGAAAGCAAAGAATTCCAGGATCTGTTAGCGCAATCTGCAACAGAAGCTGATGCAGAAGCACGTCAGCAGCTGCTTAAAGATGCTGAAGCAATCTTCATGGAAGATATGCCTGTAGCTCCTATCTATTTCTACACAAACAACTGGGTTCAGGATGAAAGCCTTAAAGGCGTAGCTGTTTCCGGACTTGGCGACGTTCAATACAAATGGGCGTACTTTGAATAAGAATAGCTAATACTAATAGCTGTCTAAACGAGAGGTATATGGGGTTTTTCCCCCATATACCTTCGTTTCTGAATGAAGCAGAAATAAAATTGGAGGTGTTTGACAATGGCGAAATATATTGGAAAACGCTTAATCTATATGATTGTCTCGCTGTGGCTTATCATCACAGCAACGTTTTTCTTTATGCGCATTGCACCAGGGAATCCATTTACATCAGAAAAACAACTGCCTCCCGAAATTGAAGCAAACCTGAATGCCCACTACGGGCTCGATCAGCCATGGTATGTTCAATATGGGGAGTATCTATTAAGAATCATAAAATGGGATTTTGGCCCATCTTTTAAGTATAAGAGCCAGACTGTCAATGATTTAATCAGCGAAGGTTTTCCTGTATCTCTTATGCTCGGTATCGAGGCGATTCTGATCGCAGTTTCAATCGGTGTTGTTTTAGGGGTTATTGCAGCCCTCAAGCACAATAAGTGGCAGGACTACACTGCAATGATCGTTGCAGTTATGGGGATCTCGGTTCCTTCCTTCATCATGGCCACATTCCTGCAATATTTCCTTGCGATTAAACTTGGCGTCTTCCCGGTAGCCAGGTGGGAGTCCTTCATGCATACGATATTGCCTGCGTTGGCGCTTGCGGCATCTCCAATGGCGTTTATCGCCCGTCTGACGCGTTCTTCCATGCTGGAAGTGCTCTCGAATGATTATATTAAAACGGCTAAATCTAAAGGTTTGAGCCAGGGTGTTATTACCATTAAACATACAATCCGAAATGCTATGCTTCCTGTCGTTTCCTATATGGGACCTCTTTCAGCAGGTATTATTACAGGCAGCTTCGTAATTGAAAAGATCTTTGGTATTCCGGGACTCGGCTCCCACTTTGTATTAAGCATCGGAAACCGTGATTACACTGTTATTATGGGAGTTACCGTATTCTACAGTATCATTCTGTTAGTGTCTATTCTCCTTGTCGACATTGCGTACGGACTCATTGACCCGCGCATCAAACTTGCAGGCGGGAAGAAAGGAGAGTAAATTATGGGACAGTTATCAAAAGATAAATTCAGAGTTGTTGGCACACAAACAACTGATGCAGAAAAAATCAGTAAACCAAGCCTATCTTTCTGGAAAGATGTTACACTTAGATTCCGAAAAAACAAGCTTGCCATGTTTGGGATTGTGCTTTTGGCCATCCTTGTATTTATGGCGATCTTTGGACCATATATGACACCATATGATTATGCATCAAACGATCTAGGCAATAAAAATCAGTCACCATCTTCCGAGCACTGGTTCGGTACAGATGATCTGGGACGCGATGTATTTGCCCGTACATGGGAAGGTGCACGAATCTCCCTGTTCATCGGTTTGGCAGCTGCATTAATTGATCTCTTCATTGGCGTACTATGGGGCGGCATCGCCGGCTTCAAAGGCGGACGCACAGATGAATATATGATGCGTGCAGCGGATGTCCTTTATGGGATTCCTTACTTGCTGCTTGTTATCCTTCTTATGGTTGTATTAGGCCAGAGTGTCGGCACGATGATCCTTGCCATGACCATTACCGGATGGATCAATATGTCACGTATTGTCCGTGGACAAGTCCTTTCACTTAAGAATCAGGAATATGTCCTTGCTTCAAGAACTTTGGGAGCAAATGTTTCGCGCATCATGTTCAAGCACCTGATCCCGAATACAATGGGCCCTATTCTTGTAACCATGACACTTACAGTGCCATCAGCTATCTTTACTGAGGCATTCCTTAGCTATTTGGGTCTTGGTCTGACACCGCCTGTAGCGAGCTGGGGAACCATGGCAAATGACGGCCTTCCGGCACTTAGATATTATCCTTGGCGCTTGTTCTTCCCGGCAACGTTTATCTGCTTGACCATCTTTGCATTTAACGTAATCGGCGACGGACTTCGTGATGCGCTAGATCCGCGACTACGCAAATAAGGAGTGAGATAAATGGAAAAATTACTCGAAGTAAAAGATTTAAGAGTCTCATTCCAAACTTATGGAGGAGAAGTCCAGGCTGTCCGCGGCGTGTCCTTCGATCTTCATAAAGGTGAGACCCTCGCGATTGTCGGCGAGTCCGGTTCAGGTAAAAGTGTTACCTCCCAGACAATCATGAAATTGATTCCAATGCCGCCAGGCAGAATTGCTGGAGGACAAATTCTCCTTGATGGCGACGATATCGTTCCAAAATCGGAAAAGGAAATGGAAAAGATCCGCGGTAAAGAAATCAGTATGATTTTCCAGGATCCAATGACTTCTCTGAACCCGACAATGAGAATTGGCCGCCAAATCATGGAGGTGCTGATCAAGCACCAGAATATGTCATCTTCTGCTGCTAAGGATAGGGCGACAGAGCTTTTGCGCCTTGTTGGGATTCCAATGCCGGAGAAGCGTGTAAACCAATATCCTCATGAGTTCTCAGGCGGTATGAGACAGCGTGCTATGATTGCCATCGCACTTGCCGCAAGTCCAAAGCTTTTGATCGCGGACGAGCCTACAACAGCGCTTGATGTAACAATTCAGGCTCAGATTCTGGATCTAATGAAGGATCTTCAGAGCAAAATGGATACTTCCATTATCTTCATTACTCATGACCTTGGTGTAGTTGCCAATGTAGCAGACCGTGTTGCTGTTATGTATGCCGGCCAGATTGTAGAAATGGGAACAGTTGATGAAATATTCTATGATCCGCGCCATCCTTATACATGGGGGCTTCTGGCTTCCATGCCTAGCCTTGATAATGATGGAAAGACTGAACTTGCAGCAATTCCAGGTACTCCTCCTGATTTAACTAACCCTCCAGTGGGAGACGCATTTGCAGCGAGGAACCAGTTTGCATTGGCCATAGATTTTGAAGAAGAACCGCCAATGTATCAGATTTCTGAAACGCACTTTGCAAAAACATGGCTGCTCCATCCGGATGCACCGGAAGTAGAACCGCCTGAAGCTGTCAAGCGCAGGATCCGCAAGCTCTCTTCCACATTCGATAAGCCTGTTTTAGTGAAGGAGGGCAAATAAAATGGCTGAAAAGTTAATTGAAATCAAAAATCTAAAGCAGCACTTTAATGTCGGCCGCCCTAATATGGTAAAGGCAGTAGACGGCATTTCATTTGACATCTACAAAGGTGAAACGCTTGGCCTTGTAGGCGAGTCAGGCTGCGGAAAATCGACGACCGGAAGAACGATCATCAGACTGTACGATGCTACAGACGGACAAGTCCTTTTTGAAGGAGAGAACGTCCACGGAAGGAAATCTGCTAAAGAGCTGAAGAAATTCAACCGCAAAATGCAGATGATTTTCCAGGATCCTTACGCTTCCCTGAATCCTAGGATGACTGTAGCTGATATCATTGCTGAAGGCATTGACATCCATGGCCTTGCCACAAGCAAGAAAGAGCGTATGGAAAGAGTGTATGAGCTTCTTGAAACGGTCGGCTTGAACAAAGAGCACGCTAACCGTTACCCGCATGAGTTCTCAGGCGGTCAGCGCCAGCGGATCGGGATTGCCCGCGCTCTTGCCGTACAGCCTGAATTCATCATTGCTGATGAGCCGATTTCAGCTCTCGATGTTTCCATCCAGGCACAGGTAGTAAACCTGATGAAGCAATTGCAGCGCGAAAAAGGGCTGACTTATCTGTTTATTGCCCATGACCTTTCCATGGTTAAATATATCAGTGACAGGATTGGAGTTATGTACTTCGGCAAGCTGGTTGAAATTGCTCCGGCCGATGATCTCTACAATAACCCGCTCCATCCTTATACACAGTCCCTTCTTTCTGCCATTCCGCTTCCGGATCCAGAAACTGAGAGGACCAGAAAGCGTACAAGCTATGATCCTGCTGTCCACAATTATACGGACAGTGACCAAGTGGAGATGCGGGAAATTGCACCAGGACATTATGTTTACTGCTCTGAAAAGGAAGCAGCACAATATAAGGCCCAATACAAAAAATAACAAAAGACGATCTCATTCCGAGATCGTCTTTTGGCTTTTAATTACATCAAATAAAAAGAACAGCAAAAATTTTAGAATTATCGTTGCAGGTGATGTAAATAGCTAAGCTGTAAAAACGACCTATTTCGGAATGTGAAGTATCACTTTAACCCTTTTTCTCATTAACGCATTTTTCTTGTAATAATAATACAACATTTTGACAACAATTACTATTATAAATTTTCTATATATTCATTATTCCTATTAAAATCTTAAAAAATCCTTATTTCAAGTGTAATAGGAAAGAAGAGAGGGAATGAGTACTATGTTATTGCTTTTTACATATGTAAATGGAAGCAGGCTGCCTTTATAATGAAAATACAAGGATAGAAGGGAGACGGAATATGAAGGCTCTGAAAATGACTGCGGCTGCTGCTGCTTTGTCTTCGCTCATCACAATACATGCCAGTGCGGAAGAGAGTGAAAAGCTGACAAACAGCTCCATGCCCGTAAGAGAATACATAGAAATGAAAAAAGAACTGCCAGCAGCCATGGCACGTTTTAAATATGACTCAGGCTATACCTTTGAATACCCTGACGCTGTAAGAGGAGTCTATGTTACCGGGCATTCTGCCGGCGGAGAAAAATTTAATAAGTTAGTAGATTTGATCGGCAAAACTGACTTAAATGCCATGGTTATCGATATAAAGGATGACTGGGGCAATCTGACCTATATTCCTGAAGGGAAATCCCCGTACAGCTCCATCGGCAAACCCTATATAAAAGACCCTGCAACGGTTCTGAAAACAATGGAGGAGAAGAAGATTTATCCTATAGCCCGTGTGGTAGTCTTTAAGGATAGCGTATTGGCCAATAGCAAGCCGGAATGGTCATATAAGGACGGGAATAAGGTCTGGTCAAATGGCAGAGGTGAATCATTCGTAAACCCATTCCTGAAAGAGGTTTGGGATTATAATGTCGGTATAGCCATTGAAGCCGCTAAGATGGGATTCCAGGAAATTCAATTTGATTATGTCCGTTTTCCTGAAGGGTTTGAAAAACGTGAAGAGACTTTAACTTATTCTACTGGAGAGTATAATGGCGCTGATGATAATGTTCAAAAAAGGGTTCAGGCTGTCACTGACTTTGTAGCTTATGCGAGGGAAAAGCTTAAGCCTTATGATGTACAAGTTTCTGTTGATATCTTTGGCTACAGCGCAACACTGCCGGAAGCACCCGGAATCGGCCAGAATTTCTCTAAGATTTCCTCCAATGTTGATGTAATTTCATCAATGATTTATCCGAGTCATTGGACGTCCTATTTCGGGATCAGCAAGCCAGATCTGGAACCATATAATCTTGTGGCAGAATATTCTAAGCTTGAGAAGAAGAAGCTTGCAGAGCTGGAAGAGGCGCCTGTATCAAGGCCATGGCTCCAGGACTTTACGGCATCGTGGCTGGGGGCAGGGAATTACAAGGCATACGGAAAGCAAGAGGTAGAAGCTCAGATTAAAGCCCTTAAAGACCAGGGGATCAATGAATATCTCCTTTGGAATGCAGGCAATTCCTACACAGAAGGCGTTGACTATACACCAGGGGAATAAAAAAGGAAAAGCCGGGCAATTGACCCGGCTTCATCTCTGTTCAATTGAGCGGCCATTTTCAGGCCAAGACCGCATGCTAATGGCTGTTATATCCTAAAGAGCGTTAATAGCAGGATGTTATTTGACACAGAAGCTGTATGCGGTATCATAGTATATGGCAGGATCAGTTTTACTTTCTGCCGCCTACATTTTTCCACCCAGTCTGCACCTTTGCGGATTGATCCACAAATTCGGATTTTCGTTTACCGCCGAACAGCTTCTCGCCGATTCCATTCGCTGCAACTCCAATTATAGCAGTAATCCCAATCACGAGCAGGGCAACAATCGATAAATCCGCAGCAAATTCAATCATATAAACCTCCATCTTTCTTTTCACAGCAGCGCTGCGAATAATTTGTAATGCCAAATGCCAGTGTCCTTTCTATTTATTGTAAAAGAACAGCAGTTATTAGAAAAGGTCTATTGTATAAATACTTTACATTTTGGCAAATTATTAGTGTATTTTACATGTGAGATTCAGAGCGGGGCAATTAAGCTCTGCAGCAGCCGGGGAAGTGTAGAGAAAGATGGATGCTTATCGGACTGGACTATTAAATAAAAGGAGCCAAAATATGCATTGGTATGAAAAATTGAATCAATATTTCCCTATCGAAGAAATGAAATCCCGCGAGCATATGGAGACGCTGCTCAAGGAACGCTCTGAAATCTACCATAAGGACGAAGGAAAGAACCATGTTTTGATGTATGTTGAACTGGATAACTTCGTGTTCATCGACTACCTGTTTGTTTCAAAGGCAGCCAGGGGACAGGGTCTTGGCCATAAACTCCTTGATAAGCTTAAGAAAAAGGGAAAACCGATCATCCTTGAAGTAGAGCCGGTCGATTATGAAGACACCGACACAGAAAAAAGGCTCAAGTTTTACAAGCGGGAAGGCTTTGAGCATGCCCAATCGATCGGATATAGAAGGCGTTCCCTGGCAACAAAGGAAATCAATAGTATGGAAATCCTTTATTGGGCCCCTGGAAATGAATCGGAAGAACTGATCTACGAGAGCATGAAGAAGACATATGAGCTGATTCATACGTATAAAGATGCTCAATTCTACGGAGAATCCTACCAGCCGGTAGAGGAAGTACTGACATTTGAAGAAGACAAAAGTTCTGGAGATGTACTCAAAGGGCTCTAGGAAAAGTGCTGCTATTTTTGATAGCAGCATTTTCATTTTCATAAATTAATTGAGAATTTAAAATAAGGTTTACTGCCTGGACAGTATGGGTATAAAACATATAAAGGTCAAATGCGGCACCGGGCCATTATAAGTATTACATAAATATGGCCATCAAGCGGGGAAAGATGGAATCTATTAAAATTTTTGAAACTTTTATCTTTCTCATACGTCTTATATAGTAGAATGCTTAAGAAAAATGAACTGTAGAACCTTTGCATAAGTCTTTTAGCATATTTCTAAAAAGGGATACCAAATGCATCTTTAATGGTGTATAATAATTAATATAAATTACTAATTTAAAGTAATTTTAATTAAGGGTTCATATTTTCTGAGTATAATTCTTGTAAAAGATCTTTATATATGTCTAATTTAAGGAGTGTGAATTTGTAAAATGGTCACATTATACACTTCACCAAGTTGCACATCTTGCAGGAAAGCGAAATCATGGCTTGAGGAGCATGAAATAGGCTATAAAGAGCGGAATATTTTTTCCGAACCCCTTTCAATTGATGAAATCAAGGAAATCCTCCGTATGACGGAAGATGGTACGGATGAAATTATCTCTACGAGATCAAAGACGTTCCAAAAACTTGACGTAAACCTGGAAACCATGCCGCTTCAAGAGCTGTTTGAGTTAATTAAGGATAATCCCGGCCTGCTGCGCCGTCCAATCATTATTGACGAAAAGCGCCTTCAGGTTGGCTATAACGAAGATGAAATCAGACGATTCCTTCCGCGCAAAGTACGCACGTATCAGCTGCGGGAAGCACAGCGTATGGTTAACTGATGAATCAGCTCTTTATCTCTTTGAGATAAGGGGCTTTTTATTTTGTTCCGTTCCTTGACTGATTAATTATATGGGCCATATTGGCTTTCCGGCAAGCCAGTTGTTTGTACACAATTAAAATTTTTGGTAAGATTAAATGTACTAAAATGAAGCATATAGGCATACAATGGTTTTTTGAAACCTGCTTCATTTTAATTCCCTTTATCCCCTTTTTGTCATAAAATAGGAGTATAAGGCAACAATACTGTTACCTTCCTAGAAAGATTAGAGCCAACTATATTGGGTAAAGGATATAAACAACATCTTATGGGGGTATTTAGTCCCTTCAACAATCGCCGGAAGGGAGAGTTCTGAATGGAAATTGAACGGATTAATGATAATACTGTCAAGTTTTACATTTCTTATATTGATATAGAAGAGAGAGGCTTTGACCGGGATGAAATCTGGTACAACCGCGAGCGGAGCGAGGAACTCTTTTGGGAAATGATGGACGAAGTGCATCAGGAAGAAGAGTTCATGGTGGAAGGGCCTTTATGGATTCAGGTACAAGCTTTGGATAAAGGGCTAGAGGTGCTGGTCACCAAGGCGCAGCTTTCCAAAGACGGCCAGAAATTTGAACTTCCCGTTCCTGAGGATAAGCTGAAAGATCTGCCTGTTGAAGAGAGGATCGAGGATTTGCTGGATCAGCATTTCACAAAGCATGAAGATGAAGAAGACTCTTCTTATGAAGATAATCTTGAGTTTCTTCTGAAATTTGATGATTTTGAAGATATCATTTCCCTTTCCAAAACTTCCAGCCTGGATTCCTTGGAAACAAAGCTTTATTCATTTGAAAATAAATACTATCTGTATGTTGAATTTCCTGATGAGGAAGATCTTGATGAAGAGCAGATTGATAATGCTTTGAGCATCCTGCTTGAATTCGGGCATGAAACCCAGACGACGATCCACCGGATTGAAGAATACGGTAAGCTTATAATAGATGGAGATGTCTTCGGGGAGCTCAGGAAATATTTTGATTAAACAATGCCGATTTCTGAATGAAATCGGTGTTTTCTTTGTATATAGAAGGCAGCATGATTTTGCCGTTGGGACAGGTGACAGCCATAATGAAAAACGCCGTAAGGATTACCATATTCAGCGGATTCCTGATCTTACTCCTTTTTGCCATTAATAAATTTTTTCCGGTCAATGGCGGCTTTCTGGGCTACTTCAGCCTGTTGGTAACTTTATCCGTCATATTTATCGGGTTCATCATTTTCCTTGAAAACCGCCACCCCTCACAGACTTTGACCTGGCTCGTGGTTTTAGGCGGTTTCCCCCTGCTCGGATTTATTTTCTACCTCCTTTTCGGGCGGAACTACCGGAAGGAAAAGATGTTCCGGAAAAAATATTTCTTGGACAAAGAAGCTTTCAGGAAAGTCCAGGAAAACCATGGGAGAAATTATGCTGAAAAAGTACGGCAGATGGGGGAGCATCAAAGAAAGCTTTTCCGTTTGGCCCATGAAATCGGGAACAGCCCCATTTCCTTTGCTACCAGCACAAGAATCCTTACAAATGGAGAAGAAACCTTCAATCAGATCCTTGAATCTCTCCGGAATGCCACCCATCATATCCATATGGAATATTATATTGTCCGCCATGATCAAATCGGGATGGAGATTAAAGAGATACTCATGCAAAAGGCGGGGGAAGGGGTCAAGGTTAAATTTTTGTACGATGCGGTGGGCTCCTGGAAAATGTCCAAGAAGTATATTCGCGACCTCAGGTCATCCGGGGTGGAGACAGTTGCATTCGGTCCAGTAAAAATGCCGCTCCTGAACAGCAAATTCAACTTCCGGAATCACCGTAAAATCATTGTCATTGACGGCAATACAGGTTTTATGGGCGGCCTTAACATCGGTGATGAGTATCTGGGGCGCAATCCGCATTTCGGTTTCTGGCGTGATACCCACCTGATGCTGCAGGGGGAAGCGGTCCGTACACTGCAGCTCATTTTTCTGCAGGATTGGTATTATATGACCAATGACAGCTTTTTGACAGCTGAATATCTTACTCCGGTTCCCGAAGAGAACAATCATGGCGGAGTACAGCTGATTGCCGGGGGCCCGGATAATGAATGGAGTGTCATTAAGAATATTTTCTTCTCGATGATTACTTCTGCGAAAGAGTCCGTCTGGATTGCTTCTCCTTACTTCATCCCTGATGAAGACATATTCACCGCCATCAAAGTGGCTGCCCTGAGCGGGGTGGATGTCCGCCTGCTGGTGCCGCATCGACCGGATAAGCGTATTGTTTTCCATGCATCTAGGTCTTATTTTCCTGAATTGCTTGATGCAGGCGTCAAGATTTATGAGTATCAAAAAGGCTTTATGCACAGCAAGATTGTGATTGTAGACAATGAGCTGGCTTCTATCGGAACATCGAATATGGATATGAGAAGCTTTCACCTGAATTTTGAAGTCAATGCTTTCCTTTTTAAAACTCACAGTTCACAAAAGCTTGCTTCTGAATATCTGCTTGATCTTAATGATTCTCAGGAAATTACAGGTGCTCTGTTCGGAAAGCGGCATATTGGGTACAGGCTGCTTGAATCAACTGCACGCCTGCTGTCACCACTGCTTTAGGATCTATAACCATAACATATGAGGAGAATGCCGCAGCAGCTGCTGCGGCATTTTTCTATGAAGGGTTAATCTCTGGCAGGATATCGATTTCAAACAGCGAATTATATAGTAATGTAAAAAGAAAGGAGGAGAATTATGCTGACAGCAATCCGTAAATCAGGCAAGTTTATCAACTCTGCTGACTTCACGGATAGGGAAACACTGCGGAAGCTCAAGGTAAAGGAGGGCAGCTTCCTCTGTCCAGTATGCAGGGAAAAGGTAATGCTTAAGGTTGGAACCAGGAAGATACCCCACTTTGCCCATTATAAGGAATATTCCTGTGAAGCATCCTTTGAAAATGAGTCAGAGTACCATATGAAGGGAAAGCTGGATATTTACCGGTGGCTGATAGCCAATAATGTGCATGCCAGGCTGGAAACTTATATAAAAAGCATCAAACAGCGCCCTGATATATGCTTTGTATATGCCGGGAAGAAATTTGCCGTTGAATTCCAGTGCTCCCCTATTCCAGAATCGCTTTTCGCCAGCAGGACTAGTGCTTACAAAGAGGCAGGCTTCACGCCCATCTGGATACTCGGAGGAAAAGAGATCAGGCGGACCTCAGCCCGAAAAGCAAGCTTCTCTGAATTCCATTATTCTTTTGTCAATCGTTCATCAGATGCTCCATATCATTTGCTTTCTTACTGCCCCGATGTACAGAGCTTTATTTTCCTCTCCAACATCTGCCCGCTTACCACCCGTAATGTCCTGACAGACTTCTCTGTCATACCGCTGCATCAAATGAAATTTCCAAATCTAATAACTGCCCCGCGGATTGTCCGTTTTCCGCCGGCAGACTGGCAGAAGGAAATCTGCAAGCTCCAGCAAACCTATTCGCTGACCCCCAATACATTCAAACATCCCTTCTACATGGCCATATATCAAGCAGGCTTACATCTCTCCCTGCTCCCGCCGCATATCGGCATTCCTGTCCTTCATTCTCTCTGGATTTCAACACCTCCGCTAGTCTGGCAGGCGTATCTGCATACTGACTGTTTCATAGGCCTGAAACCTGGAGAGAAGGTGACTGAGAATGAAATCATGCAGTCTCTGAAGCGGCGCATACGTGCTGGAGATGTGAAAGTCAGGGAGCTCCCTCTTTCAGAAGGAGAATACAGCCTGGCTGTTACAGAATATTTCTGCCATTTATCAGCATCCGGAGTCTTTCAGTTTGAAGGAGAGGGGAGATACAGGCTCGCTCACGAATGGACTATCCCTAAGACAATGGATGAAGCCGGACTACTGAGAATGCGCTTTTATACAGGAATGGCGAGATCTGAAGACACTCCCTTCCCATATGAAATGGGGAATAATGAAAACAGCATCACTGACATACAATAAGGAGAGATTTATAATAAAGAAGGAATTTCCCTTTAAAGGTAGAAATAACTAGTGAACCGAATTTTTATTCGGACCACGAAATAACTGAAATGGAGGATATAGACATGGCAAATGAAACTGCGGTAAAGAAATTGCCTTCAAGAAGTGAAATAAAGCCGGAAGATACATGGAGGCTTGAAGATATTTTTTCAACTGACGATGCCTGGGAAAAAGAATTCCAGGAAGTGAAGCAGCTGCTTCCTGATGCGGGCGGGTTCCAGGGCAAGTTGGGGGACAGCGCAGACAAGCTGTATGAAGCGCTTCAATACCAGGATCATCTCCTTGAAAGGCTGGGCAGGCTCTACTCATATGCCCATATGAGATATGACCAGGATACGACCAATTCCTTTTACCAGGGACTGGATGACCGCATTAAAAATCTGTATTCCCAGGCAGCGAGCAGCCTTGCTTATATTGTGCCAGAGATCCTGGCAATCGATGAAGAGAAGATCAGCAGCTTCCTTGATGAAAAAGAAGAGCTAAGACTCTATAAGCATTCTTTGGAGGAAATTAATCTTCAAAGGCCCCACGTATTATCTGCAGAAGCAGAAGCGCTGCTGGCTCAGGCTTCAGAAGTCCTTGATGCACCAGGGAACACATTTGGCATGCTGAATAATGCCGATCTTGAATTTCCATCCATTAAAGATGAAAACGGGGAAGAAGTCGAGGTTACCCATGGCCGCTATATCCGTTTCCTGGAGAGTGACGATCAGCGAGTCCGCAGGGATGCCTTTAAAGCGGTATATGATACTTATGGTAAATTCAAGAATACTTTTTCAAGCACCTTGAGCAGCAATGTCAAAAAAGATAATTTCTATGCGCGTGTCAGGAATTATGATTCTGCCCGCCATGCTGCACTTTCGGATAATAATATCCCTGAAAGTGTCTATGAAAATCTGGTCAATACGGTCAATGACAACCTCCATCTTCTCCACCGCTACATTAAGCTGAGAAAAGAGGTCCTGGGCCTTGAAAAGCTTCATATGTATGATCTCTTCACACCTCTTGTCAAAGATGTGAAGATGGAAATTCCTTATGATGAAGCAAAGGATTATGTACTAAAAGGACTGGAGCCGCTGGGAGAGGAATATCTTTCAGTATTAAAGGAAGGGTTTGAAAACCGCTGGGTCGATGTCCATGAGAATAAAGGAAAAAGAAGCGGGGCTTACTCTTCAGGTGCATATGGCACAAATCCATATATTCTGATGAACTGGCAGGACAATGTGAACAATCTGTTCACCCTTGCGCATGAATTCGGGCATTCTGTCCACAGCTACTACACAAGAAAAACGCAGCCATATCCTTACGGAAATTATTCAATCTTTGTGGCAGAGGTAGCTTCCACATGCAATGAAGCCCTCCTTAACGACTATCTGCTGAAAACGATTGATGATGACCAAAAAAGGCTTTATCTGCTGAATCATTATTTAGAAGGGTTCCGGGGCACGGTGTTCCGCCAGACCATGTTCGCTGAATTTGAACATCAGATCCACCAGAAAGCCCAAAATAATGAGGCATTAACAGCAGAGGCACTGACACAGGATTATTATGAGCTTAATAAAAAGTATTTCGGCGAAGAAGATATCATCATCGACGAGGAAATCGGGCTGGAATGGTCCCGGATCCCTCATTTCTATTACAATTACTATGTTTATCAATATGCTACAGGCTTCAGCGCCGCAACTGCACTAAGCAAGCAGATCCTCGAAGAAGGTGAGCCGGCAGTCGAAAGGTATATCAACTTCCTGAAAGCAGGAAGCTCGGATTACCCGATCGAAGTGCTGAAAAAAGCGGGTGTTGACATGACAAGCCCTGCTCCGATTGCAGATGCCTGCAAGGTATTCGAGGAGAAGCTGAACGAGATGGAAGAACTCTTGAACAGGGTTAAGCAGTAAAACAGAAAAGGGGATGGACTTATTCCCTTTGTGAAGTCCACACAATGTGAGAAACCACTCAAAAAGCATGTTAAATCGTATATGATTTAGCGTGCTTTTTTTAGTGGTAACATTAATGTTTTGATATTTCTATTTGCAAGTTAGGACTGTAATATGAAATGAAGAAATGCTGCCGGTGAGCATTTTGATGGGCTGAAGTATATTGGAGAAGTGCGGCAGTGAAGACTTAAGGTGAGTAATGCGCTGAATCTGGAGATTTGGCGCTTATTTGCGGACTGGAAATAGTTTGATTGGGAAGAGGGGGGCGTATATTTGCGAGTTTGTGAGGATATTTGCAGGATTTTTAATATATTTGCGAGTTTTGGGGTATATTTGCGACTCTGCTGAGTTTATTTGCGGGTTTCCGTTCTTATTTGCGAGCAGGGATGGGAGGGACTGGCGGAGTTGAGCGGGCATCGGGCAGGAAGGAAGCTGCTGCAGGACGATATTAGCAACTTTTCCTGTTTATTAGCAACTTTCCTGGTTTACTAGCAACTTTCACCATATATTAGCAAGATTTCAATTATATTAGCAACTTCCGCCATATATTAGCAACTCTGCAAACCTTCACCTCGGCATCCCTTTAAAACTGCTCCAGACTTGCTGGTCACACCTGAACAGTCACCTCCGCACTTCTGCTTAAAAACCTTTAAACCGCCTCCTTTCATTTATATACAGCACCAGGATTAGTAGGGCCACGAATAAGAGAGGGGAGGTGATGATGAGGGGCAGCATTTTCATGAGGCCCAATATATTCAGAATGAAAGCAGCAGTGACTGCCAGTATGATCAGAAATAAGATGACTTTGCTTTTAAGCATACTTAACCTCCTGGTTATGGTTTCAGGTTTCAGGGCTTGTTTATGTATATGCAAAAAGCGGGGGATAATTTCGTGACAATTTTGTGAAGAGATGAACAATCTATTGTTCATTCTGCAGCCAGTATGATATGATGTATTTGTTACATAGTTCACAAACGATCAAACCCCCTTTCTATTATTGAAACATATACTCCCATCCTGAAATATAAGAAAAGCCCTGCATCTGCAGGGCTTTTCTTATATCCTGTGTTATTCTCCGCAATATCTCCAAAAAGTCCCGTATTTTGCAGGGAGCTGTTCGACCAGCTGCTTCAATTGGAGTTTTTTCATTTCTTTTTCTACTTGTGAAACCGTCATATTGTATACAACTGCAATTTCCTTGGTTGCTACCAGCTTGAAGTATCTCAGGAATGCTTCAAGGGATGGCGGCTCAGAAGGTTCAGGCTTCATCTGCAGCATTTCTTCAATGATCTGCACATACACCTCATAAGGGTAATAGCCTGTGACTTTAATTCCTTCTTCTTCAATATTTTCATTGAAAAATACAAGAGTAGGTATTTCCTGTACATCCATTTCTGAAGTGATTTTCAGGTCACATTGAAAAGCTTTAGCAGCGCTGTCTGAGTGGATATCGGCAACAAATTCGACAACGTCAAGCCCGACATTCTGTGCACAGGATTTGAGGACATCGAAGTTTGAAATGTTCTGCTTTTCAAGGAAAAGCACCTCCTGCAGCTTCCGCAGAAATCGGATCCCTGCTTTTCTTCCCTGCAGCTCGGCTGCCTTTATCGCGATGGAAGCCAGATGCGGGGACGAGACAGGGTTTTCAAACCAGACATTGCCATCACATGACATCCCTGAACGGCTTGCGGTTTTTTCCCAATAGTCCGCGAGGCTTTCCAGCCTCTGCTTCCTTCCCATGTTGAGGGAGGCAAGCCTGCCGCTAAGGACATGCTTAAAGGAAAAGTAGCTTCCATACTCTATCATCAGTTTCTTAATAATCGGTTCCAGCGCCCAGCACTCGGGACAGAGAGGATCGACGAACATGTAAATCTCAATCCGCTTTTTCTCGATGCCCTGGCAATGAGGAGATGCATGGATGAATTGAGAAGTTTCTTTTTCCCTCACTTGCTCTCACCTTTCATCATATCTTTTTCTGGTGTATTGATCATATGCTGTGCCGTTAATGCGAGCCGGGAGAAGAAATGCTGCCTGAAGTCGCCTTCCAATCCTGTTGCATCCATAGCCTGTTCCATGCATGACAGCCATGCCTTTGCCCTTGTTTCCGTAATTTCGAAGGGGAGGTGGCGGGCTCTTAGCATAGGGTGCCCATGTTCGGATGTATATAAAGCAGGTCCTCCAAGATATTGTGTCAGGAACTGTTTTTGCTTTCTGGCCGTTTCAGTCAGGTCATCAGGGAAGATAGGAGCGAGATCAGGGTGCTGTCCAACCAGGCTGTAAAAAACATCAACAAGCCGGTGAAGTTTTTCTTCGCCAATAGCATCGAACGGTACAGTCATTTTCTCGGCCATTATAAAAACTCCTTTTCGAGTTTAATGAGTAAGTTTCCAAAAGATTAGTTATAGCAGAAACATTATCTTTTAATATTCCTGTGCTTTCTTTATTTTAACAACGCCCTTTTTATATCTCAAACAAATAGCTTGAGGACAAGCAGCACAAAGTGGCGGCATTCATTACTTTAACCAATATCACGGAATTTTTCCAGCGTGAACCATTGTCAGCTCAATATGAAGGTTTTTCCCGCAAAAAAAAAGCCTTCCGCATAGCCTGGGCTGCAGAAGGCTTTCTCGCAAGGTTCTTATGCTAAGAAGCTGCCGGTCACTTTTTTTACATAGTTCAAAGTTTCTTTAAAAGGAGGGATGCCTCCGTATTTATCGACATTTCCCGGGCCTGCATTGTATGCTGCAAGCGCCTTTTCAATGTTGCCCCCATATCTGTCCATCATTTCACGCAAATATTTGCTGCCGCCAAATATATTGTCGCGGGGATCAAATATATTTTTGACGCCAAGGCCTTTGGCTGTTTCCGGCATGAGCTGCATCAGCCCGGAAGCCCCGGCAGCACTGACAGCACCGGGATTGAAGTTGGATTCCTGTTTGATGACAGAGTGGATGAGCTTGGCAGGAAGCTTGTACAGCTCTGCTGCCTCATTGATGATATCTGAAAAAGGTTCCCCATTTCCGCCGGAAAGCTTTGTAAAGCTTACTGGAGGAAGTGCCGCAGCCATCTTTCCAGACAAGAATGTTTCTCGTCCGGTTTCTGCAGACTCCTGTCCGCCGGGTGCCTCATCCGATGCCATCATTTCATTCATGATGCTGGTAAAGACACTGCCCAAGCCGGAGTCTGAAGGAGTACTGTTGCCGCCGAAATTCTGGAGGGCCTGGAGTTCAAGCATCACTTTCAGTTGGTCAATGTTCATTGCTGTCTCCTTTTATATAACTGCCAAAGCTTTTAATCAATCATTCAGCAGTGTTCATGTTTAATTTTTGACGGTAAAACCTCTTAATTTTATTTTCGGTCTTTCTTTCGGGAATGTTTAGGAGTTTCAGGAAAAGGATAAATTCCTTCTTTCCTTTTTCGCTGTCACTTACCTCATATTCTAATTCATAATCCTCGCAATTTAAATAGGAACTATGGTCGAGAACCATCAGGCCGCCATTATAAGCTTTTTCGGCCCGTTTGGTAGAAAGGGATCCAAAGTATTCAAGTTCAGCAGCAGGAATTTTCATGATTTCAAGCGCCTCTTTTATGTGGCCGTCCGGGATGCTTCCTGTTTGCATGCAGGCATCCGCTTCCGTTTGCGAAAGCTCTATATTTGTCTCGAGAAGCCCTTCGTCTGCCGGCTGCTTGAGCGTCATTTCATATGTCCCGTTTTTAAAACGGATTCTTAACGCGCTCATTTTGTCCTTGAGCTTAAAGTCCGGTGTATCAAAATAATGGTTTTCCTGCAAGAAAAAATCTGCCGGTTTAACCTGCAGAAAGGCTGCCGCCTTCTCAAATTCATGCTGCTCCAGCATGTTCTTGTATTCTATTTCAATGTGCTGTGAATGGCTCATATTATGTGTGCTCCCCTGAGTATAGTCATTTTTATTATCTCTTTCTTTCAGACAGACTTCAATCCTTAGGATATAGAAACAACCTGTGATAAAATAGGGGAGAGTATGGGAGGTTGGAATTCATGAATAAAAAAATAGACATAACCAATGCGGCACTGACAGAAACGAATGAGCTGCTGCTGGAGACAGAACAGGATATTAATGGGCTTAAGGCGAATGGACAGATGCTGGTCGATTCAGATAACCTGGCATTTGTTTATATTGCGGAAAGCAATGATGAATATACATACATAGTCCTATCAGAAGGCATATGGGCCGCCATGAGCCTGGCCCTCGCAGCAGGGGCGGATGCCTATCTGGCAAACGGCCCTGGCAGGCTGCACCTTCCTCAATTCAGGGAGGAACTCGGCTATCTGATCGAGAATATTAAAGGCAACAGCAATTATGGAGATGAAATGGTGGCAAAGGTGGAAGCCGCCTTCTGAAAAGCGCAATAGCCCCCGGCAGAAAGGCTGGTGCACCCCGGCCTTCCTCCGGAAAATAGAGAAAATGGGATGAGGTGAAGATGCGCATGAAGCATTGGGATCAATTTTTAGCACCTTATAAGCAGGCTGTCGAGGAATTGAAGGTAAAACTGAAAGGGATGAGGGGCCAGTTTGAACTTGATTCCTCAAGTTCCCCGATTGAATTTGTGACAGGCAGGGTAAAGCCGATTGCGAGCATATTGGATAAAGCCAATCAAAAGGGGATACCTCTTGATAAATTGGAAACCGAGATGCAGGATATTGCGGGCTTGAGGATGATGTGCCAGTTTGTGGATGACATAAAACTGGTTGTTGAAATGCTCCGCCGCAGGAACGATTTCGAGCTGATAGAGGAAAGGGATTATATTTCCCACAAAAAGGCAAGCGGCTACCGTTCCTATCATGTCGTCATAAGATATCCTGTCCAAACGATCAATGGCGAGAAAAAAATCCTTGTTGAAATCCAGATCAGGACGCTGGCCATGAACTTTTGGGCGACTATAGAACACTCATTGAATTATAAATACCGCGGCCAATTTCCAAAGGATATACAGATGAGGCTGAAAAGGGCTGCTGAGGCTGCCTTCCGCCTGGACGAAGAAATGTCCCTGATCAGAGGAGAAATCCAGGATGCACAGGCGTTCTTCACCCGGAAGAAAGAGCATCAGAAGGAAGGCGGAAGCTGACGGCGGCAAGGCTTCTGTCCACTACAAGGGCAAAGGTCAAACTGGGATTTTGAAAAGGAGAGAAAAAGCACAATGAAATTTGCCATTACGTCTAAAGGCGACTCCAAATCAAATACACTTATGCATAAAATGAAAACGTATTTACTGGATTTCGATTTAATATATGATGAGGATCAGCCGGATATTGTTGTATCCATAGGCGGGGATGGCACGCTTCTCTATGCTTTCCACCGGTACAGCAGCAGGCTGGAAAAAACGGCTTTCGTCGGCATACATACAGGACATCTTGGCTTTTATGCTGATTGGGTGCCGGAAGAAATCGAAAAGCTGGTGATTGCCATTGCCAAAACGCCGTACCAGGTGATTGAATATCCGCTTCTTGAAGTAATTATCCGCTACCAGCATGGAGGAAGGGAAACGAGATATCTGGCCCTGAATGAGTCGACAGTCAAGAGCATCGAGGGCACATTGGTAATGGACGTGGAAATCAGGGGACAGCATTTCGAGCGCTTCAGGGGAGACGGGCTCTGCCTGTCCACTCCATCAGGAAGTACGGCTTATAATAAAGCGCTTGGAGGGGCCATTCTCCATCCTTCGCTGCCTGCCATCCAGTTTGCGGAAATGGCTTCAATCAATAACAGGGTATTCAGGACGCTGGGTTCACCGCTTGTCCTGCCGGCCCATCATACGTGCATGCTGAAGCCGGTAAATGTACCGGACTTCCAGATTACAATTGACCATCTGACGCTCCTGCACAAGGATGTAAAGTCGATCCAGTTCAGGGTGGCGGATGAGAAGATCAGGTTTGCCCGTTTCCGTCCATTCCCATTCTGGAAAAGGGTGCATGATTCATTTATTACCGACAACTAAGAAGGGAAGGGCCCGTCCATGGATTCGTTCACATTAAATTGGAGAATCGATAAGCAGGACAGCGGACAGTCCATTAAAGATTATCTGAAGCAGCGTGAAATTTCCAAAGCTGCCCTGACTGATATAAAGTTCAGCGGCGGGAAAATCGAAGTGAACGGCAATGAGGAAAATGTGCGCTATACGCTAAATGAGGGGGACTGCCTTTCCGTCAGGTTTCCTTCTGAAATGCCGAGTCCAGGGATGGAAGCAGAAGACATTCCCCTGGCTATCGTGTATGAAGATCCTTATGTACTGGTTGTCAACAAGCCAGCCGCTATGAGCACGATCCCCTCAAGAGAGCATCCACGCGGAAGCCTTGCGAATGCACTTATCGGCTATTACAGGAAAATCGATCTGGCATCGACGGTCCATATTGTGACAAGGCTTGACCGTGACACTTCAGGGCTGGTCCTGGTTGCCAAGCACCGCCATGTCCATCACTTAATGAGCACACTGCAGAGGGAAGGCAGGGTTAAGAGAACCTATGAAGCCTTTGCAGAAGGAAAGCTATTCCCGGTAGAAGGGTCCATTGAGGCACCGATTGCGCGCAAAAAGGACAGCATCATTGAAAGGGAAGTCAATTTCCTTGAAGGGCAGTATGCCTGCACACATTATAAAGTAAAAGGAACCGGAGAGTTCACTTATGTGGAGCTGGTGCTTGAAACAGGGAGAACTCACCAGATTCGGGTCCATCTTTGCCATCTCGGCCATCCCCTGCTTGGAGACGGGCTGTATGGCGGGAATAAAAATCAAATCAGCCGCCAAGCCCTTCATTGCCGGGAGCTCCGTTTTTTTCATCCGTTCCTGGAGAGGGAGCTTTGCTTCTCAGCCGGGCTGCCTGATGATATGAAGGCACTGCTGGAATAGAAGACAGCCGCCTTTTTAGGCGGCCGTTTTACTATGCCGGCAGATGTTTAAAGGATGTCCCGGAACTTTTCTGCATTGAAAGGCATGGAGGAGCCGACAGAAACCAATTCCATTTCCGGGTATCTCAAGGCTGTAAGCTTGTTGCCAAAAACGGCACCTGTATCAATATTAAAGGTTGAATTGACGGTTCGCGGTTCCTTCACGGGCGTGTGTCCATACACAATGACCCTCTCTCCTTTATACGCCTTTGCCCAGTCCCTTCTTTCAGGAGTGCCATCTGCATTGTTCTTCCCGGTAATGTCTCCGTATAATACAAAAGTTTTCACCTTTGCATTATTTTTCCCGATATATTCTTCCTTGATCCCCGCATGGGCAATGACGAGCTTTCCCCCGTCAAGCACCTGATAGAGGGGAGCCTTTTCATACAGTTCCATGAATTTTCTTCTTATTTCTTTTTTTTTCTTATGGGGAAGGGCTTCATATTCAGCAGCAGTGGTTTCAAGGCCGTGGGTAATCTGGACTTTGTTGCCCAGGAAAAAGCGGTAAAGCTTATTGCAATGGTTGCCCGGTGAATAATAGGCTTCCTGCCGCCTGGCTGCAAGCTCCCACACAATCTCAACCGTTTTCAGCGACTCGGGGCCCCGGTCAGTCAGGTCACCGACAAAAGCAAGCTTTCTCCCATCAGGATGGATGGGGATGCCGGTTTCCCAGGAATAGCCCGTCTTCATAGTGAGTGTTTTGAATTCAGCAAAGCATCCATGTATATCCCCAATGATATCAATTTTCATTCTGTTCCTCCTCCGCCTATCATTTAAGCAGGTCTTACTCAGTATATTTGAAATCCTCAAAATATTCCTGTGGGAAGATTTTAATGACGACAAAAAAACAAACATTTGCTAGTATAGTAAAGACTGTTTTAGTATACCCGGAAGGAGGGGTAAATCATGCCCGATATGCAAGAAAGACCCTCGGAGCAATATAACCGCGAGCTGCTGCTCCAGTCTTTACAAAATGAAGATTTAGATGTTTTCAGGGAGGAGTTCCTTGATCTGCACCCTTATGATCAAGCTTCATTTTTTAAGGAGCTGGAGGAAGAAGCCCGTTCAGTCATCTATCAATTCCTGTCCCCGGAAGAGATGGCAGGTCTCTTTGAAAATCTGGAAGTGGATGAGGAAGAATACAAAGATGTACTGGCTGAAATGAATCCAAGCTATGCAGCAGATATGCTGTCAAATATGTATGCTGATGATGCGGTCGATGTCCTGAATGAATTGGACAAAGACCAGGCTGCAAGCTATCTGACCATAATGGACAGTGATGCGGCACAGGAAATCAAAGACCTGCTGCATTATGAAGAATATACGGCAGGAAGCATCATGACGACCGAATTCATTTCGATCTCCGCCAATCAGACGGTCCGTTCTGCTATGTATATCCTGAAAAATGAAGCCCCCCGGGCCGAAACAATCTATTATGTATACGTAGTGGATGAAGACAAAAAGCTGGCAGGGGTCATTTCCCTCCGTGATCTGATTGTGAACGATGACGATACGATGATCGCGGAAATCACCAATGACCGGGTCGTCTCAGTGTCGGTGGGCGAAGATCAGGAGGATGTTGCCCGAAAAATTAAGGATTATAATTTCCTGGCCTTGCCGGTAGTGGATTTTCAGAATCATTTATTGGGAATCATAACAGTTGATGATGTAATGGATGTCATGGAAGAAGAGGCATCAGACGATTATTCCAAGCTAGCAGCGGTTTCTGACATGGATACTCTTGATCGAAGTCCATTTGCTGCTGCCAGAAAGAGGCTGCCATGGCTTATTATCCTGCTGTTTCTGGGGATGATGACTGCCAGTCTGATTGGACGGTTTGAAGAAACGCTGAGCAAGGTGTCCATACTGGCTGTGTTCATACCGCTTATCGCCGGCATGGCTGGCAATACGGGCACACAGGCCCTGGCAGTTGCTGTACGCGGGATTGCAACAGGCGACCTTGAAAGGGAGAACAAATCGAAGCTTATATTCAGGGAAGCAGGGACAGGGGTTATTACAGGGACGATCTGCGGGATATTGGTCAGTCTCGCTGTATGGCTCTGGCATGGCGATATTTATCTTGGCCTGCTTGTCGGCATTTCCATTTTCTCTACATTGATTGTTGCAACACTCGCAGGGGCGCTCGTACCGTTGATCATGCACCGTATGAAGATCGACCCGGCAGTTGCTTCAGGACCTTTTATTACGACAATAAATGATATTATCAGTATTTTAATTTATTTTGGGATGGCCACATTGTTCATGAGCTATCTGATTTAAATCGGAGGAGGAATAGATATGGAGCATGGAGCATCTGTTGCTTCTCTTGTTATAGTCATTCTTGCAGCGTTTATCACACCTATTGTGCTGCATCGATTGAAGTTAAACTTTATCCCTGTGGTCGTGGCGGAAATCATTGTCGGCCTGATCATAGGAAAAAGCGGGTTTGACCTGGTTCATGAAGACATGTGGCTGGAAACCCTCTCGACCCTCGGCTTTATTTTCCTGATGTTTTTAAGCGGGCTTGAAATTGACTTTTCGGCTTTCAAAAAGAGCAAGAAAAAAGCAGTCCTGCCAAATGGAAAGCCTGAGCCAAACACGTTTCTTGTTGCGTCCATTGTGTTTGTCGGGATTTTCGCTGTATCGCTGCTGCTTTCCTATTTGTTTGTCCTGGCAGGATTCATTGATAATGCTTTCCTGATGACCCTGATCATTTCGACCATATCCCTTGGGGTGGTAGTGCCTACATTGAAAGAAGCCCATCTGATGAAAACGGGGATCGGGCAGATCATCCTGCTGATCGCAGTCATTGCCGACTTGGCGACAATGATCCTCCTGGCTGTCTTTGTGTCGCTTAATGATGGCGGTGAAGGCAATACCTGGCTTCTGCTCGTATTATTCGGAGCCGGAGTCATCCTGTTTTTTGTCGGAAAGAAGTTCCAGAAACGCAATTTCATTGAGGCGATGTCAACCGGTACAGTTCAAATTGGCACGAGAGCAGTTTTTACACTCATTCTGCTCTTGGTTGGCCTTTCTGAAACGGTTGGCGCGGAGAATATACTCGGTGCATTCCTGGCAGGTGTGCTTGTGTCCCTGCTTGCACCAAATCAGGAAATGATTCATAAACTGGATTCATTCGGCTATGGCTTCCTGATTCCTATTTTCTTTGTAATGGTCGGTGTTGACCTTAATGTGTGGACGTTATTCAGCGATCAGAAGATGCTTATGCTTATTCCGCTTCTGCTGATTGCCCTGCTTGCTTCCAAGCTTGTCCCAGTTCTTATTCTCAAGAAATGGTATGACGCAAAAACTGTGATAGCATCAGGGTTCCTGCTGACATCCACGCTGTCTCTTGTCATTGCGGCAGCAACCATCGGAGAAAGGATGGAGATCATCACAGCAGAGATGAGCGGAACGCTGATCCTGGTTGCAATCATTACCTGTGTGCTGACTCCGATTGTCTTCAAAAAGCTTTTCCCGAAAGAAGCTGCAGAGGAAAAAATGCTCAAGGTCGCCTTTATTGGCGCCAACCAGCTTACACTTCCGGTTTACAGTGAACTGAAATCCTCGCTGTATGAACCAAAGCTGTACCATAAAAAGCAAGAGAAGTCTGATAAGCAGATTGCCGATTCCCTTTTCGAGATAGAAGAGGTTGATGATTTCACAGTGGGTGTCCTAGAGGGTACAGATGTTTTCAATTCGGATATTGTTGTGATTTCTACAGGTGATGAAGAAGCTAATGCCACATTATCCGTCGCTTTCAAGGAACGGGGAGTAGAGCGGGTCATCTGCCGCATCGAAAGCCCTGACCTGGAAGAATCCCTTCGTGAGCAGGAAGTGGAAGTCTTCTCAGTGCTTTTATCGACAAAGGCGCTTTTGCGTGCTCTAATCGAATCTCCTAGCGTGATGAATATCCTGACCAATCAGGAAACATCCCTGTATGAGATCAAGCTGCTGAACAGCCAGTTTGACGGCATGACCTTAAGGAGATTTCCATTTACCGGGGATGTTATTTTTGTCCGCATTTTCCGCGGAATGGATTCAATTGTCCCGCATGGGGATACTGAGCTTCAGATGAATGACAGGCTGATCGTTACAGGTTCTAAAGAGTATGTGGATGAATTGAAGCGTGAGCTTGAGTTCTGCGAATGGTGTTAATCAGCATCATAGAAAGCCGGCCGTTTAAGATGGCCGGCTTTCTTATATTCTTTAACAGCACTTTCCTTTTAGCTGATTATGTAGTAATATTAGTACTAGGTACTAATAACATGTATTAATATAGGAGGCACCGACTATGACTCTGTCTTTAGCAGGAAAAACATATGTTGTAATGGGAGTGGCCAATAAACGCAGCATAGCATGGGGAATTGCCCGTTCGTTGCATGAAGCAGGAGCGCGCCTGATTTTTACATATGCAGGAGAACGCCTTGAAAAGAGCGTAAAAGAGCTGGCAGGCTCACTGGAAAACGCAGATAGCCTTGTCATCCCGTGTGATGTGACAAATGACGAAGAAGTTGCTAAATGCTTCGCAGAAATTAAAGCCCAGGCAGGAACCATCCATGGCGTCGCCCATTGCATCGCCTTTGCCAATAAAGAAGAGCTGCAGGGGGATTTCATGAACACGACCAGGGACGGATTCCTGCTTGCCCATAATATCAGCTCTTATTCTTTGACAGCAGTGGCAAAGGAAGCAAAAGAATTGATGACCGATGGAGGAAGCATTGTCACACTGACCTATCTGGGCGGAGAGCGTGTTATGCAGAATTACAATGTTATGGGAGTTGCCAAGGCGTCGCTCGATGCAAGCGTGAGATATCTTGCATCAGATCTTGGCAAATCAGGTATACGGGTTAATTCTATTTCTGCTGGCCCGATCCGTACCTTGTCTGCAAAAGGTGTCAGCGACTTCAATTCAATCTTGAGGGAAATTGAAGAAAAGGCCCCTCTGCGCCGCATCACCACACAAGAAGAAGTCGGAGATACTGCGGTGTTCTTATTCAGCGATATGTCCAGAGGAATCACTGGGGAAAACATCCATGTTGACTCCGGTTTCCATATCATGGGCTAATAAAAAAATTGGCAGGCCATTTCCTTGGCCTGCCTTTTCTATATGTAAATGGGGGGTAAAACCTGAAGCGCAGGAAGCAATCCCGCACTGAGGTTCCGTATATTCCAACAATAGCACATGATTGTGAACCATATATTCCCCCCGTGTTAATCCTTTGTAAAGCTGCTCATCTGATGATTTTATTTCTCTGCCGCGATATCTGCGAGTCTAAGATAAGGTCGCCCTGTAAACGAATTTGCCCATTTTGCATACATATATGAAGGAGAAACAATGCGGAGGTGCACAGGGTGGAGAAAAAAACAAAAGAACCTATGCTTTATATTCATCAGCCACACTTTAAAATGCCCGAAATCAAAATGCAGGAGGTTTATTCTGCAAAAAATGCTAAAAAACAGGCTGCTGCTCGTCAGGCAAGCGATAATCACAAAAAAAGCAAGCCGGCCGTACAAAGGGAAGAGTCAATTTTCGGTCCTGCCAGTCATGAAGCTGATTTGCCTGAAAGAAATGATGATGTCCAGTCTGCAATCAGAGATTATCAGGATGCTCAGCTTGAAAAGAAGGAAGAAGAATCACGGAAGCAGGGGTTCTTTTCCTTTCAGAGAGTAAAGCCATTCAAAGAAATGAATGTCGAAGAAAGGCTCGATTATCTGATCCATTTTCCCAAGCAGCTGCCGCCGGTTCCCTGCCTGATTTTAACGGAAGAAAAGACATACAGAGGGATTGTGCAGAGCATGCCTTCAGAAGATAGGGTAGAAATAAAGCTTATGGATCAATCCTTAGAAACGATTTCTGTAAAGTCTATAAAAGAAATCAAGATGATTGGCTTCACAAAGTAATAAGCACGCAAAAAAGCCAGCCTTCGGGCTGGCTTTTTAATGAATAGGAATCATGATTTTCGGGGCTGAGCAAGCGCCTTCCGCATTTCAATTTGTCCAGCTGCAGCGGCTGGTGCCTCTAGTCATAAGCCACGGTAGAATTAAAGGCAAAGAACGCCTTTTATTCTACCGCGTCTTATGCTTGAGGCCCACAGGATGTGGGTCATGCAGACGTTGCCACAGGACGTGGCGTTCTTAGTCTGCGCTCCTTAATGGGCAAGCCGCCTCCGCATTTCAATACAAAAACAAAGCGGTCCGCCGGTCAAAGCCGGCGAACGCCAAGTGTTTGACTTGCCTGACTTATGCAAAGAAGGTTCTAACTCAGATGGGCCATTCAGAATGGCCAAGGTGCTAGTCACAGATGTCTAGGTTGACATCGGCGATGCACTGCACAGCACAGAAGCATTTCAGGTCGACTGTGATGCAGTCATTCGTCTTGACAAAGCGGTCTACCTGGCAGACCTTTTTGAGGTCGATGCAGCAGTCTTCTGTGAGATCTACTGTATCATAGCCATCATGTGTTCTTTTTTGCGGTTCTAGGACGCGGAGCACTGCGCAGCAGTTATCAAAAACATCTTCTACACGGAAGAAGATAGATACGCAAGAGCAGTCGCTGCCTCTGAAGAAAGCATGGAATGGTGACCCGTCAGCTGTTTTCAGGACAAAAACGCGTGTATCGGCATTTTGCCTTTTTGACGGAGAAACCAGTGTCCCAAGCGGCTCCAGGAAACAATTTGTCGGGCACTCGCATACATCTTCGGCATTATCTTGAATATCTTTTATCGCACGAACCACTTCGCAGACACAGCTTTTTGAGCCATAAACATCGTCTTTTTTTCCACAACCCATTATCTTTTCCTCCTTTATTTCTTGTGATACTACACTAATAACATATTGCCGGAAGGGCTTATGGGTTACGGACAAACGCCTTGTTTCTGAAAATTAGGCAGTTTTTTTTCTGCTGTGCATAAAGTATAGTACTGCATCAGCTGTAGGAAAAAACTCAGAAGAGGGGTACATGATGTTCATATCACTATGGGAATTCACTGTGCTGGCCTTTGCCGCCTTCCGGCTGACAAGGCTGATTGTATTTGATTCGATTACCGAATTCTTCAGGCAGATTTTTTTGGAAGAGGTTGTGGAAAAAGGAGAAATGTATTATGTGACGAGGCCGGGATTGATCAGAGGCTTTATCGGCGAGCTTATCAGCTGTTATTGGTGCACAGGCGTATGGGCCTCTGCATTGCTTTACCTCTCCTATCTTTATTTCCCCATGGCAGCGGCCCCTGTCATCTTTATCCTTGCCATCGCCGGTGCTGCTGCAGTTATTGAATCGGTCATTCAGCGGCTTATCTGATATCTTTGAACTATGGCACTGTGCCGGCACAGGCGCTGGTTTGCATGCATAAACTGGCACTGTGTACTGAAATTTAAATAATGGAGGCATCCTTATGTTAAATGCTGATAAACCGGTTCAGGGGACAGTGTCCCGGCCTGTCAAAAAGAAAAAAAAGAAGAAGGGCTGCAATTGCGGCAAAAAGAAGGGGAACAGCTGAATAAGAAGGCAATAAGGTGCCTATTCAGAAGCCGCATTAGCGGCTTTTTTCATTTTTTTTCAACTTTGATTACTGTCCAGCCTCATTTGTTTTTCTTATTTGTCATTTTTTACAAGTTAGTTTTATTCATAAATTGCTGTTGCCGCGAGGAAAATATAAGAGCGAATAAATCCACTTTACATAGGAAGGATTGCATATGAACAGAAAACAGATGTTTAGAAGGTCAATGGTCATCCTGGCCGCCATTCTGTATGTGAGCGGCTGCAGCAACGAGCAAAAGACCGCGGAAAGCCGTCTGGCACTAATAAAAACGACGAACCCGCAGCCTTTGCTTCTTGATGAAAAGAAAGAGGAGCGGAAGGATTTGGCGCCAAGGGTTAAAAAGGAAATCGAAGCAATCGAAGAGGTTTATGATGTTGCGGTGGTTGTAGGCGAAGAGGAAGTTCTTGTGGCCTATAAGGTGAAGCATCTTAAGCGCTTCCGCATGAAAAAAATTGAAAAGACGATCAATAAGCGACTGGAAGAAAAGTTTCCTAAAGAAGACTTCATTGTATCCAGCGACTATAAAATCTTCCTTGAGGCTGTGGAATTGAAGGAACAGATGGAGGACCCGGCTTTCCCGCGCAAAAAGGCCAAGGATAAGCTTGAAAAAATCATCAATATGAAAAAAGAGCTCACATAGAAAGGGGCGAAAATAGTGGCAAAGAGCAAGACACCCGAGCAGAAGAAATATGAACAGCTTGAACAAAAGCATGAAACAAAGCGCCCGGTCCTGAAGAACTGCCTGAAGGCGTTTTGGGTGGGCGGGGTAATCTGTGTGATTGGCCAGGCCATTACTTATTTTTATATATATTTCTTTGATTTTACAGAGCAGACAGCAGGAAACCCTACAGTCGCCACTATGATTTTCATATCCATGCTGCTGACAGGCTTTGGAGTATACGACCATATCGGCCAATATGCCGGAGCAGGTTCCGCTGTACCGGTTACAGGCTTTGGAAATGCAGTTATTTCTGCTGCCATAGAGCACCGGACTGAAGGGTTTGTGCTTGGGGTGGGAGGAAATATGTTTAAGCTCGCCGGGTCAGTTATCTTATTTGGGGTTTTTTCCGCTTTTGTAGTAGCTTTGGTTAAAACACTATTAGTCATGTGGGGGGTGCTGTGAATGCTGAAAGGTAAACAATCCTGGATATTTCAGAACCGGCCTGTCATTCTTTCCACTGGCGTCTCTGGGGGGCCTTTTGAAGCAAAGGGCAACCTTGCCAGGGACTTTGATATCCTTCACGATGACCTCTGGATGGGGGAAGACTCCTACGAAAAGGCGCACAGAGTCCTGATGGAAGAGGCAGCAAAGACAGCCATGCAAAAGGGTTCTGTAGAGAAAGATGATGTACAGTTTTTTATTGCCGGGGACCTGATTAACCAGATTACGCCAAGCAGCCTTGCAGCAAGAACGATCCAGCTTCCGTATTTTGGAGTATTCGGAGCATGCTCGACTTCAATGGAAGGTCTGGCATTATCTGCTTTTATCATCAATTACGGAGGAGCAAAGAAGATCATTACCGGCACTTCAAGCCATAACTCTGCCGTAGAAAAGCAGTTCCGCTATCCAACCGAATATGGGGGGCAGAAGCCTCCTACTGCCCAATGGACCGTGACGGGCGGTGGCGCTGCTCTTGTGGGCGAAAATACAGGGCAAAAAGATATGCCGGCTGCTGTTTCTGCCACAATTGGAAAGGTCATCGATATGGGACTGTCCGATCCTTTTAATATGGGAGGGGCCATGGCACCTGCAGCTGCTGACACGATTTCAGCCCACTTCAGGGATATGGAAATTGATCCTTCCTATTACGACTTGATCGTCACAGGAGACCTTGGAAAGATTGGGAGGGAGACAGTCCTTGAGCTATTGCAGAATGACGGGCTTAACATTGATGAGAACAGGTTTGCGGACTGCGGCCTTTTAATCTACAAAGATGATCAGCCAGTACAGTCAGGAGGAAGCGGGGCGGGCTGTTCAGCTTCCGTGCTTTACGGACATCTGCTGAACAGGATGAAGCAGGGAGAATTGAAAAGGATCCTTGTGGTGGCAACAGGCGCTCTCTTGTCCCCGCTGACCTTCCAGCAGAAGGAAAGCATTCCCTGCATTGCCCATGCCGTAGCGATTGAAATGACTCAGTAAATAAGGAACCGGAGTTCAGAAAGGAGATTTGTGGATGCTAGCAATGTTTTTTTGGGCTTTTGTTGTAGGAGGGGTCATTTGTGTGATCGGACAGCTTTTCCTGGATATAGGCAAGCTGACTCCGGGCCATACATTAAGTTTGTTTGTCGTTATTGGCGCGGTATTGGACGGGCTTGGGCTTTATGAGCCTTTTGCTGATTTTGCCGGTGCAGGCGCAACCATTCCTATTACCAGCTTTGGCAACTCACTGGTCCACGGCGCCCTTCAGGAAGCAGAGCAGCACGGCCTTGTGGGTGTCCTGACGGGAATGTTTGAAGTGACAAGCTCTGGTATATCTGCTGCTATTGTATTTGGGTTTATCGGCGCTTTGCTGTTTAAGCCTAAAGGATAAGCCGGAATTCGGGGATATTGGATAGCATGGTGCTATGGATCACCATTAGGGTTAATAAGAGGAGGCTGGCATGGTGCCGGACTTTGGAGCAGCAATCATAAGATCGGTTTTAATCATCATCGCGCTATTTTTTATCACTAAAGTGCTCGGAAAAAAACAGCTCTCTTCTTTATCTTTTTATGAGTATATTGTGGGCATAACAATCGGCGATATTGCTGGGAGCATCTCGATGGATCCAAGGCTCCGCCTGGCATCCAGCCTCCCGGCGCTCCTGATTTGGTCCGCAACCCCCTTGATTGTATCCCTTTTATCCCTGCGTTTTCCTAAATTCCGGGCTGCTGTGGAAGGAAAAGCAACCGTATTCATTGAAAATGGCAGATTGCTGAAGGAAAAGGTGAAAAAGGAAAAGTATACGATGGATGAACTTCTGGAGCAGCTGAGGCTGAAAAGTATTTTCGAGCCTGAAGATGTCGAGTTTGCCCAGCTTGAAACAAATGGGCAGATCAGTGTTCTTTTAAAAAAAGTCAAACAGCCTGTCGTCTATGAAGATTTGGAATGCTTTCGGCCCGCTGTGGATGAGCCGAAGGCAACTGGTAATGCCGGACAGGAACTGTCTGCTGCAAACATACTGGCTTGCATGGCAAAGTGGCAGGAACAGTTTGAGCAGTTGTCTGCAGAAGCACCCCAATTCTCTGAAGCCTGCAGACAGTTTTCTGCAGAGATTGAAACTTTCCGCAAACAGATTCATCCAGTTTTGAAAGTCCAAAAAGAAAATTGAGAGCAATACTGGGAGCTTGCCCACACAACTTTTGTCAATTCTCATATGTTATAAGTGAGTAAAGACAAAGTGAGGTGACTTTGATGGGCTACGGATATGGCGGATGCGGCTACGGCGGCGGCGGTGGCGGCGGCTATTACGGAGGATCAACTTTCGTACTAATCGTTGTATTGTTCATTTTGTTGATTGTTGTTGGAGCTAGCTTCTATAACTAAAAGTGAAGAAGAAGAGCTGCCTAAGGGCAGTTCTTTTTTTTGTATGTATAAAGACAGAATTTTTAGAACAATAGTTGAATAATTTTCTGAAAAGAGTATACTATTTTACATACCGACCGGTTAGTAAGTTAAGGAAGGAGCTTTTTAAGAATGGATTTTTCTTATTCAGGCAGAGTGAAGGATTTGCAGGATAAGCTTACAGAATTCATGGAAAGGCATGTATATCCTGCTGAACATTTGTATGAAAAGCAGCTTAATGAGCAGGATTCCCGCTGGAGCGGGGTTCCGCAAATTATGGAAGAGCTGAAGGAGAAGGCGAAGGCGGAGGGTCTGTGGAATCTGTTCCTGCCTGACAGTGAATATGGAGCTGGCCTGTCAAATCTGGAATATGCCCCGCTGTGCGAAATCATGGGCAGATCCCTGATTGGTCCGGAGGTTTTTAACTGCAGCGCCCCTGATACAGGGAATATGGAGGTGCTGGTCCGATATGGGAGCGATGAACAAAAAAAACGGTGGCTTGATCCTCTTTTGGCAGGCGAGATCAGGTCTTGCTTTTCCATGACCGAACCCGGGACTGCTTCATCGGATGCAACAAATATTGAGGCAAGCATCGAGCGGGATGGAGATGGATATGTCATAAACGGCAGAAAGTGGTGGTCTTCCGGTGCAGGAGATCCAAGGTGCCGTGTGGCTATTGTGATGGGAAAGACAGATAAAAGGGCAGCACGGCATGAGCAGCAGTCTATGATACTTGTGCCCCTTGATGCACCGGGAGTCTCGATTGAACGCATGCTCCCTGTATTCGGCTATGACCATGCACCGCACGGGCATGCAGAGATTACATACAAAAACGTCAGAGTCCCAAAGGAAAATATCATCTGGGGGGAAGGGAAAGGTTTTGCGATTGCCCAGGGCAGACTCGGCCCGGGAAGGATCCATCATTGCATGAGGCTGATCGGGGCGGCTGAGCGAGCACTTGAAATTATGTGCAGGAGGGTCCAGACAAGGACTGCATTCGGAAAGCCGCTGTCAAGCCAGGGAGTGATAGGCGAATGGATTGCAGACTCCCGGATTGAGATTGAGCAGGCCAGGCTGCTGACGCTTAAAGCTGCTTATATGATGGATACAGTCGGTAACAAAGAAGCAAAAGCAGAAATTGCCATGATAAAAGTCACTGCTCCCTCTATGGCACTCCGGGTTTTGGACAGAAGCATCCAGGCTATGGGAGGAGCGGGCGTTTCCGATGATTACCCGCTGGCTGCACAGTGGGCAAATGCCAGGACACTGAGGCTGGCTGACGGTCCTGATGAAGTGCACAGGGCACAGATCGCAAAATTGGAATTGCGGAAGCATCAATAACTAAATGGAGGTTTTTATATGAATGTGATGGGACTTTTTGATCTTAAAGGGAAAACGGCGATTGTCACAGGCGGGGGAAGAGGCCTTGGGGCCCAGATTGCTGAAGGGCTGGCAGAAGCAGGCGCCAATATTGTCATCTGTTCGCGTAAGCTTGAGGCCTGCAGGGAAACCGCTGCCCATCTCGAAAGCCTTGGTGTTAGAACCCTGGCGCTGCAGTGTGATATCTCCAATCCGGACGAGGTTCAGCAGATAGTGGACAGAACAGTGGAGGAGTTTGGCACGATTGATATCCTTGTCAATAATTCTGGTGCAACCTGGGGGGCGCCTGCTGCAGAAATGCCTCTGGAAGCATGGAAGAAAGTGATCGATGTCAATGTAACCGGGACCTTCCTGATGAGCCAGGCGGCAGGGAGGGTGATGATAGAGCAGAAGAGCGGCAAAATCATCAATATTGCTTCAGTTGCAGGCCTGGGAGGAACAGACCCGCGTGTCATGGATACGCTGGGCTATAACACGAGCAAAGGTGCAGTCATTACCATGACAAAAGATTTGGCAGTTAAATGGGGAAAATACAATATTAATGTAAACAGCATTGCCCCTGGTTTTTTTCCTACAAAAATGTCACAGGCCATTATTGAACATGGAAAAGATCCTATCCTTGATGCAACCCCCCTCAAGCGCTTCGGTACTGACCAGGATCTGAAGGGTGCAGCACTTTTCCTTGCATCGGAAGCATCAAGCTTTGTAACAGGCAATGTCCTGGTGGTAGATGGAGGCACTCACGCCATGTAGCAGATAGACGTGTCTGCTGACTGTGAAAAACATTGTAAGCCTTTTCATTACTCTTTGGTATTTCGCTATTAAACTACGCTTTTAATACAGGAGGTATTAAGATGAGCACAAAGAACTGGCTTGCCCATTATCCCGATTCAGCTGCAAGAGAAGTGGAGATTCCTGACATAACCCTCCCGACAATGCTGGATGATACGGCAGAACAATATCCGGAGCATATTGCATTATCTTTTTACGGAAAGAAGATTACCTACCGGGAACTTCGGCAGCATGTCAGACTGTTCGCGGCTTCCCTGCAGGCGGGCGGTTTTGAGAAAGGAGGAAGGGTCGCTGTCATGCTCCCGAACTGTCCGCAATATGTCATCTCCTATTACGGCATCCTTGCCGCCGGCGGGATCGTCACCCAAGTGAACCCGATGAGTGTGGAAAGGGAAATCGAATATATTTTAAATGATTCGGGTGCAGAAAGAATGATTGCCCTTGATGCATTTTATCCGAAGGTCAGCAGTGTACGCAGCAATATGCCACTTAAAGAAATCATAGCAGTAAGCCTCCAGCCGTCCGCCGTGGATTTTGGCGAAGACAGCACCTTTGAGAGCTTCCTGCAGCGGGGCAAAGGAAACTTTGCGCCGGTTATGATGGAGCCGGAGCATGATACAGCCGTACTTCAGTATACAGGGGGGACGACTGGCCGTTCCAAAGGAGCCATGCTTACCCACAGAAATATTATCGCCAATGTGGTGCAGTCTTACGAGTTTTTCAAGCAGACTATTGATATCGGTGAAGAACGCTATCTGACTGTCATCCCGCTGTTCCACGTGTTTGGCATGACCTCCTGCATGAATCTTTCGATTTTTACTGCTTCAGAATCCATCATGCTGCCAAGGTTCGAACTCGATGAGGTGCTGGAAACGATAAAAAATGAGCAGCCGACAGTCTTCCCGGGTGTTCCGACGATGTACGGAGCTATTACAAATCACCCCAGGGCAGAGGAATACGGCATCGACAGCATTGAGGTCTGCAACAGCGGCAGCGCCCCGATGCCTGTCGAGGTGCTGAAGGAGTTTGAAAGAAAGACGGGTGCTGTCATCCTGGAGGGCTACGGGCTTTCTGAAGCCTCTCCTACCACACACTGCAACCCGGTATTTGCAGCCCGCAAAGCGGGGAGTGTAGGGATCGGTTTTCCTTCAACTGACTATAAAATAGTGGATTTGGCGTCAGGAAGCCAGGAAGTCCCTGCCGGTGAGCTTGGAGAAGTGATCATAAAGGGGCCGCAGGTGATGAAGGGCTATTGGAATATGCCTGAGGAGACGGCACATGCGCTGCGGGACGGCTGGCTTTATACAGGGGACATTGCAAGGGTTGATGAAGAAGGATACCTATACATCGTCGACAGGAAAAAAGATATGATTATCGCGAGCGGCTATAACATCTATCCGCGCGATATAGAAGAAGTGCTCTATGAGCACCCTGCCGTCCAGGAGGCGGTGGTGATCGGCGTTCCTGACGCGTACAGGGGAGAAGATGTGAAAGCAGTCATCGTCCTAAAATCGGGCAAACTGGCGGACGAAAAGGAAATCATGGAATTTTGCCGCGCCAATATGGCTGCGTATAAGGTGCCGGGCATCATTGAATTCAGGGATGCACTCCCGAAAACAAGTGTTGGAAAAATACTCCGCAGAGCATTACGGGAGGAAGCGGGAACAGGCCGGCGTTAAGACAGGTTGTTTACATGGCACTCCTATGCTGAAAAAAGGCTTTCCGATGGGCATTCTTAGAAAGAGACATCCAATTCATGGTATAATTCCTGGCGATATTCAAAGATTGAGAGGACATCATTATGAAGGAAAAAATAACAGAACAAAGCATCCGCTTATTTGACAAAAAAGGGTTCAGCGAGACATCAATCCAGGATATAGTCGATTCAATCGGAGTGACCAAAGGAACCTTCTATTATTATTTTTCAAGCAAGGAAGAACTGCTGATGGATATACACCTCCGTTATATAGATGATCTTCTGTCACAGCAGGAAAAAATCCTCAAAAACAGCAATGCCGATTGTAAAGGTAAATTGTATGATGTTGTCGCCATGCTGATCGGAAGCATCGAAAATCAGGGGGCAAGCGCCAAAGTGTTTTTCAGGGAAATCAGGAATCTGAGTGAAGAGAGGCTGGGCCAGATTATCCCGAAGAGGGACCGGTTCAGGACCAATATTGAAGCGCTGATATCAGAAGGCATCAGGAACGGGGAGTTCAGGGAGGATCTTAATGCCTCAATCATTACATTCGGCATTCTGGGTGCCGCTAACTGGAGCTACCAGTGGTTCAGCCCGAACGGAAGCGTCCCGGATTATGAAGTGGCGCGCATATTCACGGATATGGTTTTGAACGGAATCACCAATTAAATCAGGAAAGGAAACTGACTCTTTCCTGCTAGCTGGATGGTATACCTGATAGTGATATTAAAAGGGGGAAATGCTGATGGCTTTGACAGTGAAAAATATTACCGTGGTTGGTGCAGGACAGATGGGCCACCAAATCGCCATGCTCTGTGCATTGGGAGGATTTGAAACCACCCTGCATGACATGCAGGAAAAAGCATTGGATCAGGCTCAGGAAAAGCTCCGCGGAATTATGGATAAATGGGCAGCCAAAGGGAAACTGCCATCAGAACAGATAGAGGCTGCATTCAGCAGGCTCCGCTGCACATCTGATTTTGGGGAAGCTGTAAAGTCTGCCGATTTTATCATTGAGGCGGTCGTTGAAAAGCTCGAGGTCAAGAGAGAAGTATTTTCAATGCTTGAGGAAATGGCGCCGCCGCATGCCATATTTGCGACGAACAGCTCAACCATTGTCAACAGCCTGCTGGCCGATGCGGCAGACAGGCCGGAAAAGACAGTCAATATGCATTTCTTCTTTCCGCCGCTGGTTATGGATTGCGTAGAGGTTGTCATGAGCAGCCGGACTTCTGAAGAAACGGCTGAGACAGCGATGGAAGTCTGCAACGCCATCAACCGTACTGCTGTCCTCCTGAAAAAAGAGATTTCCGGGTTTGTCGCCAACCGTATTCTTGGGGCCCTGCAGCGTGAAGCGGTCCAATTATATGAACAGGGCATTGCAGACTACAAGGATATTGACATCATCTGCAGAAAGGCGCTTAACCATCCGATCGGCCCCTTTGAGCTGATGGACTTGTCAGGAATTGATGTCGGCTATTATGTGATGGAGCAGCGGTATGCAGAAACGGGTGATCCGCTGGATAAGCCTGCTGCCTGTATTGAAGCAAAAGTAAAGGAAGGCCACCTGGGCAGAAAGACAGGAAAAGGCTGGTATGAGTATGGGAAAGAGGGAGCGGTGCGCTGATGGGAAATTATGTGCATATTCATTTTGAAAATAAAACTGCTGTACTGACAATCATGAATCCGCCGCTTAATGTGCTGAGCAAAAAGGTATTTCAGGAGCTGGGCGAAGCCTTTGAATCTCTTAGAACCAATGACGGGGTGGTGGCTGTCCTTCTCACTGGATCTGGAGACAAAGCATTTGTTGCAGGTGCTGACATTAAAGAATTTCCGGAGATGATGAGCAATCCCCGCATGATTGATGAGGTAATGTCTACGCATGAAGTGCTGAACAGCATAGATCAATTCCCGAAGCCTGTCATCGCTGTCCTGAATGGCCTTACGTTCGGCGGAGGATGCGAGCTAGCCCTTGCATGTGATATCAGGATCGCGGAGGAGCATGCTCAAATCGGCCTTCCGGAAATAAAGCTGGGCCTTTTTCCCGGCGGCGGAGGAACCCAGAGGCTGCCCCGGCTGATTGGTGAAGCAAAGGCCAAAGAACTGATGTATACTGGTGAGCCTGTTTCAGCGGAAGAGGCTGCAAGGATCGGCCTTGTCAATAAGGTCGCAGCTTCGGGGGAGGGCATGCAAAGTGCAAGAGAGCTTGCAGCCAAGATAGCCGGCCATTCACTGCAGGCGCTTTCCAGAATCAAGCAGGCAGTGGATGGAGGTCTCGACAGGACTTTAGAAGAAGGCGTAAAGCTTGAAGCCCGCCTGTTTGAAGAGGTGTTCCGCACGGAGGATATAAAAGAAGGAGTCAAGGCTTTCATCGAAAAAAGAAAAGCGGAGTTCAAGCACCGCTAAGGGAGGATGCCCCATGCAGGAAACGCAGGTCAAAGTCCGTTTTTGTGAAACTGATGCCCTTGGCCATGTGAATAACACAAGTTACTTCGTTTACTTGGAGGAAGCCAGGATAGAGTTCTTCGAATCGCTTGGCTACAGCATGGATACCAGGAAGTGGAGCTTCATCCTTGCTTCCACTAAATGCGATTTTCTGAATCAGGGCTATTTCAATCAAAAACTGGCCATCACAACTTATGTTTCTAAAATAGGGAATAAGAGCTTTCAGCTGGAGCATGAAATCCTTTGTGCGAAAACAAAAGAGCCTATAGCCAAAGGAAATGCTGTCATCGTATATTTTGACTTTGAAGCACAGCAGAGCAGCTCCTTGCCGGAGGACCTGAGGGAAGGGCTCAAAGGATATTTACACGAGAAGAATAATTTGAAAATTTAAAAAAGGAGGCGCTGTACATGCCTGCCGGCAAAGACACAATAATGGTAAGAAAAGGAGAAGAGCTGGATTTGGACAGCCTTGTCAGATTCCTGGAGAGCAATGTGGACTTATTCCCGGGCGGGCCTCTTGAAGTCCTTCAATTTTCAGCCGGCCATTCCAATTTAACCTACCAGCTGAGGTCGGGGGATTGGGAAGCAGTCCTGAGACGTCCGCCCCTTGGCCCTGTGGCTGCCAAAGCCCATGATATGGAACGTGAATTCATCATACTGAAGGAATTGAACAGCATGTTCTCTCCAGCACCCAAGCCACTCATCTATACGGGGGACGACAGCATCATCGGAAGTCCATTCTTCCTGATGGAAAGAAAGAATGGGATTGTATTGGATACAGAGTTTCCCGGGCATATCACCCCTTCCGTGGAGCTTTGCCAGCATCTGTCAAAAACCATGGTCGAAAAGCTGTCCGAGCTGCATTCTCTTCCTTACCGGGATACAGGCCTTGAAAAAATCTGCCGTCCTGAAGGGTTCATGGAGAGACAGGTCCACGGATGGATCAGCCGTTTCGAGAAAGCGAAGACCGAGGAAATCAAAGAGGCAGCGGCGCTCATCAAATGGCTGTCGGCAAACATCCCTTCCGAGAGCGGCCATAGCATCATCCATTATGACTATAAGCTGAACAACAGCATGTTTGATCATAAACTGGAAGCTATGACAGGACTGTTCGACTGGGAAATGTCTACGGTTGGGGACCCGCTTGCGGACCTGGGGGCTGCCATGAGCTATTGGATTCAGGAGGACGACCCAGATCTGCTGAAATATGGCCTGGGCAAACCGCCAGTAACTGCCTTGAAGGGCTTTTATTCCAGGAAGGAATTTATGGAAGCGTATGCAAAGCGAAGCGGAAGGGATATAAGCGGCATGAACTTCTACCTGACCTTCGCTTACTTTAAGCTTGCTGTCATCTGCCAGCAAATCTATTACCGCTATAAAAAAGGGCAGACAGCCGATAAGCGATTTTCCCAGTTTGACAGGTTTGTCAGAAGCCTTATCCAGCACAGCTCAAGTATTGCCTATGAAAAGGCATAACAGAAATGCAAGTCAGTATTTTACCGGGAGGCATCTATGGGCAAGATTCATCTGCTGCTGAAAAAAGAAGAAATCAATGAACAGAAACTGCGGGAAGGCAGCAAAATAGCTGTTGTGCTGGATATCCTGCTTGCAACCACAAGCATCACTTCGGCATTAAAGGACGGAGCAGCCCATGTCATCCCGGCAGAAAGCTGTGAAATAGCGAAAGTCCGATTTGACGAGGATGATTCCGGCGGGATGCTTCTTGCCGGGGAATCTGACGCACAACCTGTCGCAGGCTTTGTTTATCCAAGTCCGAAGGTTCTTAGGCGGCAGGTGAGCGGAAAGACGCTGATCCTTGCAACTACCAACGGGACAGTTGCCCTTGCAAAGGCAGATGCAGCAAAAAAGGTATATGCTTCGTCTCTATTAAATAACTTTGCAGTGGCGGAAGCGATCAGTGAAGAAGATGGGGATCCCACCATTGTCATCATCTGTGCAGGAAATTCAGGGGAATTCAGCCTTGAGGATTTCTATGGAGCAGGACATTTGATTGACTGCCTCCAAAAAACAGGCAGGAAGTCTTATGAGCTGACGGATGCAGCTCTGGCGGCATTGCTCTTCTTTCAGACAAAGCGGGACAATGCCGAGGAAGTCTTGGGAAATTCATATGTCGGCGGCCTTCTGGCCCGCCATGGCCTCAGTGATGAACTTACCTTTGCAGCCGGCTTAGACAGTATTCATATTGTCCCAGTTTATAAGAATGGACTCATCTCGGCAGCAAAGGTGTGCAAATAGGAAGGCATTTTTAAAAAAAAAGGAGGAGTGAACAGCATGGCAAAAACAAAAAACATGGGCTCCGGGTTTCTGTTATCGGAGATAGATGAAGGCCAATTGTTTACACCAGAAGATTTTACTGAAGAACACAAAATGATCGGCACTTCAGCAAGGCAGTTCATTGAACAGGAAGTGGCCCCTTTAAAGGAAGAAATCGAGAGCCAGGATTTCGGGCTGGTGAAGGAGCTGCTGAAGAAAGCCGGGGATCTCGGACTGCTGGCACACAGCATTCCTGAACAGTACGGCGGGCTTGGATTGGATAAGATCACTAAAGGTATTGTAGGTGAAAATATCGGAGCCTCAAGCGGCTATGGTGTGGCCCATTCCAACCATACTTGCATTGCCACCCTGCCGATCACCTATTTTGGAACCGAAGAGCAAAAAAATAAATATCTGCCTAAGATGGCGTCCGGAGAATATATCGGCGCCTATTGCCTGACAGAGCCGAATGCAGGATCTGACGCCCTTTCCTCCCAGACTGTGGCGCGCCTCAATGAAGCGGGGACGCATTATATTCTGAACGGGACGAAGCTTTATATCACTAATGCGGCTTTTTCAGATACCTTCATCGTTTATGCAAAGGTTGATGGAAAGGATTTTACTGCCTTTATCTTAGAAAAGGATTTTCCGGGCCTGGTTCTGGGGCCTGAAGAAAACAAAATGGGCATCAAAGGTTCATCAACCAGGTCTGTCATCTTGGAAGATTGCGAGGTGCCTGCTGAAAATATGCTCGGGGAGCAGGGGAAAGGCCATGTAATCGCCCTGAACGTCCTCAATTTGGGCCGCTTCAATCTAGGGTCGGCCTGCATGGGAGCTGCCAAATACAGTCTGAAGAAAGCAGCACAATATACACAGGAGCGGAGGCAGTTTGGACGAAAGATCGCTGACTTCCATGCGACAAAAGAAAAAGTGGGAAAAATGGCAGCGAGGATCTATGCCTCTGAATCTATGCAATACAGGACAGCAGGACTGCTTGAAGAGGCGCTGGGCGATGTATGGGACAGCCCTGATTCCCGCCTTGCAGGGAAGAGGATGAGCGAGTATGCCTCAGAATGTGCTGTCTGTAAGGTATTTGGATCGGAAACCCTTGATTATGCAGCAGACGAAACATTGCAGCTTTATGGGGGCGCCGGATTCATAAAAGAATATGGCATCGAACAAATATACAGGGACTCCAGAATTAACCGGATCTTTGAAGGCACAAATGAAATCAACCGGCTGCTCATTCCGGCAGGCTTGTTTAAGAAAGCTGCAAAGGGAGAAGTGGATTTCAGGGAGCTGACCGAAGAAGCGGCATCCGCCATCCTGCAGCCTGCATCTCTTAATGGAGTCCTGGCTATGGAGCGGGAGGCAGTCTCCCTGATGAGACATGCGTTTCTGCTTGCAGCAGGCCTGGCCCTGCAGGTTCACGGCCAGCAGATTTCGGAGGAACAGGAAACGCTGATGAAGCTTTCTGATATGGCGATATCCTTATATGCGGCCGAGTCGGCAGTCTACAGGACATATAAAAGCATCAATAAAGCCGGGGAAGAAGCATCCTTACAAAAAATTGACCTGGCCAGATCTTATCTGGAAGAGGCATTGTGGGAATGTGAGAAAGCCTTCAGGACCCTTTCTTCGGAACTGGCATTACGGGAAGATGTAAAAAAACTGGCCTCCGCTGTTGAAAAAGGATTCAGAAGAATAGAGCTGAATGGGGGAGGCTTCAGCCGGAACCGGAGAATTGCTGAAAGAATTTATCAAGCAACCCGCTATGTATGCTAGAAGCAGCAGAAAACTTGAGGAGCTTTGCAATGGGGACCGGCTGTGCATGCCGATTGAGGTTTTCTCATGTCCAAACCTTATATAACCGATTGGGGGAGAGAATATGGATCATCAGCACCTGCTTTCTGAAAAAAAAGCCAGTGTTCTGCTTTTAACGCTGAACAGACCGGACAGCCTGAATGCTTTCAGCAGTGAAATGATTACCGGCCTGACTAAAGCATTCCGCCAGGCTGATCAGGATGAGGATATTAAAGCAATTGTCTTATCCGGCGCAGGCAGATCTTTCTCTGCAGGCGGAGACGTAAAAACAATGGGGCAGGCAGGTCCGGCAGAAATCTATGAACATATCGGGAAACTCAATGAGTGCATTTTAAGCATAAAAGCCGCCAGCAAGCCTGTCATTGCTGCTGTTCATGGATTCGCAGCAGGAGCTGGCTTCAATCTCGCACTCGCATGTGATTTGATCATTGCTGCAGATGACAGCCGCTTTGCGATGAGTTTTTCACAAGTGGGGCTAATTTCAGATGGAGGGGGATCATTTTTCCTGCCGCGGCTGATCGGGCCTCATCTTGCAAAGGAGTTTTTCTTTACGGCTGAAGCGATACCTGCGGACAGGCTGCTGCAGATGGGGATTGTCAGCAGAATTGTACCTGGCACGGAGCTGAGAGAAGAAGCGTTGGCTGTGGCAGAAAAGCTGGCATCAGGACCTGTCAAAGCATATGGGATGATGAAGAAGCTGATTGATGGCGCCCATGCCTCTACACTTGAGGGGGTATTGGAACAAGAACGCCTTATCCAGACGATGATGGCCGGAACAGAAGATCATTTAGAGGGAATTGCAGCATTCAAAGAAAAACGGAAGCCGCAATTCCAGGGAAAGTGAGGGGAACTTATATGAAGGCAATTCAGTTAAAGGAATATGGAGGACCTGATGTCCTGAAGCTTGTTGAAATGGACGTTCCAGAGCCAAGAGGACATGAGGTGCTGATTCAAATCCGCTCGATTGGCGTTAACTATGCCGATACAGCAAGGAGAGAGGGCCAGTATGTAGTAAAAACCCCCCTCCCCTTCATTCCTGGTGCGGAAGTGGCTGGAGTGGTTAAGGCAGTTGGAGAAAAGGCGGATATAGTGCCGGGCACCAGGGTAGTGGCACTGATAGAATCCGGCGGATATTCGGAATTTGCCATTGCCGACAGCAGGGGGCTCATTCCCATTCCGGAAGGACTTGACTTCCATGAGGCAGCGGCCCTGCCCCTCCAGGGACTGAGCGCTTATCACATTTTAAAGACAATGGGGAGGCTTCAAAAAGGAGAAAATGTTCTTGTCCATGCAGCTGCTGGAGGTGTGGGAACACTGGCAGTCCAGCTTGCCAGGATATTTGGCGCTGGAAAGATTATCGCGACAGCCAGCTCAGAGCAAAAACTCAGACTGGCTGGGGATATGGGGGCTGACGTTCTGGTGGACTATACAGAAAGCGGATGGGAGGAGAAAGTAAGGGAAGCAACAGAGGGCAAGGGGGCCGATCTGGCACTTGAAATGGCCGGGGGAGAGGTTTTCGCTAAAACCATGAAGTGTCTCGCACCGTTTGGAAGGGTTGTCGTCTATGGCGTGGCAAGCGGAGAGCAATACAGAATGTACCCATCCTCACTGATGGCACGGAACCAGTCTGTGATTGGATTCTTCCTCCCGCAAATCATGAAAATGCCGGAGCTTCTTCATACAAGCATGAAGGAACTGCTCGGCTACCTGGCAGAAGGTAAATTGAAGCTGACGGTCGGCGGAATTTATCCCCTGGAGGAAGCTCCATTTGTTCATGAACAGATGCAGGGGAGGAAAACGAGCGGCAAATTGATTTTAACGCCTTAAAACCTGCTGAAGGCAAATTTTTAGGCTTTTCTTCTTATTCATTTCACCTTTTCAGCCCTCCTTCATACTATATAAAGTAGTTTAAGAAGGAGGCTTGAATTCAGCATGGATAATGGATTCTTTAAAAATATCGAGAAGAAAACAGGCGTTAATATGAAAGATATTCTGGAGCTGGCGAATTCTTTGCAGAATGCAAATTTCAAGGATGAAAAAACTGTCCGCAGCGTAATCCGCAGGGTATCCCAAATTGCCAACAAACCGGTCCCAAAAGCAACAGAAGATAAAATTGTACAATCCATCGTCGCGGACGGCAAACAGCTGGATTTCAATACAATCAGCCAGATGATCAATAAAAAATAATCTGCAGAAAAGGACTTGGAGCGAGCCAAGTCCTTCTTTGCCTTCTTATGCCATTTTAGCTCCTTACCGGCGCAAGAAACCTGGAAGGCCTCGCCTTTTTGCCCCGCCTTTTCTGCGGGACAGATATGAACAGCTCCTCCTGTGCCCGTGTAACCGCTACATATAATAGCCTTCTTTCCTCTTCCATCGGGTCAGGGTCCCCATTCCTGTAAGCTTCAAGGGCGAAGTCATGGGGGATGCTCCCGTCAACAACCCCGATAATATAAACAGTCTTATATTCAAGGCCTTTTGAGCGGTGAATCGTACTGAGTGTTATGCTATTGTCCCTTATATTGCCGGGCTTTTTCATTTCTTTATTCATGGCGCGCATATGCTCGGCATGCTCAAGAAATCCTGCTATGCTCTCAAAATTGTTGGCAGCAACCTTTAAATCGCGAATATCATCTGAGCCTTTTTCCATACTGGAGCCTTCCAGCCCGCGTTTTTTAAGAAAGTCATTGAATCCGAGTTCTTTTTCTATCATATCAATGGCAGCTGCAGGACTCTTCGACTTGATGGAACGAATCGATGGGACAGCCCTTGCCAGCTTTTTCTCCTGAAAAGCAAATCCTGTTTTCACATCAGCAAGGCACTCGAGAAGAGTCCTGTCGGTCAGTATGCTTTCTGCTTTCAAGTCCTGCAGTACAGATTGCTTCAGGAAGAGCGCAGGGAGGATATTTTTGATGGATTCCTGGCTATCCTCATCAAGAGCCAATTTTAAGAAAGCCAGGAGGGTCCTCACTAAATAACGATCGTAAAATGATTCAGCATCCTGGTCAATCCTGAATGGCAGGCTGGAATTGGCCAGCCTTTCAAAAATGGCCCTCATCCCTGCGTGGGTCCTGAATAATACCGCAAATTCCCCTGGACTTCCGCCCTGGGAAATCTTCTCCTGGATATCGGTAACGATCATCGTCGCTTCTTCTTCCTCATCAAGCGGGAAAAAGAGGAGAGGCTTCCTTGCTTTTGAATACTGGGCTTTCATCTTTTTGTCGCGCCGCTGCTTGTTTTTGACAATGATGCTGTTGGCCGCAGACACGATTTCATGTGCGGAACGGTAGTTCTGATCAAGCACAACGATGCTGGCAGCCGGGAAATCTTTATCAAATTCGAGCAGATACCGAGGGTCGCTTCCCCGGAACGCATAGATAGACTGATCATCATCTCCGACTGCACAAACATTATTACTTTTTGCGGAAAGCATCTTAATCAGCTCATACTGGACTTTATTGATATCCTGGAATTCATCAATAAGGAAATAGTGAAAGCGGTTTTGATAAGACTCCAGAATATGGGGATGCTCCTGGAAAAGACGGTAACAGCCAAGAAGCATATCATCAAAATCGAAGAGCCTGTGAATCTCTTTATATTCTTCATAGAGCCTGTATAATTCTGTAACCGTTTTGTCCCAATCAGTTGCAGGTTTTGTGTCCTGTGGAAGAATAAGAGAGTTCTTCCAGAAACCGATTTTCTGCAGAGCCAGATCGAAAGCAAAGTCCTTTTCATCGATTTTCAGCTCTTTTGCAGCCCCTTTTAAAATCTGCTCCCGCTGCCATTCTTTTTTTAGCAGCTTTTGAGAGTTCCATCCTTCTCTGTCATGAAAGGAGAGGATGCGGTAAAAAATACTGTGGAAGGTGCCGGCAAGGAGCTGCTGTGCCTGGGCAGACTTTATGCCTGGATAGTCAATCAGCCTTCTTTTCATTTCAGCAGCAGCTTTAGCTGTGAAAGTAACCAGCATGATGGATTTTGGGTCTATTCTCAGCTCTTGGAGCATATAAGCAGTACGGGTGGTTAAAACCCTCGTCTTTCCGCTGCCTGCCCCGGCCAGAACAAGCAGTGGTCCGTCGATATGAGATACAGCAGCAGATTGTGCAGCATCCAGTTGGAATCCATTGTCTGCGAGATCCTTCAGGTATCCGCTGGCAGCTTTGTTTTTAAGAGGCATAGACTGGAAAGGGGCACCTGTTTTTACAAATGAAGCTTCCTGGAACACAGGAGGAGGCATTGTCTCAGCAGTGATCGTCCTCGATTTAGGCAGCCTGAACCCGCCGGCGGAGATTTCCGCTTCAACCGGCTCTTTTTTCACCTCGTTCAATGTCTCCTCTGCATCCTGGCATTCAGCATTGGAGTGAAGATGGTAGAAGTGGGGGGAAGCCTGTATCCCCAAGTACATCCTCACCCGCTCTCCGCAGGCAGGACAGAAAAGATTGCCCTTCTTTCCTTCATCATAGATTTTTTGGAATTCTTCGCGGCTGTAGTTATCTATATTAATAGTCTGTTGCCGGTAAACAGCAGTTTTCATGAAAAGTCATCCCCGTTTTTCTAGTTCATCTATTATGTATTGAATACCCATAAACCTGGGTTTCCACCTGGAAAAAATAAATATTTTATACCCGTAAACATGCCGAAGCCGGCGAAGTCTATCATAACAAAACAAGTGATTTAAAAAAAGGAGTTTCCTCAGTTTATCACGCGGGCCAAGGGGTATAGGAAGAAAAATATACATTTTCGGCAAAGTCTGGAAAAGACCTTGAAATGGAGGAATGGACAATGGGGTATATCGTGCCTTTCAATCATTATCAATACAATCAGTATGCTGTGAGGGACTTGGATAAAAAGCAGGATCCGTTCCGGCTTTATCCAGTTTCAAGGGTGAACAGAGTGGAAAATGACACACAATGGTTCCAGCCGGAGCAGCTGTTTCAATTTTCGCGTCCTGCTGAGACCCGATACTCGGAGGAAAAGCCGGCGAGGAAGGTAAATGAACGGACTGTTGAAAGAGTGTACGGGGACATGACAGGTAAAGGGACACTATTCAGCGAATCAATTTAAGGGACGTAAAGAAAGGGAGAGCCTAGAAGGTCTGCACATGCAGGGGCTCTCCCTTTTTCCATTCAGCGTAAAGCACATCTTTGACCGTTTTAGCTCCCCATCCCTTCAGTTCGGTTTGAAGCCTGCTTTCATCCCAATGGATCATATGCAGATTATCGGTGACTATTTCACCATCAAGCACCAGGGTGACTGGAAGCTCTTCCGGCTGCAGCTGGATTTTGAAATCCTTGGCTGCAGGGGAGCTGTATTCCGGTTTCTTAAGCACGCTTACTGTCCCATCTGTTTCAAGTATCGCATACTCGCATTCGCGTATTGAAAAAATATCCTTGGACCTCAATAGATGCTGCAGCTGATTGATGTCAAGGTGATTCTTCTTTAAAGAGTCGTATACAATCTTCCCCTTTTTAATGACGATCGATGGTTCTCCCTCTAAAAAACGGCGCATTCTTTTATATCTCTGTGTCAAATACTCAGTGAAATAAATCAATACTCCCCATAAGAAGACGGCAAACAGGATTTGCCCCAGGCCGATCTCCTTATCAAATAATGCATTTCCCACCAGTTCTCCCAAAACAAGGGCTGAAACAAAGTCAAAGGTTGTGATTTGGGTGATCTGTGTTTTGCCCAGGAACTTAGTGATTAAAAAAAGGGCGGCAAAACCCACAACCAGCTCTGCGAAAATATGCAGATATTCCATGGCTATAACTCCTTTTCGTCCTTATTATTTTCATAGTATGTACGGACATGGAGGAAATTATTGACTGGGAAGAGTATTTTTCAATAGGAAAGGCGCCCTGAAATAAGGGCGCCCGGGTTTTTATAAGTACTTTTTCATTGTGCGGTGAGGGATGCCAGCATCCATAAATTCCTCAGAGACCACTTCATAGCCCAGTTTGCTGTAAAAAGGGATGGCCTGTGTCTGGGCATTCAGCTTAACAGCAGGAAGTTCCTGCTCTCTGGCAAGCTCTTCGATTTTATCCATGACAGCCTTGCCAGCCCCAATTTTGCGGGAATCTTTAAGGACGCAGATCCTTTCAGCCTTCCCGACCCCATCTACGACTCTGTACCTTCCGGCTGCTGCCGGGAGGTGGCTGTCATCGTAGAGAATGATATGGACGGCTTCCTTTTCGAACTCATCATACTCTTCTTCTTCTGGGACCTGCTGTTCGTCTATAAAGACGATTCGCCTGATATTATATACATCTTCAATCTCTTGCTGTTCAACTGCTTTTTTTACGATCACGATTTAAAATTCCTTTCCAAAACGAAATGTTTCATATACTGTCCAAGAACCGTTTTCCAGCTGATAGAGCAGATGGAAGCGGTCGATTGTTTCCTCATAGTTGACACGCTCCATGCGGAGTGAGCCGAAGACATCGGAATGCTCGTCATCCGAGAGCTTTTGCCCGACTGTAATATGGGGAACAAATGCATATTCCTGATTTTCGCCCCCGGGAAATATTTGATTGATTTCCGTGTGGAGTGCATCCAGGTAATCATCTGGTTCAACCTTAAGGTAAATCACGTTGTTGACCGGTTGAAAAGAGCTGAACTTATTGACCTTCATATTAAAAGGCCTAGCATTCTCAGCTGCTTTATGAAGCTTTTCGGAAAGCGATTCAGCCTGCTCATCAGTTGCCTCAAAAGCACCTTTCAGTGTCAAGTGCGGCGGAATGAGAGCATAATGCGGATCATAGCGCTTCCGATAGGAATTGGCCAGATCTTGAAGTTTCTTTGCAGGAAATATAACTATTCCATATTTCATCCTGAATACCTCCATTGATAAAAATGATAAGCACATATATAAGATTTGTTTATCTATTATAACAAATTTTCCGACTTCAATGATATAACAGGTGCTTTTTTAAGGCCGATTGTTTTTGAAAATCAATAAAATGTCTTAGGATTGAAGGCTGAGGACGCCTTTTTTGCTAATGCGTCTTGTGCTTGAGGGCGTTGCCGCAGGACGCGGCGTACTTAGTCCGCGTTCCTCGATAGAACAGACGCCTCCGCTTTTCTTAAAGCATGTGCTTCAAAGCTCTTTTAAAGTCCGGCTGCCAGTATTTCCAGGTATGATTGCCTTCGAATTCGTCGTAGAAATATTGAAAACCTTTCTCAGATAATATGGATGAGAGACTTCTATTTGGTGTAAGGAAGTCTTCTATTTCTCCTTTAGTCGTTTTTACTTCTGTCTCTTGCGTGCCGATTACATGATAGATATTCAGCAGGCCGGGGGTTGGAAAGCTCCGGGCAGCTTTAAGGATGCTTTCGTCCACATAAGGAGATTGAAGGATGGTTTTCCCGAATGTATGCGGATATTCCAGCGAAGCCAGGAGCGAGACTGAAGCGCCAAGTGAGTCTCCGGCCAAAATGCGGCCCTGCCCCATTTGATAAGTAGGGAATTCTGCATCAAGGTAAGGCACGAGCTCATGTGCCAGGAATCGTATGTACGCCCTGTGTTTATCTCCCTCGGGATGATATTTGCTTCTGCGGTCATGCACATTTTTATAAGGGATGCCCACAATGATAACGTTTTCTATTTCTCTTTTGTGAAGGAGCTCGTCCGCTGCCCGTCCTGCCCGTCCCATTTGGAAATAATCCTTTCCATCCTGGGCAATGAGAAGGGAATATTTATAAAGAGGAGAATAAGAGGGAGGAAGATAGATAAGTATATCCAGCTCTTCTCCCAGCTCCCTGCTCTGAAAAGAGATTTCTTTTATCGTTCCTTTTTGAATTTCCATTCCAGACCTCCATTAACAGCTTTGTAAGCCTTTTAAAAGGAATTCTAACATAAGAATTTAAGAATTGCCCAATCTGTGCACCTTATTGGTTCAGCCTATTGCAGTAATATGTTATTATTGGATAATAAATCCAATTTTAATCCATGAATATTAATAACTCTTCAACATTGAAGGCAAAGACAGTTTTCCTTGCCGGCATAACCGCCCCGCTATTGGTTTTAGGACCGACCAGGGGATGGTAATTGACAATTGTGCAAAAGTTTATGTTAAAATAAACTTGAGAAATTCTAAATAAAAACAGAGGGGGAAATTCTATGAAAAGAAAAAGTTTTCTACTTTCAGCAGCATTGCTGCTGGCGCTTTCTATGATTCTTGCTGCCTGCGGCGGCAATTCAGATGAAGGCGGTTCAGACAATGGAGGGGAAGGCGGATCAGAAAAGCCTAAATTCCTCAGCATCGTTACCGGTGGAACCGGCGGTACATACTTCCCGCTTGGAGGCGCATTTGCGGATATCATTTCCGATGAAACCGGCATCCAGGCCAATGCTGAAACATCAGGCGCTTCTGCCGAGAACATGAATACGCTTAAGGATGGAAATGCTGAAATTGCTTTTTCACAAACTGATATTGCCTCATATGCAAAAGATGGAAAGCTGATGTTTGAAGGTTCTGCTGTTGACAATGTCAGCGCTATCGGAACGCTTTATCCTGAAACGATTCAAATCGTCACTACAGCTAAATCCGGCATCAAATCTGTTGAGGATTTGAAAGGCAAGAAGGTTTCTGTCGGTGCTCCAGGTTCAGGCACGAACCCGAATGCAGAACAGATCCTTGAAGTGCATGGGATGACATTTGATGACATCGACAAGCAGGATCTTTCTTTTGACGAGTCTACTGCAGGTATCCAGGATGGAACTATCGATGCGGCTTTCGTAACTGCCGGAACTCCTACTGGTGCTGTTGAAGGTCTTTCAGCAACTGAAGAAGTTGTCATTGTTCCTATCGAACAAGACAAAATTGATGCTCTGATTGAGAAGTACCCTTATTATATCCAGGATGAAGTCCCATCTGGAACTTACGGACTCTCTGATGCAGTAGCAACTGTTGCTGTACAGGCGATGCTTGTCGTGGCAAATGACCTGTCTGAAGATACGGTTTACGACATTACTAAGGCTATCTTTGAAAACACAGACAAGATCACACACGCAAAAGGCAAATTGATTACAGCTGAAAGTGCTCTTAATGGGGTAGGCATCGATGTGCACCCGGGAGCTCAGAAGTATTTTGACGAAAAAGGCGTAAAAGCCGAATAGTCTGCTGATTTTTCTAAATGGCTTCACCCTGGCCGGCGCCGCAAACCTGAACAGGTTACCGCGCCGGTCAATTCTCTTTAAGAGGACCTGAAGTTTAAGTCAGCCTTAGCCCAATGAGAGATGGGCCAGGTGAAGGTGTTGGCCTTCATCCCATTTTCTAACAGGGGGTCCTGATGAAAAAACGAACTAGATTGAAGAGAGCATTATTGCTGCTTCCCCTCTTAATTGCTGCCATTGCAATTATTATCTTTATCCCTTACAAAAAAGCACTTGTAATTCAATACCAAAATACAGGCAAAGTGCTTGCCTATATCCCTTTCACCGAGGAAGAAATTTTTAAAATAAAATATACCCATTCAATCCATCTTTCAGATGTGGTAGAGAGCTATAAACCAACAAAGGATTTGAAGATCCGGCAATACGAGCTTATGTATGAAGATTTTGCGATCGGCATGCCTGACAACGCTTCCGCAGGTGAGGTATTTGAACAAAAGGACGGGAAATACTATATCCGGAATATGAATAGGATATTCCCTCATTTTGATATGCGGACAGGCAAGGTGAGGGCAAATCATAGAATTGTATATAACGGAACCGAGTATCCTATGGCAGGTTTTATCGAGCCGGGAACATGGGTAAGATTTACAATTGATAAAATAAACATTTACCAGCAGTTGGAAGGAGTGAATATCATTGAGCAATAAAGGAGAAACACTGACTCAGGAACAGCAGCAGGAGCTGCTCGAAAAATATGATCCCGAAGCGGGGACGCGAAAGCTGAAGGGAGTGCTGGGATGGATTGTCTTTTTAGGCTTGCTGTCCTTCTCCCTATTTCAGCTTTACACTGGAATATTCGGTGTATTGACGGCGCAGCTACAGCGTTCCATCCACTTGGGATTTGCACTTGCGCTTATTTTTCTTCTTTTCCCGGCGAGGAAAAAGGACAGGGGAAAAAAGCATAAGGTAGCTTGGTATGATTTGATCCTTGCCATTGCTGCGGTTGCAGTAGGGGCATACTGGCCGCTTATGATTGATGAAATCGTTATGAGGGTCGGCCGTTTGACTGATCTTGATTTTTATATTGGACTTACAGCAATCATCCTTGTCCTTGAGGCAACCAGGAGGGCAGTCGGGCTTCCTATAACCATCATTGCTGCCCTTTTTCTTGCGTATGCCTTATACGGTCCTTATATGCCCGGATTCCTTGCGCACAGAGGCTTGGATCTCCAAAGGCTGGTGCAGACGATGTTCTTTACAACCGAAGGGATATTGGGTACGCCCCTCGGAGTTTCTGCCACCTTCATTTTCCTGTTCCTGCTGTTCGGGTCGTTCCTGGTAAAAACGGGTGTGGGGCAATATTTCAATGATCTGGCTGTCAGCATTGCCGGAAAAAGGACAGGCGGGCCTGCGAAGGTAGCGATCTTCTCCAGTGCACTTCAGGGTACGATCAGCGGGAGCTCAGTTGCCAATGTGGTAACTTCAGGTTCTTTTACAATCCCGATGATGAAAAAGCTTGGATACAAGAAGGAATTTGCCGGAGCCGTTGAGGCAGCAGCTTCTACAGGCGGACAGCTGATGCCGCCAATCATGGGGGCTGCGGCCTTCCTGATGGTCGAATTCATTGGCGGAGGCATCACCTACTGGGATATTGCCAAAGCAGCAGCGATTCCTGCCCTTCTTTATTTCACGGGGATATGGATCATGACCCACTTTGAAGCGAAAAGAATAGGGCTCAGGGGCCTGAAGAAAGAAGAAATGCCAAACCGCAAAGAAGTGCTGAGCAAAATCTATCTGCTGCTGCCTATCCTGGCAGTGGTCGTCCTGCTTATGAGCGGTATGAGTGTAATTAGGGCCGCTCTCTGGTCTATCCTCATTACAATAGCAGTCAGCGCTATCAAAAAAGAAACCAGGATTAATTTTAAAGATGCTATTGACGCGCTCGTTGACGGTGCAAGAACTGCCCTTGGTGTAGCCGCTGCAACCGCAGCTGCCGGCATTATCGTCGGGGTGGTAACCAAGACAGGGCTGGGGCTGAAGCTGGCAAATGGACTGCTTGATCTGGCCGGCGGTGCTTTAATACCGACGCTTATGCTCACGATGCTGGCTGCCATCGTCCTCGGGATGGGTTCACCGACGACAGCAAACTACGTCATTACATCAACCATCGCGGCACCTGCCATCATTTTGCTTGGTGTGCCTGATTTATCAGCCCACCTGTTTGTCTTTTATTTTGGAATCATTGCCGATATTACACCGCCAGTTGCACTTGCAGCCTTCGCAGCCGCTGGTGTATCCGGAGGGGAGCCGATCAAGACCGGGGTCAATTCGGCGAAGCTGGCGATCGCGGCCTTTATCATTCCGTATATGTTCGTTCTTTCGCCTGAATTGTTAATGATTGATACAACATGGTATTATCTGGTCTGGGTAGTCTTTACTGCTCTTGCGGGAATGATGGCTATCGGGTCAGGTGTTATCGGCTACTGGTTCAGAAGGCTGTGGTGGTTTGAACGCATAATCGGCATTGTTGGTGGTTTATGCCTCATCTATCCAGAAACTTTAACAGATATTGTCGGCCTTGCATTATTTGCAGCTCTTATCATCCTTCAGTTCGTTATTAAAAGGGATGATTCACTAAAGCCGCAGACTGCAGGCTGAATTACAAAGGGAGTCCAATCGGGCTCCTTTTTTGAATGATTAAAATTGTGATAATATGGATGTGAAGGAAGATTTTTGAATATTAACATAGCTTGATTGCAAATCGAGTGGGGCGGAGGCGAAATATAGGTGGCCAAAGCAGAAGAGCTAATCCCAATACAAATATTGAAATTAGCTGATTTTACGGTATGTCTGCTCTTTTTCCGGCATGAGCGAAAGAATGTTTTCGAGCTTGAAGATTCTCATTTGCCTTCTTGTGAAGCAATAGGCAAGAACGGTAGTCCCATTTATATCCTTTACTAAAATCTTCCTTTGTGTCAGCTTGTTCTTGGCGGAAAGATAGATTACCTGTATAGCCATATTTTTTTCCATTGATCTGTATAAAATGCCTTTCATTTAGTTTTCCTCCCATTAAGCCTTCAAAGGGCTTTTATTTCTTGTATTTTTATTATATGCGAACAAATGTTCTTTTTCAAGTATGAGGCTTAACTTTTTTTCATTTTTTTACATTTTAGAGTCACTTGATATATCGGTGCTTGCTTTAAAGAAAATCGACTAGGGGATTGCTATGAATAAGCATATGATTGAATTAATTGAGGCAGAGAAAAACATAAAAGGGAAGATGATTCTCACTAATATTAATTTAAAGCTGGATGAGGGTGAACGGGCAGCTATAATCGGGCACAATGGCTCTGGGAAAAGCACCTTATTGAAACTGATGGCAGGATTTTTTGAACCTACTGCCGGAAGCGTAAAAAGGAGGACCAAGAAGATCGGGTTTGTTCCTGAACATTTCCCTGATCAAAATCGGTTCAGGATGAGAGAGTTTCTTTTGTCTGCAGGAAGAATGGGAGGCCGAACGAAGTCAGAGCTTGAGGAAGAGATTGAATATTATGCTGAGTTATTCAATGCAGAAGGGTTTCTGGAAACTCCCTTGAAGAATTGTTCTAAGGGAACGATGCAGAAGGCTGGGATTATCCAGGCCCTTCTGCTGCAGCCGGATGTTCTCCTCCTGGATGAGCCATTGACCGGTCTGGACGAGGAAGCCCAGCAGGCATTCCTCAGGTACCTTCCAGGCCTTAAAGGAAAAATGGCCATTGCTTTTACTGCTCATGAAAACTTCCTTGTCAGAGAGGCTGCGGACAGGGTGAATGAATTGGAAAATGGTTCTGTTGTATCTGATGTTAATAATGTTGCAGAAGCCGTAAAATACATAAAAGCCCTAGTCCCGCATAATTCAATCCTAAAAGAGTTGCCAGCTGTTCAGTATAGCCAATTGGACCATAACCTGTTTATTATTAAAGAAGCAGCTTCGGCATCAGACGTCCTTCTAAAAAGCCTTCTTGATTCTGGCTGTTCAATTGTTGAAGTGATAGAAAGGGGGGGAGCGCTTTGATGGCTTTCCTTCAGTATCAGCTCAGAAGTGTAATCAGATCTTACAGATTCCTGCCTCCGTATACTGTTTACCTGGTCTGGATTTTCGTATTGTACACCTACGAAGGGGCACCCGTCCTTAGCAGCTACGCGGTCTCATCGATTGCTTTATATTTGTGTACAGCCTGGCTGGGCATGCTTTTCTTTTCCTTGGATCAGGAACAGGAAAAGTTTATCCTTATGTCACACCTGGGCAGCAAAAAGAAATACCTTGCTGGCAAGGCGGCTGCTGTGTTTGTCTCCTCCCTGCCGCTCATGATATTTGCTATCTACTTTCCTGTGATCACAGGAAGCTTTAGATTGGAAATGGAGATTTCTTTTTACCTGCTGGCTTTCTATGCCCATATTATGCTGGCGATTCTGGGCCTGCTTGTATCAATGCTTTTCTCTGGCGGACTGAACGCGGATAAAAGGTATGCCTGGCTGGCCGCTGTTCTCATACTTACAGCTTCATTAGCAGCAGAATCAGCTGCAGATGAGTGGAAGGGAGCTTCCTGGTTCCTGTGGCTGCTGCCCCCTGTCATGAGGGCGCTGAGTTATCTAAGCCAGGGGGACATTGCGGCTAAACTGGCACCATTGCTTAAAGACAGTCTGATTATAGTGGCTTACTGTTTGGCAGCAGCTGCTGCGGGGGTTCGTTTATTTTTAAAAAAGGAAGCGTGAATGGACATCGATTGAGGATTCATATTTAACAAATTGGTTAAGGGGAACTGTCACATGCCTCTTTAGGCAATGGAGACGTTCTCCAAACCGCAAAATAAAAAATATATTAAAACGAAAAAATATCTGAAATAGTATTGACTTTGCCCCGAAAATGAATATAATTAAATATGTAGTTAAGACACGATCTGATAGTTCAGCGGGAGAATACTTCCTTGACAGGGAAGGGGTCGGGGGTTCGAATCCCTCTCAGATCATACTGAAGGATGCGTGGCAGTATAATGCCACGCATCTTTTTTTGATGATATTTAGTATAGAAGCAAAAAAGGGCTGCCGAGATTTATCGGCAGCCCTTTTTGTTTACTGTTTTTTCATGATCTCACTAACAATTTCAAATGACCGCAAGCGGGCTTTGTGATCATAAATTTGGGCGTTGACCATGAATTCATTAGCCTGTGTTTTGTCCAGGAATTCCTGCAGCTTCTTCTGCACCGTTTCTGCATCGCCAATAATGGATGAGCCAAGCTGCTGCTGCAGCAGAGCCTTCTCGTATTCACTCCATAGTTCATCCATGTTGTCGACAGGCGGCTTCAGGGCACCTGGTGTATTGCGGATCAAATTAAGGAACTGCTGCTGCATGCTAGTGGCGAGCCTTTCAGCTTCTTCCTGTGTATCAGCGGCAATCACATTGACCCCTACCATTGCATAAGGCTCAGATAGTTCATCTGATGGCGTAAAATGGCTTCGGTAAAGCTGAAGGGCAGGCAGGGTATTATCAGGAGAGAAGTGGCTGGCAAACGCAAAAGGAAGTCCCAGCTGGGCAGAGAGCCTGGCGCTGAAGCCGCTTGAGCCCAAAAGCCAGATCGGTATATTCAAGCCTTCGCCTGGAATGGCTCTTACTCTTTTCCTTTCAGCCGGCGACTCTGCTTCAAAATACTCCCGGAGTTCTTCAAGCTGTTCAGGGAAATCCTGTCCATCGTTTCCGCGATCCCTGCGCAATGCATGTGCTGTTAGCTGGTCAGTGCCCGGCGCACGCCCGAGACCAAGGTCAATTCTGCCCGGATAAAGAGATTCCAATGTACCGAACTGCTCTGCAATGACAAGCGGTGCATGGTTCGGAAGCATAATCCCGCCGGAACCAACCCTGATGCTAGAGGTTCCCCCGGCGACATGTCCGATCACAACAGAAGTAGCAGAGCTGGCGATCCCTGCCATATTATGATGCTCTGCAAGCCAATAGCGCGTATAGCCCCATTTTTCGGCATGCTGTGCGAGGTCCAGAGTATTCTTCAGCGAAACCGCTGCTGTACTGCCTTCATTGATAGGTGAAAGGTCAAGTACAGAATATTTAATATCGCTTAACTTTTTATTCTCAGACATATTGTCACTTCTTTCTTCTGGAATGGCGGCTGCTGCAGTTCATCAGCTCATGTCTATTTTATCAGCAGTAATTAGTCTCTCAAAATATTATGATTTAAACCGGAAAAATCCCGCTGGCCAGGCTTATATCCCATTGGGTATTTGCGGGGAGGACTGCCTGAAAAAGTGATTGGTAAAGGGGATTTCTTGCGGGAGGAAGCTGCAAAGGTTATTCTTAATGAAAATATAATTGTAAAGGATGATGACAGTGAAGCGGGTGCTGCCGCCAGGGCAATTTGAAACTGAAAAATGGCCTGTTCTCCACCAGGGCGATGTTTATGAATTTGATGAAGCTTCTTGGGATTTCAGGCTCTTTGGAGAGGTAGAAGAGGAGGTTTCCCTGTCATATGCTGAAATGATGATGCTGCCAAAAACGGTGTCCAGCATTGATATGCATTGTGTGACTACCTGGTCCAAGTTTGGGACCAGGTTTGAAGGCATCGCTTTAAGGGAACTGCTGCAGCTGGTCAATATCAAGGAAGATGTCAAATATATTAAGATATACGGGTATTATAACGGGGACCGTTTTGGCTACTCTGCAAACCTGCCTCTGGGGGACCTTCTAGGCAATGACGCCCTGTTTGTATACAGATGGAAGGATGAAAACCATGAATGGCAGGAAATATCCCCTAAGCATGGCTACCCGCTGAGGTTCATACCTCCAGCCTCTTTCTATTTGTGGAAAGGCTCAAAATGGGTATCCGGCATCCGTTTTATGAAAGACGATGAAGAAGGCTTCTGGGAGGAGCTTGGCTACTCCATGACCGCCGATCCGTTTAAGGAGGAAAGATACAGATGAAGGGACTTTTTGGTCCTTTCTAATAACTATTGAAGCTTGAATAGATAAAAAATTTAGAAAAATCCATAAAAATAATTGTCAAAGCAGTCTCTGTTATATTACAATTTCCATAAGGGCGTGTGCATTATAATGAATATTTATGTTCCCGCATAAATGCCTCATATAATATCCCCGCGCCGCAGGAGGGCAATATGTATCAGGACAGCACAGTGTATATTATTGGAGACAGCAAGACATCCTCCAATAATCCGATCATGCAGAAATACAATGGTTTTTTCATTGCACTCGTCATTGACAGGGACACACATAAGATTGAAGATGCAGAATGCTCTTCAACAATTGGGCTGACTTCCCTGTTTGTTAAGTCATTGTTTGCAGGGAAATCCATGCTGGAGGAAGAAGGCATCCTTTCTGAAATAGAAGCGCGGTATTTTGGTTCTTCCCAGAAAGCGCTGATGGTTGCTTTTAAGAATGCCAGCATAAAGTACAAGCAAATAGCCGGAATAAATTTAAATGTATAGCTGCTTTTTCTGCTGAACCCAGATAAAATCCAGCTGTTAGAGACTCTCTCTGGCAGCTGGATTTTTTTAATAGCCTAAGTTCTATTCATAACGCTATTGAAATATAGTAATTTATCCGCTATAATAGTAAGAAAATTCAAAATATTTGAAAGCGTGGAGAGTCTATGAAAATATATCTATCGGTTGATATGGAAGGCATAACCGGGCTGTCTGATTATACCCATGTTGATTCTTCCAGGCATAATTACGAAAGAAGCCGCATCATTATGACAGACGAAGCAAATTTTATTGTTTCAGAAGCTTTTGACCGCGGTGCTACTGAGGTGCTGGTGAATGACAGCCATTCCAAAATGAATAATCTTCTTGTTGAGAGGATGCACCCGGAAACCCAGCTGATCACAGGGGATGTTAAGCCTTTCAGCATGGTCCAGGGTTTGAATTCTGAATTCTCAGGTGCTATATTCGCTGGCTATCATGCACGGGCATCCATGGAAGGTGTAATGTCTCACACCATGATATTCGGTGTCCGGAATATATACATAAATGACACAGCAGTCGGGGAGCTGGGATTCAACGCATATGTGGCAGGCCATTTTGGAGTACCGGTGATCATGGTTGCAGGCGATGACAGGGCGGCCAAAGAAGCCGAAGAGCTTATTCCGAATGTAACGACAGCCGTTGTAAAACAGACCATTTCCCGTTCGGCCGTAAAAACCCTCACACCGGCTAAGGCCGGAATGCTTTTGAAAGAAAAAACCGCCGCTGCTATCGAAAACAGGGAAAAGGTTAAACCGCTTGTCCCGCCGGATGCCCCTCTCCTGAGGATTGAATTTGCAAACTACGGCCAGGCAGAATGGGCAGGGCTTATGCCTGGTACGGAAATAGAAAAAGGAACGACAACTGTCCGGTTCCAGGCAAAAAATATTCTGGAAGCATACCAGGCTATGCTGGTCATGACCGAGCTGGCCATGAGAACGGCATTTTGTTAGGAAGTGGCCGGGATGAATAGTTATATACTCAAAAGACTTTTATCGATGCTTGTTACACTATGGCTGATCATCACGCTTACCTTTTTCCTGATGCACAGCATCCCTGGTTCTCCTTTCAACGAAGAAAGGGCGACGAGCGAAGCTGTCCAGAAGAACCTGGAGGCCTATTATCATCTGGATGAACCGCTTCCTGTCCAATATGCAACATACCTGAAGTCGCTTATAACGCTGGATTTCGGACCTTCTATCAAAAAGTCGTCACAGACAGTCAATGACATGCTGAGCAGGGGCTTTCCGGTGTCATTTGAACTTGGGATGTGGACTTTGCTCCTGGCAGTCTTTTCGGGGATCGTGCTTGGCATCATCGCAGCACTCAGGCATAACGGATTCATTGACTATCTGGCGATGACCATCGCTGTGCTTGGCATATCAGTTCCCAACTTTGTTCTGGCAACGCTGCTGATCCAGCAGGTTGCTGTCAATTGGGACCTGCTTCCCGCAGCTACATGGACCAGCTGGAGGCATATGATTCTCCCGACACTGGCTCTCGCAACCGGCCCGATGGCAATCATTGCAAGGCTGACAAGGGCAAGCATGCTCGAAGTGCTGACCCAGGATTATATCAGGACGGCCAAGGCAAAGGGACTTACACCGGTAAAAATCGTATTCAAACATGCACTGAGAAACGCATTGCTTCCTGTTGTCACGGTGCTTGGCACCATGGCGGCTAGCATTTTGACCGGCACCTTTGTCATCGAGAAGATCTTTGCCATACCGGGGATGGGCAAGTATTTTATTGAAAGCATCGGAAACCGGGACTATCCCGTCATCATGGGAACAACCGTTTTTTATAGCGCCGTACTTATCTTCATGCTGTTTCTGGTGGATTTCGCCTATGGCGTACTCGATCCCCGCATTAAGCTGAGTAAAAGGGAGGGACGATAATGGAATTGCGAAAACAGCAGGAGCGCAGCGTTTCCCCGGAAATTCCTGATGAGTGGTTTACGCCCCGTTCGAAAGAAGAGGGGGAAGCTGAGGCAGTAGTGAGGCCAAGCCTTTCCTACTGGCAGGATTCGTGGAGGCGGCTGTCGCGCAACAAGCTGGCAATGGCCGGACTCGTATTTCTCATCTTTCTGCTCTTTATGGCTATTTTTGGACCGGTCATTTCACCCCATTCGGTCGAAAGCTCTAAGCTGACCGAACAGAATCTCCCTCCATCCTCCAGCCACTGGTTCGGCACAGATGAATTGGGGCGGGATGTGTTCACAAGAACCTGGTATGGCGCCAGGGTCTCACTGTTCGTAGCGGTGATTGCGGCCCTGCTGGATTTTATGATCGGAGTCATCTATGGAGGCATTGCCGGCTATAAAGGAGGCAGGGCAGACAACCTGATGATGCGGATCATTGAAGTCCTGTACGGCCTGCCATATCTGCTGGTTGTTATTCTTCTTGCAGTCGTAATGGGCCCTGGCCTGACGACCATCATTGTCGCCTTGTCAGTTACAGGCTGGATTGGAATGGCCCGGATTGTCAGGGGACAGGTCATGCAAATCAAAAATTATGAATTTATACTGGCATCCAAAACCTTTGGAACAAAGACATCGAGGATCATCAGAAAGAATCTCCTGCCTAATACAATGGGCCCGATCATCGTCCAGCTCACGCTGACCGTGCCGTCGGCCATATTTGCAGAAGCTTTCCTGAGCTTTCTTGGCCTGGGAATCCAGGCACCGTTTGCCAGCTGGGGAGTAATGGCCAATGACGGGCTGTCTACTATCCTTTCCGGCCATTGGTGGAGGCTGTTCTTTCCTGCCTTTTTCATCTCCATGACGATGTTTGCTTTTAATGTTCTCGGGGACGGCCTGCAGGATGCACTGGATCCAAAGCTGAGGAGGTAGAGCCATGATGGAAAAAGTATTGGAAATCAAAAATTTGCATGTGTCCTTTTCCACCTATGGCGGAGAGGTAAAAGCAGTCCGCGGGGTGGAATTTGATTTATACAAAGGGGAAACCCTGGCTATAGTCGGCGAATCCGGAAGCGGCAAAAGCGTCACTTCCCAGAGCATCATGAAGCTGATACCTTCCCCGCCCGGAAGAATCGCAGAGGGGTCGATCCTGTTCAATGGCCGGGACCTGACCCGGCTGAAAGAGTCAGAGATGCGCAAGATCCGGGGGGCGGACATATCCATGATCTTTCAGGATCCCATGACAGCTCTTAATCCGACCATTACAGTTGGGGAACAGATTATAGAAGGAATCCGGCAGCATCAGTCCGTTTCCAAAGACCAGGCTAAGAAAAAGGCTTTGGAGATGCTTAAACTGGTGGGGATACCCAGTCCTGAGTCAAGGCTCAGGCAATACCCGCACCAATTCAGCGGCGGCATGAGGCAGAGAATAGTCATTGCGATGGCCCTTGTCTGCGAGCCGGAAATATTGATTGCGGATGAGCCGACGACCGCCCTGGATGTAACCATTCAGGCACAGATACTTGATTTGTTCAAGGAAATCCAGCAAAAGACAGGTGTATCCATTATATTGATCACCCATGACCTTGGCGTGGTTGCGCAGGTAGCTGACCGTGTCGCAGTTATGTATGCCGGGAAGATCGTTGAGGCAGGCACAAGAAGGGAGATTTTCTATAGTCCTCAGCATCCTTATACAGTAGGGCTGCTGAACTCGGTGCCGCGCCTTGATTCTGAAGAAGGGGAGCTTGTGCCGATACCTGGATCCCCCCCTGATTTGTTCGCACCGCCGCAGGGCTGTCCTTTTGCAGCAAGATGTGATTATGCAATGGAAGTTTGTGAAAAAGTCTATCCGTTTGAAAGCCGTTTAAGCAGTGAGCATCATGTGGACTGCTGGCTGCAGGATGAGCGCGCTAAAAAAATGCTGGTCCGTGTAAGATAGCACCGCCGGCGTTCCGGCT